>JADHXE010000103.1 GCA_016783125.1 Anaerolineales bacterium
CACAAGAGCAGGTCATGATCGAGGATCAAAAGGAGCATTTGCGTGCAGCTCTTTTTCAGCTAACCCCAGAGCAACGCCAGGTGATTGTTTTGAAGTATATCGAGGATTGGTCGAATGCTGAAATTGCTGCTGCGCTGAATAAGAGTATTGGCGCAGTGAAAGCTCTTCAGCATCGCGGCCTGGCGGCTTTACGACGAATGCTGTTTTTAGGCGAGGAGAGTTTGACATGAGAGACTCTGATGATTAGTTGAACGAATTGAAACCTTTATTTGATCACTTGCGGGATTCTCCAGCTCGGGATCCAGTCAAAGCCGAACGGGGACGGGCGCGTTTCTCGAAGCAAGTAGCAGATTTGAAGAGTTCGCCTTATCAACCCGTATCTCAAACGCCCTTTCGACGTCTTAAGAGGAGAAATGCAGCACGCAGTCCACTATTTCAAGGAAAGGAGCGTCGTACTATGTTCAGCACATTTATTGCTGTCGTTCTAGCTATGGGGTTGCTTTTAGGAGGAGGCGCCGCCGCTACCGTTTATGCGGCACAGGATAGCTTGCCAGCGAGTCCTCTATATCCTGTAAAGCTTTTCAGTGAGGATGTGAGATTAGAACTGTCAGATGACCCCCGGGAGCAGCTTGATTTGCTCACTCAGTTTAACGAGCGAAGAGTCGCTGAAATAACCCAGTTGGTTGAAAATGGTGAGGCACTACCGGAAGATCTTGGAAACCGCTTGCAAGTCCAGACCTACTTGATGCTTCAACTCGCTGCTGGGATGGATGAAAGCGCATTATTGCAGGTCCAATCTCGGTTGAGAGAGCTTGTCCAGGTGATGGAGAAACTACAAACCAATCAGCCAGAGAATGCTGACCCGCAGCTTGTGCAAATCCATGCGATGCTGGAAGGCCAGCATCAGATAGCGCAAACAGCATTAGATGATCCCGGTTTCTTCCAAACTCAGTTTGGTAATCAGCAAGCGCAAGGAGATTCTCAGGGAAATGGGCAACAAGCAGATACGTCGGGACAAGAAGAAATCCTGATTCCTGAGTCAAGTGGTGGACTTGGTGATGGTGGTAATGCTGGCAGTGGGAATAACGAGAATGGTAATGGGGAGAGTGGCAATAGCGGCGCTGAGGATGGTCAAAGGAGCGATACGTCCACATCCTCTGGGCAGAGCGGCTCAGAAGATTGTGCTCAATCTGGCCTGTGCACGCCTGTAGGAGGGCAAAACCAGACTGATCAAAGCCCGGGGCAGAATCAGGACGGTACTAAAGGTTCAGATTCCGACGACAATGGCAAACAAAATGGGAAGCCCTAACGAGAGTTTCAGTTGCTGGGCATGTCGGCTCCGACTGCTGCGCTACCCTGGCCAAGCTTGGTAAATCGCGCCGATACTCTCCGGGCAAAGCTCGGTTACCGTTAACAGGGTTGGCTGCTCATTGAGTTTCAAACAATTAGCTCAACCAGCTATTGCTGTTGGAACTTGATGCAAGGATGTGATAGGAATAGGCTCAGAATACGAGGGAGTATATGTGGAAAGAGATAAAATGTCCGCCACAGGAGAACTTTGTAGAATTTCTAATACTAACTCCCTCAATTCTGCCGACAGATGAAGAAGTCCTGTAAGAGGGAAACTGCGCGGCCCAAAATCAGCTTTTTGTGCCAGAAGTGAATAGTCGAAGAATGTAATTCCGATGACTTTACGGTTTTCCTTATCAATTCGTAATAGGATATTGTTATTCAATTCGATACCGGTAGCTTGTACTCCTGGCTCAAAGGATACGTATAAAGTGTCGCTAATCTCATCGTAATTAAAATTGGGTGTTTTATTCATATTTCTTATCCTATCTCTTTCTGATAGGCAGTAACAATGTAATTGTTGGGTATGATTTCTGCTGCCTGCTCTCGAAACCGATAAAGAACAATCGCGATGATATGCGTATTATATTCCGCAAGATTATCAAATGCCATGCTGTAACGATATTTCTGTGGATTGCTAGGGTCTTGTTTCCGCTGTCCTAACCGAATGGTATCTTTCAATTCTTCTTCAAATTTAGCCATTTCAGGGTGGTTTATTGGCTCAATGATATGTTCCCAACGTTCTTCGGTTAGATAAATACTATTTCCGTGCTGGTCGGTTACAATCCAACGATTTCCGGATGCCATTTGTGTTTTCTCTCAGTGATATTCTTGTGGTGATTTTATCACACCCCAAACTTACTAATGCGACGCGCAGCCCAACTGCCCCAACCCCGACTAGCAGGAAATGAATGTGCCGAAGTTCAACTCCGGAACATTAGATGAATTTTACTTGTGGGAAAAAGCCCTTGGACAGGCACCCCGGCGGCACCCAGAAGATCCTCCTTAGTGCTGCTTCCTTTCGGACCTGACACAGTTCAAAGGTTTCTGCCGCGCCGGACCCATCCAAGGGCGGTGCTAGGTTACCTCAGGGAGATTGGATTGTCAACTATTTTCGGGGGCGCACCAATACACCGACCATGATCACAACGACGATCACAATGGCGCCAGCAATCAAACCTGGGAAGTGAGTCTTCGGGACCACAACATCATCAGGATATAAGGGGATAGGGGTCGGTGTGGGGGCGGTGGGACCGTCTGCCGTTTGGGTTGCGAAGTCTGCCAGAGCGTGTACTGGCAAGAGCAGCCATAAACTGAGCGCGACGAGGGGAATCAACCAGAGAAAGTGGTTTGGCTTCACGAAATAGCTCTCCTATATGTATTGGATGGTTGTGGTTATTAAACCACATTAGTGGGATCGAGAAAACCTCAGCGAATTCTCAGAAAAACTGGTTTATGGTGTGTGGTATCATGGGGCGAATTTTAAAGCCTGCAAGGCCTGCAAAGGCAAAAACTTGAACCGAGAGTTAGGATAATGGACATTATTAAGTAACTGTACAACCTGGAATGGATTACCCCGAAAAAAGGGTGTGCGGGGGGGCAAAGCCTCCCGCACACCCTTTTTTCGGAATTTCTCTCGCTAGAAAGCGAATGTTGATAAACTTAGATTTGAAAGGATAATGAAATGAAAATTATAACCGATTGTGCAGCTGACCTCTCTTGGGATGAAGTGGATGATCTAGATATTACAGTTGCTCCTCTATATATTCAATTTCCCGAAGGAGAAACCAATTCGGCGGATATCAGCCCGGATGAGTTTTACGACCGGCTGCAAAAAATGTACCCGAATATCCCTACAACCGCCCAGCCAGCGCCGGGCATTTTTGCTGATCTATACCGTAAGATAATCGACGCCGGGGAAGAGATTCTCTCCATTCACATCTCGTCTGGTCTGAGCGGTACCATTCAGTCAGCGCGCCTGGGTGCTCAACAGGTGACCGAAACGGCAGTGACTGTATTCGACAGCATGACCCTCTCTGGGGCGCAGCGCTTCCAGGTGCTGGCCGCGGCCCTGGCAAACAAGGCCGGTTGGGCAAAGGAAGCCATCATGGAGCGCCTGGAGGGTGTTCGTGAGAACACCGAAGTGATCTACACTCTGGATACGTTGGAATACTTGGCGCACGGTGGTCGGATTGGCCGGGTGCAGGCGCTGGCTAGTTCACTGTTGAATATCAAGCCCATCATTCGAGTGGACCGTGAGGACGGCAAGTACAGCACGGTTAGCAAAGGGCGCACTTTGCGCAAAACCATGTCCATGATGGTTGATCACCTGGCTGAGATGTATCAGGATGACTCGCCCCTGTGGGTGTCCGTGATGCACGGGCAGATGGCGGAAAAGGCTGATGAGTTTGCTGAGATGCTCAAGGAACGCCTGGATATTGCCAAGTTGGAAACACTCCGAATTTCGCCTGTTTTAGGTGTGCACACCGGTCCTGGGATCGTGGGCGCAACGGTGATCCCCATGCGCTTGATGGCCGAGTTTTTTTAGGCGATCAGGTGGGGCGCACCTTTAAGGTGCACTCCACCTGATCACAAATACTGGGGATGGTATTTATGACATACACCAAACGTACACATCATCTGAAACCCGAGGGGGCATATCAAGTATTGGCGCGCGCCCAGGCTCTGGAGGCGGAGGGGCGGGAGATCATCCATTTGGAAATCGGTCAGCCGGATTTCGAAACCTATGCCCATATCCGGCAGGCCGGTGTGGATGCCATCGAGCAGGGGATGACCCGCTACACACCTCCGGCAGGGTTGCCCGCTTTGAGGGCTGTGATTGCCGAGCAGGCGGGTCGCCGTCTAAATGTGGAGATCGACCCTGGGCAGGTGGTTGTCAGCCCGGGGGCCAAACCCAATCTCTTCTTCCCAACCTTAGCCCTGGTTGAGGAGGGGGATGAAGTGATCTACCCCAACCCAGGATTTCCAACTTATGAGGCCATGATCGGCGTTGCCGGGGGCGTTCCGGTTCCGGTGCCTCTCCGAGAGGAGAATAGCTTTTCCTTTGACTTGGGGGCCTTCGATGGTTTGATCAATGAGAAGACTAAGTTGATCATCCTCAACTCCCCCAGCAACCCCACAGGAGGAGTCATCCCAAGCGCTGATTTGGAGCATATCGCCGCCGCGGCCCAGCGTCATGATGCCTGGGTGCTCTCCGATGAGATATACACCCGCATTGTTTATGATGGCCTGGAAGTCCCTTCAATTTACTCGTTACCAGGGATGGCAGAGCGTACACTTATCATGGATGGTTTCTCTAAGACTTATGCCATGACGGGTTGGCGTTTGGGTTACGGAATCATGCCTCGGGAGCTGGCCAAGCGCGTGGGTCTGTTGCTCACCCACTCGGTAGGTTGCACAGCCCACTTCACTCAGTTCGCAGGAATCGAGGCGTTGACTGGGCCTCAAGAGCAAGTCGATCTTGTCGTGGCGGAATATCAAAAAAGACGCAATGTGATCGTGGATGGTTTGAACGCCCTGCCCGGTGTGGCCTGTCAGAAACCCCAGGGCGCGTTTTATGTCTTCCCCAATATCAAATCTTTGGGGATATCCTCGGTTGATCTGGCAAACTACCTGCTCGATGAAGCTGGCGTGGCGCTGCTGCCTGGATCATCCTTTGGAGCAGGAGGGGAGGGGTATTTGCGTCTTTCATATGCCAATTCGGTTGAGAATATCCAGCGGGCCTTGGAGCAAATGGAAAATGCGCTGAACCGTTTGAACTGATTTGCCCCGATACGCAACTATCGAGCTGTTTGTTGGTTTTATACGAGGGAGGTAACTATTTAGGCCAAGGAAGAGATACCCCGAAAAAAGGGTGTGCGGGGGGGCAAAGCCTCCCGCACACCCTTTTTTCGGGTATTTATTCTTTTTGGTTGTGCAGTTATAAACGAAATAACTAAAGGAGGAATCATGTCATCTATAGCTATTGTTACCGATACTGATTGCAGCCTGCCGTTCGATCTCTCGGACAAGTACAACATCTGGCAAGTGCCCATCAATATCCTTTTTGGGGAAGAATCCTTCAGAACGGAGATCGACATCAATGATGTACAGTTATTCGAGCGCATCGATCGTGAGGGGTCATTGCCTACAACCTCGGCTCCATCTCCAGGGCAGTTCGCGGAAGCCTACGAGGCTGCCTTCGAGGCTGGCGTTGATGAAGTGATCTGTTTCACTGTCAGCGGCGAGGTCAGCGCCACGTTTGGCGCGGCTGTCAATGCCAAGGAATTGATGCCTGAGAAAACTATCACTGTAGTCGATTCTCGGAGCCTGAGCCTGGGACAGGGTTTCGTGGCCTTAGAAGCTGCTGAGTTGGCCCAGGCTGGCAAGGGTCGTGATGAGATCATCGCCGCTGCCAAAAGTATGCAAGCGCGTTCGCATTTCTTCGCCGCCTTATCCACCTTGAAGTATCTGGCCATGAGCGGCCGCGTTGGGCATCTTGCGGCAGGGATGGCCAATTTGCTCAATGTCAAGCCCATTTTGACTATTCGCGATGGCAAGCTGGATATGCTCGAGAAAATCCGCACGAAAGGCAAGGCCTGGGCTCGTCTGGTCGAGTTGACAGCCGAAGCCATAGGAGATGCGCAGGTTGAACGCATGGGCATTGTTCATGTGGCGGCCCTCGAGCAGGCCAAAGAATTCGAAGCCCTGCTGCGAGAGGGAGTCGCCTGTCCGGATGAAATTTTGATCGCCGGTCTCACCGCCGGGCTGGCTGTCCACTCCGGGGCGGGGATGGTTGGGGTGGGCTTTGTGCTGGCGGAGTGAGCAGTGATCAGTCGTCAGTGAGTAGCAACCAGTAATCAGAGGGTTTGTTTTCCGAAACCCAATTCATCCATATTTGAATCGCTCAGAATCTCTCCTGGGCGATTTTCAGTTGAGTGCATTTCAGGTAGTCCCCCTCTTGGGTGTTGGTAATGTCGGAGAGTAAAAAAAATCACCGCGAAGGCGCGCACTGTGTGGCCCTGACCATAGGCCCGCCTCTGGCGTGCGTCTTAGCGGTTCAAATATCGCATCATTATTTTGACCAACACTCAACAGGGAGACCATCGCATTTCAAAAGAGTTGAAAACCCTCCTGCAGGTTTTAGCGAGGTGTACAAACCGCACCCATTTACAGCAGGGTAATCGCTCTACGCTGTCCTATCTGACAACCTGCGGGAGGTTGATTGGAGGCCTGGCTTGTGTTACGATGGGATTGTGTAAATTTTTTTTAGGAGGATCATCGTGAAGTTAACAGATATCTGGGCTTCGAAGGGGAAACCTACTTTGTCGTTTGAGCTATTCCCGGCGCGAACTGAAAAGGCTGCTGCCAATCTTGAGAAAGCTATTGAAAAGCTGGCGGCTCTGGAGCCGGATTTCGTATCGGTGACCTTTGGAGCAGGGGGGTCAACGCGCAAGGGGTCATACCAACTGGTGGACAAGTTGAAACGCGAGAAGGGCTTGGAAGTATTAACCTATTTCACCTGTTATGGCCTAAGCCCGGAAGAGATTACCAGTGTTTTAGATGATTATCAGGCTTTGGGGATCGAGAACGTGCTGGCGGTGCGCGGGGACGAACCTCGCGAAGGGGATTTCGAACCCCATCCTGACAGTCTACCGTATGCCTCGGATTTAGTAGCCTTCATCCGCCCCAAGTATGACTTCTGCCTGGGTGTGGCTGCTTATCCTGAAGGGCATATCGAGGCCCTCAGCAAGGAAAAAGATCTTGAATACTTAAAATTGAAGGTTGATCTGAGGGCAGACTATATCATCACCAATTATTGCTATGACAACAGCTATTTCTTCGACTTTGTCGAGCGCTGCCGCGCCGCTGGTATCGAAGTGCCCATCCTGCCAGGCGTGATGCCCATTTTCAGCGTCAAGATGATGGAGATGTTAGCTGGCCTGTGCGGCGCTACCATCACCGAGGAGATCAGGGAGGGCATCGCTGCTTTGCCCGAGGGCGATACGGAAGCCTTAGCGAACTTTGGCATTGATTTCGCCGTGCAGCAGTGCACTGAATTGCTCGAAGCGGGTGTGCCTGGGATACATATTTATACGATGGATCGCAGCAAGGCCTCGGTGGGGATCGTCACTCGACTGCGCGCTGAGGGGTTCTTGTAGAATTATCAGAAAGGTTGTATCAAAACCTTAATGTTCCAATTGGATGTCTATCGAATTAATTCAACCTTTAAATCAGAATCTAGTTTCGCCCATGCCCGATCAGTTGTTATGGCGATGTGCCCTTCGATGTGAGCTAATGCCAAACATGCTCTATCGCCGAGAGATAATCCTAGATGTGAAGTCTGAGGGTATATCTCGCCCGTAAAGTATGCCTGCTCATCATCAAAAGGAACAATCACTAAACCTAAGATAGACAGCACAGTTCGGATTTCTTCCTTGGGCATTCCAATTGCAGCCAAACGCGTTACTACCTCTGCAAAATTCACTGAGGAAATGATTGACCTTGAAAGAAGTCCTTGGACTTTATTTGCACCCTCTTCTAGAAGGGCTAATAGGGCAGATGCATCCAAAACAACTTCATTCACCCTTGGCCTCTTCTCGACGTTTCTGGATGAGTTCATCAACCAAAGATGTTCTCTCTGGGATATACTGCCTGACATGCTGTTGAGCCAGTTCTATGGCTTTGCTCAAGGGGATCATTCTGATTTGGCCATCATCGATGCGCAGTATGACTTCATCTCCAGGGCTGATGTCCAGGGCTTTGCGCATCTTGGCAGGTATTACTAACCTGCCGCCCTTTCCGATAAATGTTCTTATTTCCATTTGTGCCACCTTTGATTATCTGGTCTGCTTAGATATTGTACACCAAATTCTTGATCTGTGTCATCCCATGGTGAGTGTGGCACATAAAATGAATAGGGATTCTTGGGAGTGGGGCTGCCAGCCGCAACCACAGCCAGTGCTGGATTTCTGTGAAACTCAGAATATGTGAGAACATTCCGGCTAATTTAGCGACGATTCGGCAGCCTCTTTCAATGCTTCGACGACCAAACGAATTTCGTCTGAATTCATATTCGTGTGGAAAGGCAGTGCCAGTGTTGACCCACCCGCTGCCTCTGCTTCTGGGAAATCCCCTTCCTTGAAACCAAATTGATCACTGTAGAATGGTTGCAGATGGATGGGGGAGAAATATGGCCGTGTGGGGATACCTTTCTTGGATAAATGGGCCATTACCTGGTTACGATTTATGTTTGGAGCGAAACGAACTACGTAGACAAACCAGCTCATGCGGGATGTATTTGGGACTACCTTCAATGGTGAGACACCTTCGAGTTCGGCAATCAACTTAGAATACCTGTCGGCAACCGCCTGCCGCTTATCGAGCAATTCATCCAGTCGCCTCATTTGCACAACGCCAACCGCCGCGTTCAATTCTGACATGCGGTAGTTATATCCCAAACGAGAGTGATTTAGCCATTCATCGAATTTGTCACGCCCTTGATTGCGCAAACTGCGAAAGAGATCTGCCCAGGCTTCGTCATTTGTGACGATAACAGCCCCCTCACCAGATGTCATCTGCTTGTTAGGATAAAAGGCGAAGATACCCGCCTTGCCCAACGCTCCAACAGGACGTCCTTTGTACGCTGCGCCGACAGCTTCAGCTGAATCTTCAATGATGATCAGGTTGTAGCGCTCAGCGATCTCGAAAATGGGATCCAGATCAGCAGGTTGTCCAAAAATATGCACAGGGATGATGGCGCGCGTGCGCTCTGTGATGGCAACTTCGAGTTGGCTTGGATCGATGTTCAGAGTTACTGGGTCTACATCCACAAAAACTGGGGTAGCGCCCGCATACAGAATACAGTTGGCTGAAGCGATAAAACTATAGGGACTGGTGATCACCTCATCGCCAGGACCAACCCCAGCTGCCAGCATACACATATGCAATGCGGAAGTTCCGTTGGTAACCGCCACGCCATAGGAAGCTTCGGCCACGTCAGCAGCCAGCCTCTCCAGGGCGAGGGTCTGGGAGCCGATGCTCAGATTACGCGACTGCATCACCCGTACCACAGCCTGAATCTCCTCGCCGGTGATATCTGGCATAGCCATGGGAACTCGATACCCTGTAGCTCCAGATGATGGTTCATTCAAAAAACTGCTCAGGGATGGCATGGCTGAATAAGAGATCTCAAGCTGCTCACAATCGCTTTTTATGTTTTGGATGGTTTGCGCGGGAGCGCTGGGGATGGCGATTACCACCTCAGCGATTTTTTGATGTTCTACGACTTCCGCCAAACGGATCAGGGGTCCAAAAACGGTCAAACCATGTATCTTGCGGTCGATTTTGTTGGGATCGTCATCCAGGAAAGCTGCCGGTTTCAAGCCAAGTTGGGGATTAGATAATAACTCATCCATCATTTGTGTCCCAGCTGCTCCAGCTCCAATGATAAGCGTTCGCTGGGGCGCGGGCAACTCGATTGTTTTCCAATTTATATCGCCTGGATAACGTTCGGTGATTTGCAGAGTAATCCGGAACCCGACGAGAAGGAAAAGCGTGAGCAGGCCTTCAATGAGTAATAGAGAGCGTGGGAAAGTGGCCATCCAATCCGGGTACAACCATACTAAGGTAACCAAAGAAAGAATGAGTGTGCCCACCAGAACTGACAGCGCGATGCTCAAATAGTCCCGCGCACTTGCATAACGCCAGATACGTCGATAAACGCCTGAAACGTAGAAAACCGCTGGACGAAGCAAAACCGCCAGGACGATGAAAGGCCAGATGGCGCGCAAAAAATATCCTACATAGATAATCTCGAGGCGCAGCATGAGTCCGATGATCACTGATAAGAAAGTCAGCAGGGCATCAGCGAGGATTAGTTGCCAGGTTCTAATCATAAGGGGGTGTTTTCCTAAAGAAATTCCGAAAAAAGAGTGTGCGGACGGCGGAGCCGCCCGCACACTCTTTTTTCACTACTTATTGCTGGGGGCCAGGGATTTGAACCCCGACTGACGGTTCCAGAGACCGCTGTCCTACCATTAGACGAGCCCCCACTGCGCAGGGGATTTTACCATCGGGGAATTCTTTCGTCAAACACATCTGAGTTCTCGTCCATCGCTCTGCGTGAAACGAGCCCAACGCGGAGCGTTATCCTTTAGGGTTGCCACGCGGAGCATGGCAACCAGGGGGGTATCTCTCGTTCCACTGCTCAGCGATGGAACGCGTAGAAGCGATCACTTTGAGCATTTGTGTTAATCGTTCTGAGTTAACTTCTCTAACGTTGCAATTGCATTCTCGATGCGCTCAAGCACCTTTTCCCGCCCGACGATGGTCATGGTCTCGAAGATGGGCGGGCTGACTTTTTGGGTGGTGATGGCGTTGCGCAGGAAGCCGAAGACGTGCCCGGCCTTCAAGCCTAGTTCAACTGCCAGATCGCGCAGGGGTTGATTGGCCGTTTCCTCGCTGAAATCAGGCAGCGCGGCGATTAGCTCGTAGATGCGTGTGGCCATCTCCAGAGACGCAAATGCGGTCATCTTCTTGCCGATCAAGGATTCAGGTTCGGGATGGATTTCATCTTTGAAGAAGAAGCCCGCCTTCTCAGGCGCTTCGTCGAGGGTGGCCATCCGCACCTGCAAGGTTTCGGCGATTTGCTGAAGTTTGTCCTCATCATCGACAGTGTAGCCTGCAACCTCGAAGTAGGGTTTGATGCGTTTGGCCAGGTCAGTGGAATCTAGCTCGCGGATGTGCAGGCCGTTGAAGTGATCGAGTTTGCTGAAGTTGATCGCCGCCGGGGCAGGGCTAAGTTTTTCAAGGCTGAACTTTTCGATCAGGTTTTCAAGAGTGAAGAACTCGGTCTTGTCATCGTAGCTCCAACCGATCAATGCCATCCAGTTTACGACGGCTTCTGGCAAATAGCCCATATCTTTGAAGTCACCCAGAAAGATAGATTTGCCTTCTTCTAATAGAGCCTCGCTGTCGCGCTTGCTCATCTTGCCCTTGCCATCCGGTTTGAGGAATATCGAGGGGTGTACCCAGATGGGCTGATCCCACCCAAGGGCATTATAAATATGTCCGTGGAGCGGGAAAGTGGGCAGCCATTCTGAAGTCCGAATGGCGTGGGTGATTTCCATGAGATGGTCGTCGATCACCACGGCCAGGTGGTAGACAGGCAGGCCATTGGATTTCACCAGGATGTAATCGTCTAAGGTGCTGTTTTCGACGCTGATATCCCCGCGCATGGCATCGCTGACGGTGATACTCCCCTCGAAAGGCATTCTAAAGCGGATTACGTGTTCTTCTCCCGATGATCTCCGAGCGTCAGCTTCGTTGAGGGTCAGATCTCTGCCTGGACATAGCTCCCTGTGCTGGCGTCTTTGTTGAGGCGATTCAGCTTCCTCCGCCTTCGTCGTGGGACAGAAGCAATAATAGGCCTGACCGTTTTCGATGAGCTGGCGGGCATACTTCTGATAGATGCTTTTGCGTTCGGTCTGGCGGTAAGGTCCGTAGGGCCCGCCTACATCGGGGCCTTCGTCCCAGTCCAGGCCCAGCCAGCGCAGGCTCTCCATGAGTTCTTCTTCGGCGCCGGGGACGTAGCGTTTTTGGTCGGTATCTTCGATGCGCAGGATGAACTGTCCGCCCGTTTGGCGGGCGAGCAGGTAGTTGTAAAGGGCAGTGCGGCCGCTCCCCAGGTGAGTCCGCCCGGTAGGGGAGGGGGCGAAACGTACGCGGGCAGGCTGTGATGGTTGCGTCATGGGTTCCTTATTCTCATTCTCGTTCCCATGCTCCGCGTGGGAACGGGTGTGGTAACGCTCTGCGTTTATTGGTTGGGACGCGGAGCGTCTGTCTTATGTTACCACGCGGAGCGTGGTAACCAGGATTTGAAAGTGGGATTCTATCAGAAATCCAGCGCTTTGTGACGCAGGATTACGCTTTCTACCAGCCCGATGCCAAGCAGCATCGATAGCAGAGAACTACCCCCATAACTGACAAAAGGCAAGGGCAGCCCGGTCACCGGCAGGAGCTGCAGGTTCATGCCGATGTTGACCACGGCCTGGAAAGCCAGGATGGTTGCTACCCCATAGGCGATCAGCGCCCCGAAGGTATCGCTGGCCAGTCTGGCGGCGCGCAGGCAGCGAAGGATGATAAAGATCAGCAGAGCCATCACTACCATCGTGCCCACAAAGCCGAATTCTTCCGCCAGGGCGGAGAAGATGAAATCAGAATGACGCACTTTGAGGAAGCGCAGTTGCACCTGGGTGCCGCTTTCGTAGCCTTTGCCAAGCCAGCCCCCTGAACCGATGCTCACCAGGGCTTGCTGCACGTTATAGATAGCGCCGTAGCGCGCTGCCGGATCGGGGAAGAGGAAGTTGATGATGCGTTCTACCTGATAGGCTTTGATGATGCCGCCCTCTCGTTCAGGGTTGTAGGTGATCAGCATCAGGGGCAGGGAAATGCCCACCAGCAGAGCCCCCACACCCCCCGCGATGAGCACATGCTTCACCTCCAGGCCAGCCGCCCAAACCAGCGTAAACCAGATTACGAAGATCACAATCGAGGTGCTCAAGTCGGGCTGCAGCAGGATCCAGATAACCAAGCCCAGGGTGAGAATCAGGCTGCGCGCCACCCACCTCAGATCGTGGATTTTGGCCTGGTGCCTGGCTAAGAAGTCGGCCAAGACCAGGATGATGACGATCTTGGCCAGCTCGGAGGGTTGGATCAGGATCGGCCCCAACACAAACCAACGCGCCGAACCGAATAGCGCGCCGCCGAAGAAAACCAGGATTGCCAAGACAATAATGGTACCAACATACAGCGGTCGGCTGAGAGCAGATAAAATTTTGTAATCAATGGCCGCCATGATCCCGATGACAGCGAAACCGGTCACTGCAAAGATGATCTGCTTTTGGACGGTATTTCCTTCGATTAACTCAATATTTCCGGCGATTGCAGAGCGGATCATGATGATGCCGAACAAGGTGAGTAAGGTCACCGCTCCCAACAGCCAGAAATCAAAGTGACGCCAGGAGATATTTTGCATAAATAATTATTTTTTCGGGTTTACCTTCTTTTCTTGGGCCCGAGGATGGGAATATCAGCAATCAGGCGCTGCTCCCGCCCATCTTTGTTGAGCTCGATGCTGACTGCGTTAGGCTCGATTTCGATATGGCGGGAGATAACTTCGATGATCTCGTCTTTCATGGTTTCCAACACATCGCTGGAGAGATTGGTGCGATCGTGGATCAGGACCAATTGCAGCCGTTCTTTGGCTTGATAGGCGCTCTTGCGTTTACGTCCTGTGAGGCGACTGATGAACTCACTCATTTTTGCTGCCTCCTGCGGAGAAAAGCTTTTTGAAGAAGCCCTTTTGAATCGTCAAATCCATGAAAGGTACCTCCTCGCCCATCATGCGGCGGGAGATATTTTGTAGAGCCTGTCCAGCTTGAGAGTTCCCATCTAGTGAAATAGGGATGCCCCGGTTGGTACTGATTATCACGTTTTCATCTTCGGGGATGATACCGATCAAGTCGATGGCCAATAATTCGACAATATCTTCCATGCCAATCATATCTCCGCGCTGAACCATCTCGGCGTTGATGCGGTTGATGATCAGTTGGGCGGGCCCTTTTTCTTCGGCTTCGATGATACCAATGATGCGGTCGGCATCCCGTACGGCTGAAACTTCGGGGTTGGTGACTATGAAGACGCTGTCCGCGGGGGCGATGGCGTTGCGGAAGCCGCGCTCGATGCCGGCGGGTGAGTCTACGATGACCCAATTGTGTCCGGAGCGTAGTTCGTCGCACAGCCGCACCATGTCGCTGGGGGAAACGGCGGTTTTGTCCCGGGTTTGGGCGGCGGGGATCAGGAAGAGTCCTTCTGCCCGTTTATCCCGGATCATAGCCTGGCGTAAGCGGCAGCGGCCTTCAACTACATCCACAAGATCGTAGACGATGCGGTTTTCCAACCCCAGTACAACATCCAGGTTGCGCAAGCCGATATCTGCGTCGATGCAGACCACTTTTTGTCCCATGGTTGCCAGCGCGGCGCCCAGATTGGCAGTGATCGTGGTTTTCCCCACGCCACCTTTCCCTGATGTGATAGTGATTACTTTTGCAGCCATTTCATTGTCCTATATTCCTGAATAAAACCAACTGATGTTCAATACTGGTAACTGCTCAGCCATAGAGGGAAAGTTCCCGAAAAAGGGG
>JADHXE010000104.1 GCA_016783125.1 Anaerolineales bacterium
AGGGGTGTGCAGGGTTGCTCCGCAACCCTGCACACCCCTTATTTTCGGACTTTTTCCATCGCTAGTGCGTAAGTCATATAAAATCGTGATCATACTTCGCCAAAGACAGCAGGTGCTCTAAACCCTGAACGTAACAAAGGGATGGGCTTAATTTCCTGCCGAGGTGAGGCTTTCTGCCCTAATTGGGGCATTTCCTTCTGGAAATAAAGTCTTTACCTCATAGCGAGGTAAAGACTTTTATTTTGAAGAAAGGAGGAAGTTTCTTTGGCTATTTCAAAAGAGCAAAAACAAGAACTCGTCAAACAATACGGCGAATGGATCGATCAGAGCCAGGCGCTTGTTTTGACCAAATATATCGGCCTTACGGTCAGCCAAATGGAACAGCTCCGCCGCGATATCCGCGAAGCCGGAGGTGAATTCCATATCGTCAAGAATACATTGGCCAAACGTGCTTTCGAGAAAGCTGGTTTGGAAATCGAAACCGAGCATTTCTTGGAAGATACGGCCATCGGGTTTGCGTTTGACGACGCGCCTGGTTTGGCAAAAGCGATTGTCGATTTTGCTGAGGAGTCGGATTTCATTGAGTTGAAAGCCGGCTATCTTGGTGATAAGCGCGTCAGCCCCCAAGAGATCGTGGCGCTGGCTAAAGTGCCGCCGCTGCCCGTCTTGCGAGCACAATTACTGAGCACATTGATGGCTCCGGCAACGAAGTTATCTCAAATTTTGGCCGAGCCTGGACGTCAGGTTGCTGGTGTTCTCAAGGCTTATTCTGACGTGACAGCGGATGCAGTTCCCGAAGCTGCGTAAATGCTGCACGATGCTTTTTGAAGCGTGCAGTTCATTATTAAATCTAGGTAACTGTTCGACAATGGAACGGATTATCCCAAAAAATGGGTGTGCGCAGGCGCATAGCGCACCCCCTGCGCTCACCCATTTTTTTGGGAATCTCTCCTTTAGCCTGAGTAGTTACAAATCATAAACTAAGCGAACGTAAAACGTAAAAGTTGACGTTCAACGAAAATTGAAGGAGTAATAAAAAATGGCTGATCTAAAGAAAATTATGGAACAACTGAGCGAGCTTACCGTTCTCGAGGCTGCTGAGTTAGTCAAACTGCTGGAAGAAGAATGGGGCGTTTCCGCTGCTGCGCCTGTTGCTGTGGCTGCCGTCGCTGCCGCCGCTACCGAGCCTGTCGAAGAGAAGACTGAATTCGATGTCGTTCTCAAAAGCGCTGGCCCCAAGAAGATCCAGGTCATCAAGGTTATCCGCCAGCTCACCAGCTTGGGCTTGGCTGACTCCAAAGAGTTAGCTGAGACCGCCGACTCCAAGATCATGGAAGCCGTTGGCAAGGAAGCTGCTGAGGACGCCAAGGCCAAACTCGAAGAAGCTGGCGGCGTTGTCGAGCTTGCCTAGTTTTCCATCTTGATGAAAATGTAGGGCAAGATGGTATCTTGCCGGTGGCGATTTACCAAATCGCCCTACAGCCACATGCACACGTGCATGTAAAAAAGGTCGCCGAAAGGCGGCCTTTTTTCTTTCCTTAGCCTGTGGTATATTTTTTGTTGTTCGGTAACAATTTAGCCAAACAGGGAATATCCCGTTCTGATGCTGAATAGTTATCTTGTTCGGAGGTTATTATGAGCGCTCGGATACTAATCATTGAAGACGATGAGGGCATTCTGACATTTCTTCGCCGGGGCTTGGCCTATGAGGGTTATGAGGTCGATGTGGCCACGGATGGGAGATCCGGCCTTGATGTTGCCAGAGATAATCCCCCAGACCTGGTGGTATTGGATCTCATGCTTCCAGGGATCGATGGTTTAGAAGTATGTCGGCGCCTGAGAGCGGGTGGAGATGTCCCAATTTTGATTCTCACCGCCAAAGATGGCGTTACCGACCGCGTCATTGGCCTGGATATGGGTGCTGATGACTATATGGTCAAACCCTTTGATCTTGATGAAGTGCTGGCCCGCATTCGGGCGCTCTTACGCCGCGCTCAACCCAGTAATCGACCGAAGGTGTTCCAATTTGCTGATCTGACCCTTGATACTGGAACCCGCCAGGCCAAGCGGGGTGACCGCTTGATCACACTTACGGCCAAAGAATATGAGTTGCTAGAACTGTTTTTGCGCCATCCTCGCCAGGTGCTTACCCGGGATGTGATCTACGATTCTGTTTGGGGGTATGATTTTGGCGGCGAGAGCAATATCATTGAGGTATACGTGCGCTATCTGCGTCAAAAGCTCGAGCACGGAGATGAAGAGCGCTTGCTCCATACAGTGCGCGGCGTGGGGTATGTGCTGCGCCAATCTGCTTGATGTCGTTACGTGCCAGGCTGACTCTACTCTATACCTCGCTGGTTGGGGGGATTCTATTACTTTTCGGCATTGTTATCTATCAACTGGTTAGCATCAACCTGGTCGATCAGATCGATGAGCTGTTGGCACGAACAGCCAGCGATCTGGTTGATAGTATGCGGTTGAATGCTGTGGGGGAGTTGGATATGGACTTATCGCCCGACTTGGAGTTGGCAACCAATGTCTATGTGCAGCTCTGGGAGCGCAATACCGGCCTGAGGTTCGCCTCTGCCAGCATAAGCCATCTGCGCGAACCTCTGGCTCCTCTCGACCGACTCCCTGCTGAGCCAGTATATCGCACCACCAATGTCGGCGAAACAAGCTTACGCGTGTTGAGTGTACCTCTATCCCTGGGTAATCGTCTGATCGGGGCTTTGCAGGTAGGAGCTAGTCTGGCGATTGTCGAGGCCACCCAAAGGACGCTGCTCACGGTACTGATTATCGGCGCTCTGGTATCCATGGGGCTGGCTGCTTTAGCGGTATCCCTGACGACTTACCAGGCCTTGGCATCCCTGGAGCGTGCCACCAGTGTGGCTTTGCAGATCACACGCGCCGATGACCTCTCCCGGCGCATCCCTTATCAGGGGCCTCAAAAAGATGAAATCGGGCAGCTCATCCAGGCTTTCAACCAAACCCTGAGCCGACTGGAAAATCTCTTCAATACCCAGCGTCGCTTCGTGGCAGATGTGGGGCATGAGCTGCGCACTCCCCTGACCGTCATCAAGGGCAATGCCAGCCTGCTTCGGCGTATGGGCTGTGCCGACGAAGAGTCCCTCGGGAGCATTGAGAGTGAGGTAGATCGTCTCACCCGCATGATCGGTGATTTGCTCTTGTTGGCGCGCGTCGAGGCGGGCAAGATGCCCCTCGACAACCGGATTGTTGAAATGGACACCCTGGTTCTGGAAGTTCTCCAACAAACCCGCGTTTTGGCACAGGATCGCGTCCGGGTGCAGCTTGGGGATATCGATCAGGTTTTGGTGTGCGGTGATCGCGACCAGCTAAAGCAAGTCATGTTGAACCTGGTTGAGAACGCCATCAAATATACTCCTGCCGGAGGTGAGGTGCGTGTTGAACTGGGTAAAACCGATGACATGGCCCGCATCACCGTCTCTGACACCGGGCCGGGAATCCCCCCTGAAGACCTGCCGCATATCTTCGAGCGTTTCTACCGGGCTGAAAAATCTCGCACGCGTACCAGTGATGGCAAAGGCTTTGGGTTGGGCTTGTCGATTGCTTATTGGATTATCCGTCATCATGGGGGACAGATCGATGTGGATTCCGAAAAAGACAAGGGCACAACATTTTGTGTGTGGCTGCCGCTGGCCGAGGGGGAAGGTGATTGCCAATCCGAGCTTTAATCTTGCTCCCAAACATTATCGCGAAACACCGATACGCTGCGCAGCTTGAGCGCAGAGACTTGCTCCCCCATACCCTAACCATTCATTCAAGCGATCACTATAGGATTTCCCCTTTGTGGCATCGGCATAGATGCCAGTTCCCCAATACACATAACGGATCATCTCGGCTGACCAGGCGCTTTCTGGTTGTTTAGCCCCTGTGATTCCCCCATTGTATCCCGCTAAAGCTAAACGGATATCTCCCCCCCGGGCTTCGAGTGCTTTTTTAAGATAACTCAACCCGCGCGTGGCATTAGTTCCCGGTTTGTAAGGATCCTCTCCGGAGACAAAATGAAGCGGCATTACCTGGAACAGGCCCATAGCCCCGGCGCGTGATACCGCCCGCGGGTCGCCGCAGGATTCAATTTGCATCACCGTTGCTACCAGGTTTGGGTCCAGCCCCCAATTCTTGCTCCAGGCAGCGATGTCCTTATCCCAATATTGAATTTCAGCTGTAAAGAGGGGAGCAATGCGCGATCCCCCTGACGATTGTTGGTCATCCTCCTGCTCGCTTTGATCAGAGTTGGAGATTTCACCCAGTTGAGCGGTTTCCTGTCTTTCATGGAATGAATCGTTAAACTCTACTCTCGTGAGTATTAGCGCCATGAGTAAGCCCACGACGATGACCGCCAATGGGGGAAGTGCTAGAAAAGGCAGGCAGCCCTCGGAAGAGAATTCTATGAGGGCTGCCTCGCCGGCATAATGTTGGGAGTCGATGCGAGCCATTGGAGTAAGGAAACGCAAACGCGGTTTTTAGAATTTGGAACTTTTCCAGGTCACTCCCCCTCTCGTTACCACGCTCCGGCGTGGTAACGTATACCCAGACGCTCTGCGTCGGCTTGCGCGGGGACGCAGAGCGTCTGGGCGTGCGTTCCAACAGAGCATTGGAACGAGGGAGGAATGATTACGTTTTTAGAATTGGGTTCGTCGGCCCTCCCGATTGCTATTATTAGCGCGGGACACGGGATGATAAGTAGGCTCTTGAGATGCATAGTCGCCGTCAGCGTAGGTGGGCTTTGGCGCCGGGCTAAACGATGAGCTTGCCCGCGCCGTCCGGCCAACGGGATTGGATCGCCGATTGGTGTTCGCGGGTCGGGAGCGAGAAGATGATCGCGACGAAGTGTTGCGGTTAGTACTCTGACGGGCGCCGCGCCGGACAGAAGCCAGGTTGGTCTGGCTGAAGAGCCGGTCTCCGGCGACGGAGATGGTGCCGATGATCAACACCCGGATCAACCACACCATGATCGCCACGAAGATGGGCACAACCTTGAGCAAGGTCTCCCTGGCGACTACGGCGTTACCCAGGGTCTGGTGGTTGAGGATGGCGATGGAAACGCCCCACCAGGTCAGCATAGCGTTCATCAGGGCGGCCAGCATCCAGGCCCCGAAGAGATACCAGACCTCGGCAGGCTCATCCCGTCCCTGTTCGGGTGTGAATAGCCGGGCGATGCCAGCGAAGTCGATGCCGCAGAAGGCGATAGAGAGGATCGTAGCCCAGCGAACACTCAAGAACGTGAGATTGCCGAGCAAATCCGAGAGGGCGAAGTCAGTCGTAGAGTAGTTGAAGACTTCGAAGGCCAGCAGGGCGGTGACGATTAAGGCTCCGAAGAGCACACCTCGTTGCAGGCGCAGACGATTTTGGAAAATAGACATCTGTGATAACATGATAAACCTCCTCCAAGCACGTAAGGCTAAACAGTCATCTGATAAAAAATAGAACGGACGTTCTGGTCTTAACTATAGAACAAGTGTTCTAAAATGTCAAGGCCGAATTTCAAGAATATATGCCAGAAATCCCTCTTTTTTTCATCGTTTGACATTCTTGCTTGGTTTGAATATCTGCTACAATAGTTGTGCGCAAATATTTTCATCATAGAGCATATGATCAATGACTTGTCTTTGCTTCTCTGTCGAATACCTTAATTTGAAAATATTAGTTAGGGAGTTCCAAGATTTAAATCATCCCAACCCGTATTGCGTAGGGGAGTCTTTACGAAATACGCTATACGCAATACGAATTTTGGGACAATTATTTTCTTGGAATTCCCTTATGCGAGGGTTGCTTTCATTGCGATACTCAAGCAGGGCTTGTTGATTTTGGGGCGCAGACTTCCGAAGTCTTTCGGAAATCTCGTCCAATTTCAGCGGTTGTCAAAGACTTCGGAAGTCTGCCCGCTTTTTTGAGAAGATACGACCAACAATATATGCAATTTAGGAGGTTTTTTCATGTCCGACAAGTACAATGAAGCCGTCATTCTGAGCGCAGTGCGCACACCATCTGGACGCTTCCAGGGAAGTTTGAGCGGATTCACCGCCCCGGAGTTAGGCGCTATCGTAGTGAAAGAGGCGGTCAAACGCGCTGGCATCCCAGAACCAGCTGATATTGATGAAGTTTATATGGGCAACGTGGTTTCGGCGGGTTTGGGCCAAAATCCGGCCCGGCAGGCGGCCATCTTTGGGGGGCTGCCCGCTTCGGTCGGGGCAACCACCCTAAATAAAGTCTGCGGCTCCGGCTTGAAAGCAGTGATGCTCTCAGCCCAAGCGATCCGCGCCGGGGATGGTGATCTCTTCGTCGCCGGGGGAATGGAGAATATGAGCCGGGTTCCCTATCTCGTTGATGGGCGTACGGGGAGTTTGTGTTTTGGCCATGCCCAACTTACCGATGCGCTGCTGCATGACGGGCTATGGGATCCATTCGAGAGTTGGGGCATGGGCAATGCGGCTGAGTTTATCGCCGAAGAGTTTGATGTCTCGCGGGAAGCGATGGATGAACTCGCTTATAACAGCCATATGAAGGCTGTTGCCGCCATGGATGGTGGCCAATTCGAGACTGAGATCGTCCCTGTGGAGGTGAAAGGGCGCAAGGGGAAGGTGACGATTTTTGATACGGATGAGGCCCCTCGCCGTGATACGACACTCGAAGCGCTGGGCAAGCTGCGCCCGGCCTTCGTAAAAGATGGTAAAGTGACCGCGGGGAATGCCCCTGGGCTTAATGACGGCGCTGCTGCATTGGTTGTCTCTTCCCGAACCAAAGCCGAGGCAATGGGCAGTGAATCCCTGGCCCGCATCGTTGGGTACGGACAGGCGGCTGTAGAACCCAAATATCTGTTCTATGCGCCTGCTAAGGCCATCCCGGTGGTATTAGAGCAGATCGGTTGGACTTTTGATGATGTGGATTTGATCGAACTGAACGAGGCCTTCGCTGCCCAGGTGTTGGCTGATGGGTATGCTTTGGCTGACCAGGGCTGGGATTGGGACAAGGTCAATGTGCATGGCGGGGCTATCGCTTTGGGGCATCCGATTGGGGCCAGTGGGGCGCGTGTATTAGCAACCTTGATCTACACCCTCAAAGACCGTGGTTTCAAGCGCGGTCTGGCATCTCTGTGCTTGGGTGGTGCAGAAGCGGTTGCATTGGCAGTGGAGATCGAATAATTTTTTTTTCCGCGAAGACGCGAAGATCGCTAAGATTTGAAATTATGTGCACTCTTCGCGCTCGGCCGTAGGCCCGCATAGCGTAGCGTCTTTGCGGTGATCATTTAGTATGTTACAAGTGAAATTGTTGCTTTTTGTGCAAGGATATTTGAACCGCCAAGTACGCGAAGAACGCAAGGAAAACCCTTTTAAAATCTTCGCGCTCTTTGCGGTCTTCGCGGTGAATCTTTTTGGTTTCGGCTTGTCCGAGTTAGGAGGATGTTATGGGTGTTGAAATTCGAGATTTGACAATAAGGGATTATGATCTGGTCTATGCGCTGTGGTCCAAGAGTGAGGGAATCGGTCTAAGTGATGCGGATTCAAAAGAGGGCATCAAGCGATTTTTGGCGCGTAATCCAGGCCTTAGCTTTGTGGCTGTCGATAAGGGGGAGATCGTAGGAGCCGCCTTGTGTGGCCATGACGGGCGGCGGGGCTATATTCACCACCTGGCGACTATTAAATCCCATCGCCATCAAGGAATTGGCCGTTCTCTGGTTGGGCGCTGCATGTATGCCCTGATGCGTATTGGCATCGGCAAGTGCCACTTGTTTGTCTTTGGTGATAACCAGGACGCGATTGGTTTTTGGGAGAAGGTGGGATACGACAAACGAGTCGAGTTGGTGATGATGTCCCAACAGATCGCGGGTGAGTGATTACCCACACACCCCATTTTTCGGGCGCTTCCCGGTCTGGCTTATTAGTGTATGTAGCGAGAGCATAAATGGCGAAGAGAATACGTAAAAACAGACAGGGGATGTCAGTTTTAGATATCATGGCAA
Organism: Anaerolineales bacterium; assembly: GCA_016783125.1. Taxonomy (GTDB): domain Bacteria; phylum Chloroflexota; class Anaerolineae; order Anaerolineales; family UBA11858; genus NIOZ-UU35. The sequence continues at coordinate 8,003 of JADHXE010000104.1, forward strand.
GCGGTCCGGAAGAATTGATGGGCACGTTTATGGAACTTCTGGTCGGATCCTATGTATTAGCAGATGAGCCAGAATTCAGTGATCTATTTTTTGATAGTGAACAGACGTACGCCAGTGCCGAACTAACACATAAAAAATATAAAAATAAACTCCAAGCGGCAGAAAAAAAGGGCGGGGAGGAACTAGAATTTCTGCATGATGACATGCGGGTCGAAGCGATTGATCGCTTACTTAGCGATCCAGTCCGAAAAGATATTCTAAATCGACTGAATCGACTGGTCGAACGGTTAGACATTAGTAAATCTGATGTGGATAGTGAGAAGTTTGTGATGGCTGTCGCCGTCCAAACCGCTTTCGATACGTCGAAACTCCCGTGGGGGATGATCAATTTAGTAACCGAAATTTTCCAACGGTCACTTGGGATCACTGTGGGGGATGAAGAAGAAATACAATTGCTTGATGAGTTACAAGATTTAATTGGTGAGGAATTAACGCCGGAAAGGTTCTTTGAGCAAATAGAAGACCCTGCGTTTATCCAGAAACTCGAAAATACAATCGATACCGACTCGGATATATATAAACGCCTGTCCGCACAAGCAGAGAAATCGACACAAGAATTTTATGATGCACTCTGGCATGGCAGGGTTGAACTCGATATTTTTACTGAAGATGAAATATTTGGGCATTTTGAGATGCTGCGAGAACGTTTTGAAGCTGCCGGGATCGATCCGGAAAATATTGATACAGCAGATGCTGGTGAAATTTTGAGATCGGCGATTGATGAAAACCTTGCTGAGATCGTGACTGCTAAACGTTTGCGTCAGATACGAAAGGAACTCAGAAAGATCTCTGACGAATGGTTGCGCACGGGCGATAAACACGCTGGTGCTCTGAGAATAGAACTTGAACATCTGGGCGATACAGAGCTATCTAATAGATTCTTTTTAGGCATACTTTTTTCAAGTCAAATAAAGCGTGCAATACCTGAGCCGGAATCAGAAGAAACAATTGCCCCAGCGCAGGAAAAAACTGCAACACGATCACATAAAAAGACGCGCAGAGGTCGCCGCAGTAGAAGAAAAAAGACCTGAGTATCTAAAGTTTCCTTTCATCTGTCCCCTGTCATTAGTCAAAAGGGTGTGTTTCATCCCCGTTGAAGTGAGCCCGGAAATAGGGGTGTGCGGGGGGCTCTCCCCCGCACACCCCTATTTCCGGAACTTTGCAACTTGTTTGAAACACACCCCAGTCAAATAGAATCTTAAATCGCCAATTATCATTTTTTCTCCAAGGAAGGCATTCATGAATAAAACAGAACAGACCTACGACTATATCATCATCGGCTCCGGGTTTGGGGGCAGTGTTTCAGCCATGCGCCTGGCAGAGAAGGGCTATTCTGTGCTTGTCTTGGAGAGAGGCAAGCGCTATGAAGATGACGATTTTCCCCGCACGAACTGGAATATCTTCAAGTTTTTATGGCTGCCGGCATTACGCTGTTTTGGTTTCTTCGAGATGACCTTCTTGAACGGCTTACTGGCCCTGCATGGCAGTGGGGTCGGCGGCGGCAGCCTGACGTATGCTAATGTGTTGATGGAGCCGGATGAGCGTTTGTTCCAGTCGCCTGGCTGGCATGATTTAGCAGATTGGCAGACTATCCTGGCGCCACATTACAAGACCGCCCGCCATATGCTTGGAGTGGCAACCAATCCCCGGTTGTGGTTCGCGGACGAGAAGATGAAGGAAATCGCCGATGAATTAGGCCGCGGAGATACTTTTACACCAACCGAAGTCGGTGTCTTCTTCTCTGAACCTGACAAAGAGGGGCAAACCGTCCCTGATCCATATTTTGATGGGGAAGGCCCTGAGCGAGCAGGCTGTACCCACTGCGGGGGATGCATGGTTGGCTGCCGTGAAAATGCCAAGAATATTCTGTTGAAAAACTATCTTTTCTTCGCTGAAAAGTGGGGGGCAAAGATAATACCGGAAGTGAAAGTGGGAGATATTCATCCGTTAACCGAGGTTCAACCGGACGGGGCTTGTTACGAGCTTGAGTATCGCAGCACAACAGCCTGGTTGGTGAAACCCCCCAGGCAAGTGCGCGCCCGCAATGTGGTTGTCTCGGCAGGAGCGTTGGGTACGCTGGAATTGCTCTTGCGATGCCGTGACGAGTCTAAATCGCTGCCGAATATTTCAAACTGCTTGGGTGATCAAGTACGCACGAACAGCGAAAACATTTTAGGCGTGACCAGCCGTGATAAGCACATCGATCACTCCCAAGGGATCGCCATCACGTCCATTTTCCAGGCTGACGATGTCACCCGGGTTGAACCGGTGCGTTATTCTGATGGATCATCGTTTATCCGTACCCTGACGATGCCATTGATCGATGGCGAATCGAATATCTTGGGTCGCTTCCTGAAGACTTTTTGGGAGATTATCCGGCATCCCATCAACTTTCTTTACGCCAAGTTCTTTTCACGCTGGGCGCGTTATACGACGATCTTGCTGGTGATGCAAGTCAAGGAAAATCTGACCCATGTACGCCTGGGGAAGAATCCATTCACATTATTCCGTAAGGGGGTAGTGCTTCAGGAAGATAAGGATCAGCCCATCCCCCGTCAGCTTCCCATTGGCAATCAAGTGACCCGCGCTCTGGCGGAAAAAGCAAACGGGATTGCGCAAGCAGCTTTTACTGACAGCCTGTTCAATTTTCCAACCACAGCGCATTTTATGGGCGGAGTTCCCTTTGGACGGGATGATCAAGAAGGGGTGATCGATCTGGATTGCCAGGTACACAACTACCCTGGACTGTACGTTGTAGATGGCTCGATGATGCCTGCTAATCCGGGGGTGAATCCGAGTTTGACGATCACGGCTCTTGCTGAATATGCCATGAGTCAAGTACCAGAAAAACGTTAGCACGTTGAACGTTTGAACGTTGTAACTTGCAACGTGCTATACTGATCCCATTTTGGTTTTGTGAGAAATTTTGTACCATTACGTCAGCGCCCTGAGCGGAATGCAGCTTGCGGAATGCAGTCGAAGAGCCTGCCCTGAACCTGCTGAAGGGGTGCGGATTTGTGGAATGCCCTCACGTTCGCCGCATTCTTCGACTACGTTCCACAAAAAAACGTGGAACTCCGCTCAGAATGTTGGAATCAGAATTGTCACAAAACCTATTCGCGAGCAGTATAACGCGCCATTACAAGCAAGGTTTCCCCCTCTTTGCGTAGTATTTCTATAACGCTCGTTAACCTTGAGACGCGCTGAAAATATTTGGGCATCTCAGCGTATTCCAGCACTCTGAAACCGAATTTCTCATACAAAGGCCCATGGACTGAGCGGCACATCAGGTAGAGTGGTCCCTCATGGGAGGCAAGTAAATGCGCGATGATGCCACGCGCCAAGCCTCGGCCCCGCCAGGTCGGCTCTACCACAATCGAGGCTAATTCGTGAGAGCCGTCACGGTGGGGTTTGATCTGGCCGCATCCGATGACTCCATCTGCTGGGGTGACGGCTACAACGAAGCGACGCCATTTTAATCCAGTGGGATTGATGTGAGCAGCGCGCACCAGTTTATGTATTTGTGTCTCATCTTCTGAAGTGGCAGATCGCAATATAAAAAGGTTCATACTGTGGGAGTTCCCAAAAAAGGGCCGTTACTCATGAGGCTTTTGTGTTGAAATGGGCGCGCACAACCCATGCTATAATCACGATTGCATTTTGCGATTATACTGCATCCACGGAGGAAAAAATGACATCTGCATCCGCAGGCCCTAATTTTACGCTCTCTGAAGAACATGAAATGATCCGAGCGGCGGCGCGTGATTTCGCTCGAAAGGAAATTGCCCCGATTGCCGCTGAGTTCGATGAAACGGGCGATTTCCCCATCGAGACAATCAAGATGATGGGTGAGATAGGTTTTATGGGGATCGAGGCGCCCGAGGAATATGGCGGGGCGGGGATGGACACCCTGGCCTATGTGTTGGCCTTGGAAGAGATCTGCAAGGTCGATGCTTCGCATGGCACGATCATGTCGGTTAACAACTCTCTGTTCAATTATGGCATCCTTAAATTCGGCACCGAGGAACAAAAGCAGAAATTCATCACCCCGGTGGCTTCAGGAGAAAAAATCGGCGCTTACTCACTGACCGAGCCGATGTCCGGTTCTGATGCGGCTACCATGCGCAGCCGCGCTGTGCGCGATGGCGATGATTATGTCATCAACGGGCGCAAATCTTGGGTTACCAGCGGCCCTGTAGCGGATTTCCTGGTTTTATTCACCATGACGGATCCAGACCAAGGACACCGGGGTATCACTGCTTTTTTGATCGATGCAGATCAAAAAGGTTACTCGCGTGGCAAGAAAGAGCCTAAGCTGGGTATCCGCGCCTCGGCCACCAGCGAGATTCTGTTCGAAGATTATCGCTGCCCGGTAGAAGACCGTCTGGGTGAAGAAGGGGGCGGATTCAAGATCGCCATGACGGTGCTGGATGCCGGCCGCATTGGGGTCGCTTCTCAGGCTTTGGGTATTGCTGAAGCATCCTACCAGGCCAGTTTGGAATACGTCCGCGAACGGGAGGCTTTTGGAAAGAAGATTGGCCAATTCCAGGGGGTATCTTTCAAACTCGCCGATATGAAAACCCGTATCGAAGCGGCGCGCTTGTTGATTTATCAGGCTGCTTTAGCAAAAGAGGAGAATAAGAAATCGGGCAAACGCTATTCCTTAGAAGCTGCCATGGCCAAGTTATTCGCCTCTGAGACAGCTATGTTCTGCGCGCACAATGCCGTGCAAATCCATGGCGGCATGGGCTATTCCAAAGAATATCCCGTCGAACGCTATTTCCGCGATGCCAAGGTCACCGAGATCTACGAAGGCACCAGTGAGATTCAGCGTTTAGTGATTTCACGCCTGGAAACGGGGCTGCGTTAGTTAGCAGTGTGTCGAAAAAAGAATAATGGGGCGCGGATTGCGCAGATTTACGCGAAAAAAGTGGTTTCGCGTTTCATTGCACCCGGATCACGTTCTGCTTCACGTCAGATGAGAGATGGCAGATTCGGTGATACTGATATAAGGTGTTTATCGTCACCTGATGACAAACATGGGATAAACAACGTTAATCATCAGGTGACGCAAGACGCCTGTTAGGTAGCACTTAAGTTAGTTTAGAGATAACTGATGGTTTGGAAATATTGGGCAGAAATATATTCTAAATCGAGAGAAGAGATTCGAGAATTGTTTGGGCTAAAGTGGGAAGTGTTCAAACTACTTCTTGTATTTCTTGTAGTTGTGATCTCCTTGTATAGGTGGTATGGATTTGGATTTGCATTCAATATTGTCATAAGAGAATTGTGGATTGAATTTACTACAATTCCCATTCTGTTTCTCTTTACTCCTATAATCGCATTTTTTAACATGTTTCGTGTCGCAGCTAATAGGGATGATTTTCAACAACGCAAATTATCACTCAAAGAATACGATGATATCGAAGTTGTTTCATATGAGTATCCTTGGACATCACATGAGCAAAGATTGGGCATGACAGGTTTTTACAACTTCATGAAAGTGGGCATTCTGGTAGTAAACAACGGTGGTGCGAGTGTAAGCAACTGCCTTGCCAGAATGATGGATGTTAATTACAAGGGATACGCTAGCAATGATGAATGGGTAGAAAATCCAAACCAAGTTGAGATAAAACCATTGAATTGGGATGAAGGTTATGAGCCAGATAATGGAAGAATTTCAATAAACTCTGGAGGCGGCACAGGAAAAATATTATTAGCAGAAACAATGCCTCATGACCCCAAATTTAACTTTGTGTTTGTAGATGGCCCCTCCAAGTCATATCAACATTTAGTTGGTAGATATAAAGTGTTCGTACAATTAGAAGGTCAAGTTCAGCGGGAAGACATGATTGTCGATTTAGATCCAATCAAATTCGAAATAGAATTTGATTATAAGAATCGAAGATTATTGGATGTAACTGTATACAAGAGACCAAAATATGAAGACGGCACTACCTAAGTTATGGTCGGAGGGGTCATCGCTGACCCCTCCGCCAATTCAGAACCGGACTTGAGACTTTCGAACTCATCCGGCTCCTGAGTACTTAGGCTGTTGTCATCAGCACCTTTCCATCCCCATAATGGGAAGGCTTGGCACATGAACCTTTGGTGTGGGAGAGAAAAACTCTCCAGCTTTCACTACGGGAAAACCCGTGTGTCTAAAGCCCGCACACATACTCAGCCCCCATGCCTTCCTAAGCACCCGGCCCACGTCGGCATATCCTGAGCATTACCCCAGGCATTGGCTTCTTGGGCCATCCCACCCATCGGGGCATACGGCTGGTTGCCTTCTCCTAATAGGAGAGCCGTCGATAGGTTACTCCGTTCCGAGTGTTCATTGATTTGTGACTTTAGGTAGGCACTTCGCTATGCGTGCCTACGGCAACGCCGGAGTTCGTAAGGGGTGGAAATCACCCACGCAGGGACTGGGAGACCCAGAACTCATTCCCGTTTGGGCCTGCGTAACAGCCGTTTGCGCAG
>JADHXE010000105.1 GCA_016783125.1 Anaerolineales bacterium
GTTCAAAATACAGAGAATTTAACTCGACAAATTTGAAGCATGAGAAAACACGAATATGCACGAATTGGCCGAATTGCACAAATAAAGCCATGAAAAATTCGTGTAATTCATGATATTCGTAATCATTCGTGATGCCAACGGCATGCAATGCCAGAGGCACGCAAAGCGAAGCAAACCTGTGACGCTAATTGTAAAGGCATGTCCTGAGCTCGACGAAGGGTGTTTTTGGTTCAAAATGAGCCATGCCGAAAATACATAAGGAGATCAAAATTATGGAAAGAGATCCACTGTTCAAAAGAAAAACAGCCATTGCGTATAAAACAGAAGAAAAGACCGTCTTGAGAGGCTACAATTTGAGCGATCTGGCCGAAGAGGGTTATTCCTTCTACGATGCGATGTTTATTCTGTTTCAAGGGAGGATCCCCTCTCCCCCAGAAGAAAAGATGCTGAAGTACGAGATGGGCGAGTTCATGGAGCATTCTATGTCGCCGTCGGCGGCTTCGGCCATTTCCGTGATCGCTGGCCGGCCAAATCTGCCTGTCGCGGTAGCGGCGTCCATTATGACTTTCGGTGGCGTTCATGGACCAGGCGCTGCCCATGGGTACATGATGAACAAATACCTGGAGCGCGGCTGGGAAGAGGGCAAATCCCCTGAAGATGCAGGCAAAACCCTGGTGGACGATTACATGGACGCCGGCGAGAAAGTCATGGGGATGGGCCAGCCTCAGCACCGCGATGGCGACCCACGGGCTGAACCAACTCACCTTAAACAGGAAGAGTTGAAGATAGACGGTGTCTACCTCAAGCTCCAAAGGTCTGTCGAAAAACACTTCCACGAACGGCGTGCCAGGGAAGGACGCCCTTACGTGGGCGTGAATGTCGTTGGAGCAGGCAACACGGCTCTCATGGACATCGGATTTTCGCCCAACTCTGGGTGGTGTATCGGGAGTGTCAGCCGCGGCTACAGTTGCGCGGCTCATGCCCTCTACAACATGAAGAAGGGGCGCGCCTGGGCAGCCTCCCGAAACGAGCCGATGGTACAGATGTTAGATCTCTCGATGATCAAGTACATCGGCCCCGATGACCGGGAAGTTCCCAGCCAGGAAGAACGCCAGGAATATGCCAAAAAACAAAAGGAATCAGGAGAATATCAGAAATGGGTGATCTAAAAACGAAAAAAATCATCGGCAACTTGGGTGATCCCAAACTGCCATACGACTATTCGACCAGACCGTATGGCACAGTGCCTGAGGACACGACCCGTCCACCTTTTCGGTGGGTGTCGGAAGTGGCCTACAAAAATAAGCACCGCATCGTGGCCCGAGGATACGACACAACCGAGTTGATGGAAGCCGGCTACGGGCTTGTGGATGTGCTTTTCATTGACTTCCAGTCCAGGATTCCGCTGATCGAAGAAGAGAAGATGTTAAATTACGTCATGATCCTGACTCTGGAAGATGGACTATCTCTGCCGGCCATGTTATCCCGAACCGTCGCCCGCTCGAAGACCTTTCTTACTCAGGCGTGTGGCGCTTCCATTCTTGCCTTCGGCCATGCTTATGGCGCTTACTCAGCGTTTGGCAATATGCTGATCGATGCCCTGGACGAAGTGGAGCAAGATGGAAGTCCGATGGAAAAGGTTGCGATGGAAATTGCCCAGGAGTATTTAGGCGATCCTGCGCTGGGTGTTTCGAACCTGATGCTCAAAGACCCGGCTGCCAAACGCATGTTTACGCGAGCCGAGAAACTCGGTGTATCGGGTAAGTATATTGTTTTCACCAAAGAAATCGTCAAAGCAGCGCAGCAGATCAGTGACCATCCTGTTGATCTGGACATGCTTGGCGCAATTGGAGCTACGATGATGGACCTCGGCTTCACCCCCGAAGCAACCTGGGCTATTCTTGCCATTACGCGCTCATTTGGAGCCGGTGCTCACTATATCGAAGAGGTTGAGCGGGAAAGCATGACGGCCCTGGGGCAGGAACTCACCCCCAAGGAATTCTACGATGGCCCGGAAGATCGCCCTGTACCTCCACTAGCAGATAGGGATAAAAATGCCAAGACCGCGCAAACTTTTGACCTCGAAGTGTGGAAGCAGGCTTTCGAAGAACGAAAGAAGCTTCACGGCAGCGGGTTTGCCATCATCGAAGAAGTAGAAGACCCCAGTGAGAAAACATAATTTCTTAGCCACTATTGGAATAGAACGCGGATTTTGCGGATGCGGCGGATTTTCGCGGATCAAACTATATTTTAATGTTTTTGCCAAAAGCACGCAGAGCGATCCGCGTGAATCTGCTAAATCAGCGTCATCCGCGTTCCATCTTGCTGTAATCTAAACGCTCACGTTATGAATAATATAAAGGTGAAAAAATGTCAAAAAGTAAAGAATTAACCCCCGAAGAAATTCAAGAAGTCGAAGAACTGTACCAACGGGCGAGGAAAGCCTTCGAAGAGGTCGAATTCTGGCCCCAGGAGAAAGTGGACGAGATGGTCGCTGCCGTGGGTTGGGAGTGGCAAAAGCCAGAGGTGGCGCGCGAACTTGCCCGGCTCGCTGTAGACGAATCTGGTATCGGCGTCTACGAAGATAAGGTCGCCAAGATCCAGAGCAAAACAAAAGGCACGTTGTGGGACATGAAAGATGTGGCAACCTGCGGCCTGGTGGAAGAAGACAAGGAGAAGGGATTGAGGATCTACGCCAAACCAATGGGCGTCGTTGCTAACGTGGTGCCTTCCACAAATCCCGAGTCCACGGTTTGCTGCATCGGGTTGAGTCTCCTGAAAACTCGTAACGCCATGATCGTTTCACCCCACCCCAGTACCCAGGGAAGTTCTGCGCTTACAGTCGAATATGGCCGCAAGGCGCTGCGCAAGATCGGTACTCCTGAAGATCTGATACTGTGCATGGAAAATACCAGCCGCTTGAAGGCCCGAGAGTTGATGTCCAAATGCGACTTTGTCGTAGCGACGGGCGGCGCGGCCTTGGTGGAGGTGGTTTACGCCGCCGGTAAACCGAGTCACACCGTCAGTTCAGGAAACGTGATATCCATCATCGATGAAACAGCCGATTTGAAGGCCGCGGCCGACAAAATCGTCAGGTCGAAGGTAGCCAATAATTCCGCCTCGTGCTCATCCGAAAACGCCGTCGCTCTGGAAGCCAGCATCTTCGATGAAATGGTCGAATGTCTGAAAGCCGAAGGCGGTTATATGTGCAGTACAGAGGAGCGCGAGACATTGCGCACGCTTATGTGGCCCGACGGCAAGATGTTGAATCGCAAGATTGTAGCCAGAACAGCTACGCATATCGCCGAGATGGCGGGACTAGATGTCCCCGCAGATACTCGCTTCCTGATGGTGCTGGGCGAAAAGGCCGGCTCTGAAGACCGCTTCTCCGGCGAGAAGATTTCCCCCGTGCTCACGGTCTGGAAATGGGATGATTTCAGCGAGATGGTCGAGCGCATGAAAGAGATGCACCGCTTCTCCGGCGAAGGTCACTCCGCGTCCATCCACTCTGAGCGTGATGACCGCAAAATTGAACTGGCCATCAAAGCCAACGTCGGCAGGGTCAATTGCAATATGCCCCACGCAATGGCGAATAGTGGCAGTTGGTTCAACGCCAATCCCTTCACCGACACCCTGGGCGGCGGCAGTTGGGCTGGGAACATGACCAGCGAAAACGTCAACTACAAGCACTTTATGAATTACACTTGGCTGTCAGTGCCTTTCCCGGAGTATGTCCCAACCGATGAAGACCTGTTTGGGGATTATTTCGCCAGATGGGGCAGGGATTGATCTGGTACGTATTCCGTATTGCGTATTTCGATACGCAATACGGAATACGTAATACGCAACAATAGTGATCAAGGCAATCATTTTTGATTTTGGTCAAACACTTGTCAATTCGGCCAATGGTTTTCGCCTGGCTGAAAAGCAGGCAGAAACCAGGATTTTCCAGGATTTGGAGCTGGGATCCTGGTCGGATTTCCTGACGGATTATCGCCGGCTGCGGAAAGATTTCCACACAAAGTCCAATTTCTCCCGTCAGGATCTCTGGCAAGCAGTCTACCGTTATTACGACCGCGAGCCGAATGCGGCCCTGATCTCAAAGGCGGAAGGTGATTATTGGGATACGGTCAAATCCAATACCAGGCCTTTTCCAGAAACCAAAGCGGCACTGGAGCAGCTTGTATCCGAATACCGCCTGGCTTTGATCACCAATACCCAGGGACAGGTGACTCTGGGAAGCCATCGCATCAGCTTATTTCCAGGCCTCGCAAATCTCTTCGATGTCGTAATTGTAGCGGGAGAGGCTGGCGTGCCCCCGAAACCGAACCGCGCACCTTTTCTCCTGTGCCTGGAAAAACTGGGCATCGCCCCGACCGAGGCAATATTCGTTGGGGATGATTGGCGGATTGACATCTGTGGGGCAAAAGAGGTTGGGATACATCCTGTCTGGCTCAAACACCACTCGGTGTCCCGAAAGTGGCCAGAGGTGGAGACATCGGTGCCGGTGATCATTAATCTCGAGCAACTGGCCGATTGGATTGGCGAAAACTGGAAATGAGGTGGGGCTGAACCTCGAGGAGGTCAATGCCTTGCCCGATGAAACCCTGGCACGTCTTGTTGAAAATGCCCGCACCAAGCTGGCGAAAATGGGCGCTCATTACGTGGTTTATTCAATCGCAGAAGTTCCGGCAGTTGTGGAAGTAATTCCGGAAATAGGGGTGTGCGGGGGGGGATCCCCCCCCGCACACCCCTATTTCCGGAACTTTTCCGCTCGTTTGAAACACGCCCTATTGAAATAAAGCTGCCTAAGTGTGCTTGACAGTTGAATTCACTCAATATTGCTTGAAAAGATCCCCCAGAAATTCCCAGGGACAGGGGTACTCACACTATTCAATGCGGCCAGAAAACTAGAACTCATAACCCGAAGAAGGTCCCAATTTCGAATCCTGCCCCTGCTGTTAGAAGAAATGCTTGCCGTGTTCATTCGAACGAGAAACTATACTATTTCCAAGAATGCTTTCGATAGTTTCTTCAAGGGGTTGTGAACGCCCTTTTCCATGCTCTTGCGTGACGGTATCTTTGGTTCCACGTTCATGCAATATCTGAAGGGTTTGTGCGGCGCGGTTTTGGGTCAATTGCTCGCTGGCCGGGTGGGTAAGCGCCAGGGTGAGCAATGCGACGCCTCGCTCCGGTTCGCCTGTTTCGGCCAGCAGGCTTGCCACCCCGGTGAGCGTCTCTAAGGCCAGGGCCTCGGCGCCAATTTTCTTGGCGATTTGCAGCGATTCCCGATAGTATTCCCACGAAGCCGAATGCTCCCCCTGAACGCGGGCGACGCCGCCCAACTCACGGAGGATGAAGCCCGTCCTGCGGGGGTCGTCCACCTTTTTTAGGAGTTCTAGGCCATCCTGGAAAATTTGCAGGGCGAGGGGATAATTTCCCCTCGCTCTGGCAACCTGACCCAATTTATGGTAACAACCGGCCGCCCCCCATTTTTCCCCCAGGGCCAGAGCATGATCTAAAGCGATCTGAAAGTTTCCCTGCGCCTTATCATATTCCTCTTTCATAAAAGCGATATTGCCCAGGTGCATCACCGCTCGAATGATCCCCCGCCGGTCACCTAATGATTCAAACCGGGCGAAATTATCCCTAAATAGCTTCTCGGGATCGTCAGTCTGTATGGTTTCGAAGAGGATTTCATTCAAGAGCTGCCTGACCCAGGCTCCCCCCAGGTATTGCCACTCGTTTCCGCGTAGGCGATACTGCGCTGCAAGTAGGTTTGCGCCTGTTGATGTTCGCTGAGCCATAAAGAGAGGAACCCTAATGCGAAGAGTGAGAAGACCAACTCCCAGGTGTTGTTCTGTTCCTCGATAATAGTAAGACTTTGCTTTAATTGAGCTTTGGCTTGCTCGTATTGCCCCAGGCGGGTGCAAAACCATCCCTGACGAGCTAATGCTCTTCCCCTAAACAGAACTTTTCCTCTTGAAATGTCTCCGCGATCTGCCCCATGAAGCGTTCTCCATCGTGCATGAGGCTGCGGCTCTCACAGAAATAAAACAGGCATTCCAGAGCCGGGGAGAGCAAATCATCTTCGCGGTGGGAAACAGCCCAGTTCCAGGCCGCGTGGATATTATCCGGCTCCCTGGCAATCTCATCGATAGCGCCTTTCTGGCGTTTCCCTTTGATGGCGGCTTCACGCTCTTGGAGAAAGATCATGTAGTACTGGGTGTGTTTAGCCTGGGTTTGCTGCGCTTCTTCGGGTAGTTGGTTAAGTTTTTGCGCGGCATATTGATGCAGCAGAGGATGCAGACTGTACCACCCCGAGAAATCACAGCGCAGCATGGATTTATCCACTAAAGCGGAAAGAAGGGGGAGTGAGGCTCCTACAACTTGTTGAGCAGCTTCCTGGGAAAATCCACCCTGGAAGACAGACAGCTTGCGGTATGTGATACGCTCTCTCTCCGAGAGCAGATTCCAGGAATGTTCAAAGGTTGCCTCCAGGCTGTGGTGACACGCAAAAATATTTCTCCAGGCCGTGTGCAGCAAATCCAGGCTGTGTTCGATCCCCTGGGCGATGTACTCACAGGACAATGAGCCGGTTTGGGCGGCAGCTAATTCAATCCCTAGAGAACTCCCATGGATATTTTACCCGAAAATCTACAAGAAATCGTCGACGAACACGAAGAAGAACTGCAAGAATTCTTTGGAGAGAAGCTATTTGCGGAACTTGTAAAGCGCAACGGCAAACATCTATTGGTCATGCTGTCAGAGCATTTGGATTCGGGGGAAATCGAGAGTGTTTGCCGAGCCTTTCATCATCAAAGTGGGCCGGGCAAGCCACCCACGCACGTGGTTGACAAAATGGTGCCTGCACTTCTAATTGGATGGCTGTATGGTCTCTCGTTGAGAGAACTGGAAGAACGGCTCAACACCGATTTGATGGCTCGCTGGTTCGCAGGCTATGGTCTCTTTGAGACGACCCCGGATCATGCCACCTTGGGACGTTTCGAATACTGGGTGCTGACTCAACATCGGCGGTTGTACTTTGATAGCGTATTGGGTCAAATCTACGCCCAGTACCCCGAACAACGCCAGCAGGTACAGATTGGGGACACCTATGCCATGCAGGCCAATGCTGCCCGGCAAGGGCCAGTGATGATCTGGCGGCGGCTGAGTGTGCGGGTTTTGGAAGCGGCCATCAAAGATTTGTTTGAGTTGGGGCGGCTGGTCTCCGGGCTGAATTGGGCGAACTTGTTTGGCCCACCGAAGGGAAAACACTTCGCCCGCATGACTTCAGAAGAACGCAGTGAGCGTTTGAAGCAGACCGCCCTGGCTGCCCAAGACTTGCTGCAGCGTTTACAAAACGTACTTGCCAATCGTCCCCAGGCCGAATGTGGCGATCTGCGTCAGGCACTTGAATAATTGCGGAAAGCGTTGCAGGATGAAGTCGTCATCGAAGGTGAAGAAGTCACTGTGCGCCAGCAAAAGGGTACTTATTGCATGGGCAGTGCCACCGACCCCGAAGCCTCTTTCCGCAACCATGGGGAACGCGACGGAGAGCCGGATATCACGCTGGGGTACAACCCCCAGGTGGCAGCTACCAAAGACGGGTTGATCACCGAAACCCAGGCTCATACCGGAGCCAAGACTGACCAACAACCCATTCCCGATCTGGTCGCCGAACAGAAAGAGCATCATGGTCTGTGTCCGCCCAAGTTGATTTACGACAAAGCTGGTGGCAATGGCAAGGTGCGCTATGCCGTAGAACAGGCTTCGGATGGGCAAACCATAGTTTCTGCCACACTGCCGGATTATGCTGGGCGCAGCGACCGTTTTGGCCCCTACGATTTCTCCCTTTCAGAAGATGATACCACCCTCACTTGTCCTCAGGGAAAATCTACCGACGTGTCCTATGCTTCCCAAAGTGGCGATGGCCAGCCTGAATTAATATTGGTCGCTGATTCCGAATCTGGTAATGGGCGCGCGATCACATTATCCCGCGGCGATATCAATGAAATCCAAATGGCAAAAGGAGCAATCCGAGCTGGTCAAGAGATTTTATTGAAAGAAGCGGGCATAAGCGCAGAAGAGGTGGATCGCGTCATCATCGCAGGTGCCTTTGGCACGTATATTGATGTGGAAAATGCGGTCAACATTGGTATGCTTCCTCATATTCCTGTCCATCGCTTCAGCCAGATAGGAAATGCCGCGGGGATGGGTGCGGTACAGGCGTTGCTTTCAAGCGGGAAACGGGAGCAAATCCAAAAGACCATTAAGCAGGTGGAATATATCGAGTTAACTACCAGGTCTGAATTTCAAAAAGAATTTTTAGACGCCTTGTACCTTTAATAAGCATTGAGAAATTAAAGTATGGGAATCTGGCCATGTCTTTTGTTCCCCCAAACGCAAAAACCTTTGCCTTGCCCGCCTAGTGATGTCGAATGGTGGGACAAAAGTAGTTCCTGCTCTACGCAACACGACTAAATGAGGAGTAATAAATGCAAGAAGGAATAAGCCTTGGGTTGATTTCAGCTCTTTGTGCAGGAATCATATTTGCTGTAGTGTCAGTTATTGAAGGGTTTATTGGTAGAAATGTTGGAGCGGTGAACGCCAGCTTGTTAGAACATTCCATTTCAGGTGTTATTGCAGTTATATTGATCGCCGCAGTTGCGGTGCGTGGAAATATCAATTGGGAAGTGGCAAAAAGTATATTTCCTCAAATGGTAATGGGATCCGTTTTGGTTTTGGTGGGAGTGGCAGCAATTGCTTATGCAATTCCACGAACTGGTGTGGCAATTGGCAATTTTGCGATAGTGCTTGCCCAAATTGTTGTCGCAGTTATCATAGACTCCGTAGGGCTTGGTGGATATGAGCGGATTCCAATCACCATCCCCCGAATCATTGGTCTAACACTAATGGCTCTTGGTTTATTTGTGATATTGCCAAGGAATTAGTCTAACGGAAGAACTGAAATTTGATATGATTCCAAACAGGCTTCATGTAAGAATAAATAATGTAGTCCAGGAAGCACTAAAATCCCAAAGGGGTAATTATTTATGAAGGTTATTGGGAAATCCATTCGACGGATAGATGCTCACGAAAAGGTCACCGGAGCAGCAAAGTACGCTGGAGATATTACCATGCCAGATATGCTTCATATGAAGTTGGTGTTTTCAAAAAAAGCACATGCCCAAATAGTATCCATCGATACCGGAAGAGCTGAGAATTTACCAGGTGTAAAAGTTATCCTTACATCTGAGGATGTGCCGTGCAATCGATGGGGAATCATAAAACAGGATCGTGAGGTCTTGTGCAGTTCAGTAGTTCGTTATATTGGGGATCGGATTGCCGCCGTAGTTGCTGAGACTCCTGCTCAGGCTCGCGCAGCAGCTGCGTGCATTGAGATTGGATATAAAGATTTGCCCGTCATTGATAACCCCCTCAAAGCCCTGGAATCAGATGCAGTCCTGGTCCATCAGGACTGTCCGAATAATATCGTCTTTTCCCAAAAGTATAACCTCGGTGATGTAGAAAAGGCCTTTAATCAGGCTGATGTTGTTATAGAGCGTGAATATATTACACCAATGCAAGAACATGCTTTTCTGGAGCCAGAAGCAGGGGTTGGCTATTTTGATGAGGATAATGTTATTACAGTCATTTGTGGTGGGCAAAGTGTACACGACGATCAGCATCAAATTGCTCGGTCGTTAAACTTGCCCTTGGAAAAGGTGCGGGTGATATATGGCCCAATTGGCGGGGCTTTTGGAGGGCGGGAAGAAATATCAATACAAATTATTTTGGCCTTGGCTACATTGAAGCTGAAAAAACCAGTAAAAATGGTTTGGGATCGCACTGAATCTATCCTTGGACATTGTAAGAGACATGCGATGATCATGCGATATAAGTGGTTTGCAGAAAAAAACGGAAAAATTACAGCGGCTCAAATGGAGATCATTGCGGATGCCGGTGCATACGAATATGGCAGTATTACTGTGCTGAAAAACTATATTTTTGGGGCAATTGGGCCATATGAAATTCCAAATATTCAATTGGATACAAAAGCTGTCTATACCAACAATGTGCCTGGTGGAGCATTCAGGGGATATGGTTTTCCACAAATCACTTTTGCATCTGAATTACAGGTTGCCCACTTGGCTGAAAAATTAGGGATAGACCCGGTCACAATGAGATTGTTGAATTGTTATTACGATGGATCGAAACTTCCTACCCAGGCTGAGGTGCCAAAAGGTGTGAATTTAGCCAATTTAATTACGGCCTGTGCCAGGGAAATTGGCATTCAAGAAAAATCTAGTAAGTGGTCTTTGCCTATCAGAGATACAGCAATGCCACACAAAAAACGCGGCATCGGCATTGCAGCGGGGATGAAAAATTCCGGCTTTGGTCTTGGTTTTCCAGAAGGTAGTGAAGCTAAAGTAGTACTCAATGGAGGGAGCGAAATCGAGAAAGTTGTAGTGCTGACTGCTGCTGATGATGTGGGCCAGGGGTCGCATTCAGCCTTAAGTCAAATTGCTGCAGAAACATTGAATGTAGCAGTAGATATAATTCAAATGGTGACCAGCGACACAACATCCATTGGAGATTCAGGTTCAGCTTCCGCGTCAAGATTAACACTATACGCTGGAAATGCCGTCAAATTTGCTGCTCAGGATGCATTACAAAAGTGGAACGACGAAGAAAGACCGGCAATAGGATATTTTCATTGGAAGGCCCCGGCTACTACATCACTAGAACTTGGTACAAAAGTAAGCAGATCGGTGAATTCGATCACATATGGGGCTCACGCGGTAGAAGTTGAAGTAGATACTGGAACAGGGAAAATATCACTGCTCAAAGTGGTTGCTGCACATGACCCTGGGAAAATGGTCAATCCTCAACAAGTAGAGGGACAGATTGAAGGAGGGGTAATGCAGGCGATTGGCTGGTCGTTGCTTGAAAATTTCATTATCACAAATGGGAAAGTTCTCACCGACAAATTGAGTACCTACTTGATTCCAACCGTTATGGATATTCCTGGACAGATAGTGTGTATTGTGGATGAGTTGCCTGACCCAATAGGGCCATTTGGAGTTCGAGGAATAGGCGAGATACCATTCATTCCGTTAGCTCCAGCGATCATCTCAGCTGTTCACAATGCCACAGCTGTTTGGATAAACCAAATTCCAATAACTCCAGAAATTTATATGAAGAACAGCAATATAAATCAGCGGTAATTGTTTTGAGGGTTTAATTATGGATGATATAGGAATTTGAGTACAAGTTGGGTAGCAATCAATGGATAAATTATTTAGAACTGGTTGGTCAGGAACCCGTTTTTTGGGATGAGTGAATTTCGATTCAATACTTTGTTAGGTGCATCTCTCCTCCGAATGGGCTGTCCGGGTTCGAATGGACAGCCCTTTTCACGGGAAATACAAGCAAAAAGGAAAAGTCATGTTTGGTATAATCCCATTCGCTTATAGCCCCTTAGTTTCTTGCTGATCGCGGACCGGCCACATCGAATACACTTAGTTTTTCGCTGTTCTTTTAAAATCCACAGGACTGGAACCGCAGAGCGATCCGAAGGTCCCAGGTTCGAGTCCGCTAGATGGCATACCTCGAACGACTTGCTCCCCTGATCTTCTGTGGAGCGTTTTTTATTTCGTTGTAGGGGGCGAAAATCGGAAATTGGGAATGGATTTTATTTTTCCACCTCTACCCACATTTGTTCTCCGTCTGTCGAGATATGAATCCAGCCGTGCTGGTCGGTGCGTAGTAGAGAGTAGCCGCCCAAAGTATCAATCGTTTCCCTGTCGGGCAGGCCGGAGGGATCATCGGGGGCCACACTGAGCAGGGCAAGTTGGGGGTTGAGGTTGCTGATCCACCGGGGGGATTTAGGGGTGCGTAGCCGTTGTCGGCCAGTAACAGCACTGTCACGGAGCCAACGTTCTGCCCCATGCGCAGGGTTTCATAATCATTTTCATGGGCACCCAATGGGAGTAAAGCACGGAAGTGATCCCATTCGATGAGCAAGATAGCGCCGCGCTTTCCGGCGGTGAGCACGCTCAGGGTTGCGCCATCCCCCAGATCGAGAATGTGACCACTTTCAGCCGGGGTGGTGGGGATTTCCATTTCGCTTAAGGTTTCACGTAGATAGTCGGCGGCTCGGGCTGGGCTATTAGGCCCGGCCCACAACACGCCATCGGGCGGGAAGCGCTCCAGGGTGCGCGGCAGGGCATCGATTTGTTCCCTGGCGGGGGAGGCTACGACCAGCCAGTCGAGTTGGCGGTGGAAGGGGGGCAGATGGCGCCCCAGGCCGTTGGAGAGAAAGAACGTACCACAATAAATTCCGCAGCGTGACGTTTTTGGTAAGTTTGCCTATAATTTAGTGTCGCCAATAACGAGTCAGCTATAATGGATTACTGGTGTCCGATCATCCTCATGTTATGGACAAAAAGCCACATCTCAAATCTTTCACAAAACCATCAGGTCATATCTATTCCCACTCCTGCTTTGGATAGACTAAGTAGCCAACACAACCGTCAGCGATCCCATGCCCTGGCTGCTAACCTGGCCAGTAAACTTTGGTCGGTGGAGGATGTGCTCAAGCTGCCTCTGATGCCCGCTCCTTCGTGATAATTTCACACCCTGGTCATTCATGCCAGGGCATGTTTGTTTCTTTGGGGGTTTCAATCGGATGACTGACCTGGGGCTCTGCTTCCTGCGCGTCTGAATATGGTTTCCAGGTTGTTGGTTCGCTTTTTCCCATTTTCAGGGTCTATTTCAGCTCACCGCATTTATCCGTAACATCTGTTTGCTGTACCTTCGGGTCACTCCTGGTTCCAGCCCAGTGAAAAACTATGGAAGTTGACGAAATTGACTTCTTCACTTCACTAGGAATCATTGCTAAATGCTGAGTGTGATTGCCTACCAGCCAATTAATTTTCTTCTCTTTTTTCATGAGTGTGGAATCGAAAACGATAACAATCCAGCACCGGGCGCAGCTTGGACTGGGTAGATATCAGGATCGATACCAGTAAGTTCAGAATACTTCTGTTGAACAGAGTCAGCAAAATTGTCAATTTCGTCATCTTTTACAAAAGCTACCATACACCCCCCGAAGCCTGCTCCCGCCCCCCGCACACCGAAGGCGCCCGGAGAGTCCATGATTGCGTCTTTCATGGCAATCATCTCGCTGGAGACAATTTCATATAAATCCCTGGCACCAACAAATGATTCCAGGGCTAAATCTCCAACTTTGGCATGATTCCCCGCTGCCAGCGCTTTGGATATATCAAGGACGCGTTGGTTTTCCTCGATAATAAATTTGCAGCGCTTGAATACTACTGGTTCAAGGTCAGATTTGCGGGATTGGAGTTGCTCCAGTGTGGCGTCGCGCAGGGAGCGTATTTCAGGGTAAAAGCCTGCCAGAATGCGAACACCCTCTTCACACTGAGCCCGCCGTTCGGGGTATTCAGAGCCGGTCAATTCCCTTTTTGCACGCGTATCGCAGATCATCACCTGTAGTCCGGAGGCTATCGGTATTGCCTGGTGGGTGATAGTACGGCAATCCAGGAGCAGTATGCACCCAGCCTCACCCATCACAGAGGTATATTGATCCAGGATACCGCAGTTCATACCGACGAAATCATTTTCAGCTCTCTTGCAAATCTTGGCCATCTCGACCCAGTCGAGATTGAGCTTCCCAAAAGTATCGAAAAGGATTGCTGAGGATACTTCCAGGGCTGCAGAAGAGCTGAGGCCGCTCCCAATTGGAACTGTGCTGTGAACCAGGCCATCAAAACCGATAGGATTGTAGCCACCCTCTTTCAAAATCGCTGCAACCCCTCCTACATAGTTTGTCCAAGGTAATTTGCGATTGTATTCAATTTGCTTGAGATCAAACTCCCCGCAGCCGTCTATATCCAGAGACCGCACCCGCATAATACCATCATCGCGGGGACGGGCAGCGATCCAGATATTGCGGTCGATAGCCTGGGTGAGTACGAAACCTAAGTTGTAATCCGTGTGGCTGCCCATCAGATCAACCCGCCCAGGGGCCTGGGCGTAGGCTGTGGGTTTAGCTTGATACCATTTGACAAACTCTTGCCCTAAAAGGGCTCTACGTTGGTTGAAATTCATGATGTTCCTAAATTCGAATATTCTACTGAGTAGACACATAAAGACAGCGATTGATAATATGATCCTGGTATTCAGGCGCCAACTCGCAAAAATAGCCGCTCCAAACCAACCTTCTCTTCTCCTAAACTTAGAATCATCTCACAGGGATTTTTATTACCCCCAACGTATTTTGCTTGAACGTTTATGTTGGAGAGTTAGCGCGCCCTTGAAAACAACTTTTCCTTCCAGAGAGAGCTTTTCTTACATTATTATCACCAACATTCCCCCTGAATAATTGAACAGGACTTACACAGAT
>JADHXE010000106.1 GCA_016783125.1 Anaerolineales bacterium
GGTGGGGGGGATTCTGCTTGGAAATTTGCCGAAAAAATAGGGGTGTGGAGCGCGAATCGCTACAAACCCCTATATTTTAGGGCTTTTGGGGTAGAAAAAATAGTTGATAAGTAAACTTTGTCCAGACATTTCAATTGGCTGAGAAAGGCCCAAGAGATCTAGAATTGTTGGAGCGACATCAGCCAAGATGCCTCGTGGTTGAAGTTTGAAATACTTGTCACTTAGAATGAATAGAGGAACAGGATTTGTTGTATGATATGTGTGGGGTTCATTCGTTGCAGGATCAATCGTAGTTTCTGCATTGCCATGGTCTGCAGTCACAATGGCTATTCCTCCTTTTTTGTATACAGCATCAACAATTCTTCCCACACATTGATCCACTACTTCAACTGCCTTGGTCGCGGCGTTTAGAATGCCAGTATGTCCAACCATATCCGGATTGGCAAAATTTATTATCAAAAAGGCATCACTATGATTAGATATCCTGGATAAAACCTTCTCGGTTAACTCAATTGCACTCATTTGAGGATGTTGATCATATGTTGAAACTTTTGGTGATGGGACTAGGAGTCTGTCTTCTCCTTCGAATGGTTCCTCCCTACCACCATTGAAGAAATATGTTACGTGTGCATATTTTTCAGTTTCAGCGGCATGGAATTGTGATAATCCGGCATTGCTTATTACCTCGGCGAGTGAGTTGGTAATTTTTCTCGGACTAAAAAGAACCCTGCCAGGGAAATCCCCATCATATTCTGTGAAGGTTGTGACATCGAGATCACTGAAGTATCTTGTGCGCTCGAATTCATCAAAATCGACTTCAATAAATGATCGGACAATTTGTCTCATTCTGTCGGCACGAAAGTTGAAAAAGATGATCCCATCCTTTGAATCTATGCTCATGTCGGGATCGTTTGTGCTGACAATAATTGTTGGAGGAATGAATTCGTCAGTAATATTATTAGAATAGGATTGGTTTATTGTTTGAACGGCAGACGTAGCTGTTGGTCCCTTTCTTGATGCTATTGCATCATGAGCTAGTTTAGTGCGTTCCCATCGATTATCCCTATCCATTGCAAAATAACGTCCACTCACAGATGCAATTGTTCCAGATTTCTTAGCATTTAGAACATCTTCTAACTCTACTACGAATTGCTTTGCACTTTTGGGAGGAGTATCACGCCCATCAGTAATTATATGGATGAGAGGTTCAATTTTATTTTGTTTTGCAACATCTAAGATGGCGAACAGGTGTCGCGTATGGCTATGTACTCCTCCTGGTCCAAGTAAACCAATTAAATGAAGCTTGGATTTATTACGATGGACGTGGTTCATACATTTTAATAGGTCAGGCATTTTATGGAATTTTCTGTCAGCAATGGATTTGTCAATTCTTGTTATTTCTTGATGGATGATCCGTCCAGAACCAAGGTTTAGATGTCCGACCTCGGAATTTCCCATCTGGTTAGTAATGAGGCCTACAGATTCTCCCGATGCATCAAGAATGGATCGCTCGTAAAGTTTCTTCCACTTATCATAATTTGGAGTTTCTGCTTGAATTATGGCATTTCCATATTCCATTTCTCTTATTCCCCAACCATCCATTATTATCAAGGCGATAGGTGTCTGTTTTGTTTCCATAATATAAAAGCATTCTGATCTACATTGGATTGGCTGATTCCCAAACTGATAGAAATTCCTCGAGTAGTTCAATACCAAACAAAGCTGAAGAGTTTATCACATTGAACCGTGCTTAAGTTAGCTTAACGGCAACCCCGCAATCGTCTAAAGGGATTGGAGAATAAATAACCGCATCATCAGCGATGATAATGCCATGCCTCCTGATGGTTTTATATGCTCTACAATGTTTTGATGTATCTATCTCATAACTTTGCAACACTGATATTGAATGTTCGATGTTGTTTTTCAATTGATCTCGAAAATCTGGGTCTTGATGCGCACATTCGATTAATTCTTTAGGGGCATCTGGGTCTAAGAATAAAATTTTTAAATCGAAGCCATCATCAATTTTCTGTTTGACAGATTGAAAAAAATCGTAATGATCTTTATCGAATAGTTTTCTATTTTTTCGCCCAAATATAAATAATCTCCTGTCCGCAATATCTGTTACTGTGCTATATAGGGCGTGGCTTTCAAAACCACCATCAAAATAAGCATTGCTGCCAATTAGCGGTTCTGGGAAGCCATATTGAGAAAAAGATTTGATTACACTCAATACCGTTGATGTCGTTCCCGGGATCTCGATTTTCGAGATTTCGATGACCCTTGCCTCGAGTTCAGGCCAATAGCGCTCAAAGGTATCGGTTAAGATATCTTGTCTAATTTTGTTATCGCCTAGTTCATCGTTTAGAGATTTCACCAATTGAAGCACATCATTTTTATCAAAAATAGTAGCTTGAAATTCTCTCAAAGGACCTTCAAGTTCGTCAGCGCTCATTCCTAGAAGCAAGGGACAAACTTTAGAATATCCCATAGTTTTTGATAAAGCTCCAGCTTCAAATAAGAGCCACGGTGCTTGATAATTTTCTGGCGTTACGCAAATGATCCCGATATGGTGATTTGCGAGGCTTTCGCTTACTTGTTTTGACCATCTTTCCCCCTTTTTTATATCAATACGTGACATCCATGGGCGGGCTACTTGTATCACTCTAGGAATCCAGTTCATGAGTGCTTCAGCCAGTTTTTCACTTCTCTCCCCGGACCAACTGATGAATATTTTAATCATGATTCCCTCCAGGCAGTTCAAATTTTAGAACTTTTCGCGAATATGACATTGTCGAACTAATCAATGGTCAAATTTTATCATAATTAGGACTTGCGCAGTTCGTTGAGAATTTACCGAAAAATAGGTGGGGGGGCTGCCGCTTTGCGCCCCCACCCACCCTATTTTTGGGGCTTTCCCCTTCGCAACTGCGTAACTCCTAACAATATTAAATTCCACCGCGGACGCAACACTCAGTGCCA
The DNA here is from genome assembly GCA_016783125.1 of Anaerolineales bacterium. Taxonomy (GTDB): domain Bacteria; phylum Chloroflexota; class Anaerolineae; order Anaerolineales; family UBA11858; genus NIOZ-UU35. Next base: position 2,983 of record JADHXE010000106.1, read on the forward strand.
CTTCCGCGGGGAGTTTGTAATTGTAAGGAAATTGGTGCTACCGAATAGCCAGTTCGGTCTCCTTATCGAAGATGTGCATGTTAGCCATGTTGAAGGTGGCTTGCACTTTGTCGCCCATCTTGAAATCTGTGCGCGGGTCAATGCGTCCAACATAGTCGTAGTTTCCGCTCTTGAAGAAGACGAAGATCTCGTTGCCCATCAGCTCGGTGACCTCAACGGATCCTTCGACCTTCTCGCCGATGATATTGGGCGCCTCGTATTTTGGATCGTGGATATCTTCGGGGCGTATGCCAAAGACAACTGCTTTGCCTTCGTGAGGCATATAGACATCTTTGCGCTCGTCGGGGATCTTCACGGAAAAGCCGCCAGTATCTACAAAGAGGTTGCCGCCATCTTTCTTCAGGGTGGCTTCGAAGAAGTTCATCGCCGGAGAGCCAATGAAGCCAGCCACAAACAGGTTATCAGGGTAATCATATAGGTTCTGGGGCGTATCTAGTTGGTACAAGATACCCTGGTTCATTACGGCGATGCGTGAGGCCATGGTCATAGCCTCAACCTGGTCGTGAGTCACGTAGATGAATGTGGTTGCCAGGCGTTTGTGGAGCTTGGTGATCTCGGTACGTGTTTGAACACGCAGCTTGGCATCCAGGTTGGAGAGCGGCTCGTCAAGGAGGAAGACCTTTGGCTCGCGTACAATGGCGCGGCCGACAGCCACTCGCTGACGTTGTCCACCGGAGAGTTGGCGGGGCTTACGTTCGAGCAAGTCTTCGATCCCCAGGATGTCGGCGGCTTCATCAACTCGCCTCTTGATTTCTTTCTTGGGGTACTTGCGCAGTTTTAGCCCGAAAGCCATATTGTCATAAACGGACATGTGGGGGTAGAGGGCGTAGGACTGGAACACCATAGCGATATCCCGGTCCTTAGGGGCAACATCGTTGACCACCTGGTCTTCGATGAAAATCTGCCCTTCACTAATATCCTCCAGCCCGGCCAGGCACCGCAATGCGGTGGACTTGCCGCAGCCCGAGGGTCCAACGAGCACGAGGAATTCTTTATCCTCGATCTTGATGTCGAGATTATTTACTGCCACGACATCGCCAAAGCGTTTGAATACGTGATCGTAAGTTACGCTAGCCATTGGTCTTACACTCCTTTCGTCGCATGTATAGTGATGGAATTATAATTGATAATTGTCAATTGGCAATTATCAATTGGCAATTGTGCTATGAAAGGGATTCGTAATCGTGACCCCGCGCACTTCTCTCCCATCTTGTAAATCTTCGGTGTAAAGGATTTTACAACCTCCTTTAATTGCAGCGGCGAGAATCAAGGAGTCATAGAATGAATATCCGGATTCGGATTGGATGACCAGGCCAAGTTCATACAGTTCTATACCGGGGTATATCTGGCAGAGGGGGTTGAGCACTCTTTGCAGATACGCTTTGCTGTCGTCTATTTTCATCGGGGATGTGAATTTCCTGGTAGCAACGTTGAGAAATTCTTGAATAACTTGGGTGCTGATGATCCCTGCGCCATTTTCGAGTGCTGAGCGAATCAGGTCTTGGGAACGTCTTTTCTTTTCTGGCGCGTCATTGTCAAATGAGTACACAAAAATATTTGTGTCAAGAAAATATTTAGCGTTCATTCATCTCTTCCCGGGTGAATTTCTGTCCAGGTTGAACGTAATCAAACTGTGCCATCAAATTTGAATATGCAGCCGCTGACTCGGGGCGTTTGACATACTTTTCCAGCCAGCGCCGAAACTCTGCATTCAGGGAAGTATTATCTTGCGCGGCTCGTTCTCGTGCCAATTGAATCAGTTTTTCCTCAGCACTCAGGGTTATATTTTTAAACATTCTGTACCTCCATAAATGTCAATTGGGTGCGTTTCATTCCAGTGGAAGTATCCCGGAAATAGGGGTGTGTGGGGGGGATAGCTCCCCCCGCACACCCCTATTTCCGGAACTTTTCTGCTCGTTTGAAATACACCCATATCAATTCACACTATATGTAGTGTACACTACATATAGTGTGGTGTCAAATTTCCTTTAATTTCTCAATTCGTTGTTGTCTGCCAGAGTAAATACCCCACAGCGATATTTTGATGATAGAATTTTGCTATGGCCAAAGATGACACCACCCCAGTCCGCCGCCAATACCTGGATATCAAACGCCAATACCCCAATGCTATCCTGTTCTTTCGTTTGGGGGATTTCTACGAAACCTTCGATGAAGACGCCCATACCGTATCCCGAGTATTAGATATCGTGCTGACGTCCCGCAATGTGGCCAAAGGCACACGCGTGCCCATGGCCGGGATACCTCATCATGCCGCGGAAAACTACCTGGGACGCTTGATCAACAAGGGCTACCACGTGGCGATTTGTGAGCAGGTGGGGACTGAACCGGTCAACGGCTTGATGCCCCGTGATGTAGTGCGTGTAATCACGCCGGGCACGGTGATCGAGCCGGGGCTGCTGCCGGGGGACGCCAACAACTACCTGGCCTGCATCGTGGTTGACGAGAAGCGCGCCGGAGTGGCTTATGTCGATATCACCACGGGGGAGTTCGCTGCTACCGAGTTGAGCGGCGCGAATATTCAAGAAATCGTGCGCGCCGAGTTGGTGCGCCTCTCGCCGGTGGAAATCTTGTGCCCGGATACGCTTTCCTTATCCAATGGTCTGCCCGGCCACCTGACTCCCTGGCCGGCCTGGCGCTTCGAGCACTCACGCTGCGAGGGTGCCCTGTTGACCCAATTCAAAGCGGCATCACTGGATGGGTTTGGTGTGCGGGGTCTGCCACTGGCAACCCGCGCCGCTGGTACGGTGGTGCAGTATCTCGAAGAGACCCAACCCGCGGCCCTCAATCTGCTCACCGGCTTGAGCGCCTATCACCTGACCGAGTTCATGACCCTTGATGCCGCCACGCGCCGCAACCTGGAACTCACCGAGACGCTCCGCGGCGAGCGTGTGGAGGGTTCCTTGCTGGGCGTCTTGGATCGCACGATCACGCCCATGGGCAAGCGCCTGATGCGTCAATGGGTCAGCAAACCTCTGCTGGATGTGGATCAAATTCATCAGCGTCAAGAAGGGGTGGAATATTTCTTTGATGATGGTCTGTCACGTGTCGAGATGCGCGAGGCCTTCAAACCGGTTGCCGATTTGGAGCGGCTGACCAATCGGGTGGTGGGGGGGACAGCCCAACCCAGGGATTTGCTTGCCCTTAGAGAAACTCTGCGGTTGCTGCCCGGGTTGAGAAGCCTCTTTCCCGTTGCCGAATCCCCTCTTGAAGGTATCCTGAAGGATTTCCATCTCTGCGCTCAAGAGTTAGGCCTGCTGGAGAACGCCCTGGCTGATGAACCTCCCGCTACCTTAGGAACAACTGGAATCATTCGGGTGGGCTTCGCCAAAGAATTGGATGATATTTTAGATGCCTCCCGTCATGCCCGCGAGTGGATCAAGAATTTAGAACCCAAAGAACGCCAACGCACCGGCATCTCTACGCTCAAGGTGGGTTATAATAAAGTTTTCGGCTACTACATCGAGGTTACCAAGACCAACGCAGAGCTGGTGCCCGAGGAGTATATCCGCAAGCAGACCCTGGTACGCGCCGAGCGCTACATCACCCCTGAATTGAAAGAATATGAGAGCCTGGTGCTCAACGCCGAAGAGCAGATCAAAGATGTCGAGAGACGATTGTTCCATGATATCTGCACTCGCCTGGCAGGAGCTGGGCATCGGATGTTGGCTACGGCGCGGGCCATCGCCCGTTTGGATGTGTTGGCTACGCTGGCCGAGGTGGCTGCCCTGAATGGCTACATCTGCCCAGAAGTTGTTGCTGAAGATGTACTGGATATCCAGGGCGGGCGTCACCCGGTGGTGGAGTTGTTGATGGTTTCGGGGAAACGCTTTGTGCCCAACGATATTGTCTATGAAGAGGGGGAACGCGTGCGCATTGTTACCGGGCCGAATATGTCCGGTAAGAGCACCTTCTTGCGGCAGGCGGCCTTGATCGCGTTGATGGCGCAGATGGGCAGTTTCGTCCCGGCTACTTCGGCACGCATCGGCCTGGTGGATCGTATCTTCACCCGCATCGGCGCTCAGGATGAGATCCACGCCGGGCAATCTACTTTTATGGTCGAGATGGTAGAGACCGCCAATATCCTCAACCACGCCACCCCGCGCAGCCTGTTGATCCTGGATGAGATCGGCCGCGGCACCAGCACCTATGACGGCGTCTCCATAGCCTGGGCTATTGTAGAGTATCTTCATAATCACCCCAAACTGCGCTCGAAGACCCTCTTCGCCACTCACTATCACGAACTGACTCAATTAGCTGATCTGCTGCCAGGAGTGCGCAATTATAATGTCGCAGTCAGTGAGGCCGACGGTGAGGTAGTTTTCCTGTACAAGATCGTGGCCGGGGGCGCTGACCGCTCATACGGCATCCATGTGGCCCAGTTGGCAGGTTTGCCTCGTCCGGTGATCCAGCGCGCCGATGAGATTCTTCGTCAGCTTGAAGCCACCTCGGGCCGAACCATAGAAATAGACCCCAATGTACCCCAGCAGTTGAACCTCTTCCCAGAGACGAACCCCTTGCTGGATGAATTGGAAGGGATGGATCTCACAACGCTTTCACCCATCGAGGCCCTAAACCGCCTCTTTGAGTGGCAGAAGAAGTTTTTGGAGGATGAGTGAGTTCATTGCTGTAAACCGAAAAAAATAGGGTGCTTTCCATCTGGCTTAGGTAGTTACAAGACTCTTCTGCATGGCAAGTGCATAATCCAGGTATCCCAAGGATCGGTACAGGCCTTGGGATGCTTTATTTTTCAAGCCAGTGTGCAGGGTCAAACTGGTTGCCCCTTTATCCTGAGCTATTCCCTCTGCTTTTTCTAATAATGCTCGTTTGATGATTCTTGGTTCGTGCTCATCACTTTGGTTCTCTATCTCGATATAGAGTTCGGTTATTTCAGCATGAGGGGCCTCACTGGAGAGCGCTGGAACCAATCTCAGGGATGCAAAGCCAACTGGTTTATCATCAACGATAGCCAGGAGCGGGGTTTCCAGGTGGCGCGTTGCTGTTAGGCGAGTCTCTACTTGTTTGGCTGTAATAGTTTTATTCTCGAAATAGGAATAAAAACGAGCCAGATGAACAGCGTCGTCGGTGGTCGCAATGCGAATGCTAGCTTTATCAATTTTCTGTGTATTCATTGACAAATATCCGTTACCGTGTATATGTACATTCTACACGGTAACGTCATTAATGTCAATAGTCAATTTTACATTTCTTCCCCGTATTGGAACCCGGCTTGTTCGGCAATCATCATCAACAGCTTTGACATGGCGCGCTTTGGCTCGTAAATCCCCGTTTCCCACTCGCTGACCGTTTGTTGCCGCACGCCCAACTCTGAAGCGAAATCGGACTGCTTCATATCCATGTGGGCGCGCAGCCCTTTGATCATCTCCCCCGACCACAAGATAATATCCCCCACACGACGAACTTCATAGCATTGGATCGGTTTACGGAATGTAACTTGTTCGCTCTCGAGATCGAGTTCCTCGACGTGATAGCCAGCTTCCATCCAGGCCGCAGCCTGCAGAGAGCCGCCCCCGCGGTTGCTCCACCAGCCGCGCGTCGTGCGTGCCGAAGGGGGGAGAGAGTCGTTCAGTGTTGCTTCGATCTCAGCGAAAGTAAGCGTGAGGTCATCTTCGCCGCGACCTTGCAAACTCTCGAACAAGCGGAAATACTTAGAGCCTTTTTTCATGCGATTTCTTCCTCGCCCAAAATCATGCGTTCGACGCTCACTTTGGCTTCGGAGATGATTTTCTCTGCTGGCATTTTTGGAGCACCTTGGTCAATGACAGATTACACGGTAACGGGATTATATCATGGGTCGATTTTTTATTTTGGGATCAAAGTACCTCTGTACCTCTTGTAATTGGACGCCATTCTGGTATATAGTTGGTGTAGCGGGTTTTATTAAAATCAAAGGGTTTCTGATTATTGATGTAGTAGTCAACAGAAGCTTGAACAAGTTTGGCAAAAAGTCGTGTTTCAAGTTTCTTATGAGGAAGCCAGGAACGCAGGAAAAAAATCATGGTTTCCTGGCTTCCTCATAAAAATTCACTGTTCAAGCTATTGTTGACTATTACAGTTTCTGATTATTGAGGAGGCGCCGGATGAAAACTAAACTTTCCAATATCATTATTGCTATCATCGTACTAGCACTGGCTAGCCTGGCTTGCCAAACGATTTTGGGAGGAATATCTGATGAAAGTTCTCCCGAAGTGGATGCTGAAGCAGCCCCGGAGCAGGCTGAGCCTTCAGGAGAAGATGCTCCTGAAAAGGTGACTGATGTTCCACTCGGAGAGGAGTACCGCAGTGAGGAGGGGGGATATTCATTCTCCACAATTCCAGGATATAGTGTTGAGGAGTTCTTTGGCCTGGCTTCGATGGAGGCCCCAGACGCCGACCCGGATTATGGACCTGCCATTCTGCTGATCGGTGGTCTCAACGAAGAAGAGAAAACTTTGGATCAACTCTTCGATGAGTTCTCCCAAGAAACTGCGGCCGATGAAAACGCACAGCTCCAATATACAAATAAGCGCACAATAACGATTGGCGGCGTGGACGGGTTCATAGCGGACCTTGAAGGAACTGTCGATGGTCAGCCTGTAGCTGGTCGTATCGCGGTTGCGCTGCCCTCTCCTACGCAGCAGTTCACCATGTTTGGCTACACCCCTGGCGATCAATGGGAAGACTTCTCCCCTTATTTCGATGCTGTGTTGCATCAGTGATTTTCTTCGAGCCGGCAGAAATTGAATTCAGCTTCGAAGAAGAGGAAGATGAGTATGTGGCTGACGAAATCCGCCAGTGGGCCAGCACAGCCACTGCGAGTTCCGAATGGGGCAACCCCGATTGGGCTGCAATTCAGGCAACCGGCGCGCCGGACACGCTCATCGATGTTTGCGAGGACGCCGTAACTGCCTGGGCCTCCGCAGGCAGTGATACTGTGGAGTGGATCGAGCTGGGATATGATACACCCGTTATCCCCACGGAGATCAACATTATCCAAACCCACTCGCCTGATCAGGTCGTGCAAGTCGAAGTCATTGACACCCAGGGCGGTTATCACACGGTTTATACCGGCGCGCCTGAGAATCTTTGGGAGCAGTGTCCCTATACCTTGGCAATCCCTATCGAGGTAGATTATGAAGTCAATGCTCTCAAGATCACCATTGACCAATCGGTGATCGATCCGACCTGGAACGAGATCGACGCCGTAGAGCTGGTTGGCCACTCAGCAGGAGCAGATATCTCCGAGTCGCTATCTGAAACAGGAACTACAGAGGGTGTCCTATGGCGAGCGGGCGGCGAGAGAGGCACGGAGGATGGTCAAATCGGTGGGGTGGATGGAATGTACGCTACGGCTGATGGGATGGTTTATATAGCCGACGAAACCTTCGGTGTGCGCGTCCTCGATGCCACAGATGGTGCACTGATCCGTTTAATCGACCACGAAGACCTGTGGCAGCCTACGGATGTTCAAGTCGCTCCCGATGGCAATATATACGTTGGGGATTGGGGCGCTAATCAGGTTTTTGGATTCTCTCCAGATGGTGTATTGCTGTACCAATTTGGGGAAGATGGCAATGGTCCGGGCCAGTTTGGAATCTTCAGCCCTGTTGCCCTTGCCATAAGTCCGGATGGAGAAATCTATGTGCTTGATGATAACGAGACGGATGCGGAAATAGATTTCACCCGCGTGCAGGTTTTTAGCGCGGATGGCACATACCTGCGTGAATTCCGCATAGATGAAGAATACTCAGGAACCGAGGAAATGGATTTCGGCCCGGATGGCAATCTCTATATCCTGGATTGGCTGGATGATATTATCCTGAAGTATGCTTCGGAGGGCACTTTGTTAGGCTCTTTGGGCGAAGAAGCCCTATCGTGGACTGGACCTCAGGATATTGCTATTGATGATGCAGGGAATTTTTATGTGGCTGTATGGACGCCGGATAGTGTGATCAAGCTGGATTCGGATGGCAATATCGTAGCTCAATTCGGCGTAGATGTTGAGGACGGCGAGAATCCCTGGCCTGAAGGAGAGTTCTACTCTATCTCAGGCGTGGCTGTGACCCCGGATGGCTCGCGCGTTTTCGCCAGTGATTGGTCGAGCTACTATGCATACATCACTGCCTTTGAGTTCAGGTAATTTAGTGCGCTTCTCAGCCCGGCGTCTACCCGGAGATCAATCTCCGGGCTAGCAGGCAGCACCCGATAAATCGGGCTTTTCTGAACGTCACATGACCCCAAAGTCCCATTCATGGGGCGCCGCTCCCTAGCCTGGACACTTTCCCAAAGGGACGCAAAGCGTGTCCGGGCGGATGCCGGGGTGCGGAAGTCTGCGGCTGTCTATCATCCCGTTGACCATTACAAATTTTAAAATATTTCCCCAAATCCGTAAAATCCGTTTGATCCGTGTCCTATTATGATCGGACATCCTCATTGGATCAGGAAAGAAATATTCTCGACTAATTTGCCATCTACATAAACCCGGATGATATGAGAACCTTCGCCGAAATCTCCCAAATCAAAACTCTCTTGGCCCGCAGATATCGAGAAATCTTCATCAAATACAATCTCGCCATTTCTTTTTGCCTCGAAGATACATAAGCGCATCTCAACTTCTTCCAAGCTGGTCAGATCGATGATTAGTGAAACGGGTTGCTCAAAGACGCGTCCGGTTTGCCCGCCGTTTTCCCCTTCTCCTGTGATGGCCTGGTTGACAAGCTGCATTTCTGAGAAGGTATTGGTGAAGGCCTGGTGATCGGCCTCGGTCTCACCTCCACACAGTTGAGACGGCTGAAAGGTATCGCAAGCGGATAAAGAAAACCCCGATATTGCAAGGAGTAGGGTGATGCGAAGAAGTTTCATCTAAACTCTCCTGATAAGTTAGCCGCCAGGATATGCAAAATAACCTGGCGACTAACTACTGTTTACTGCTTACTGACAACTGCTTACTGATTTCTCGCCCTTTCCACAACTTCAACTACTTCAGGCAGATCGATACCTAAATCCTTGAGTTTCTCGAGGGTGGGGACTCCGCTCTCATCCCAGCCGCGCCGTTTGTAAACTGCATCTGTCATTTGGTCGTACTGCTCGTAGCGATACTTGCGCAGGGCGGCCATTTTTCCTTCCGTGGCTATGCCCTCTGGATTGAGGCCCAGGAGTTCTTTGAGTTGGCCGTCGTAGCGTTCCTGGCGCGATTCGTATTCGTCTTTGGTGACGGGGCCCATAGCGCGGTAGGGGACAGTATCATGTTCTCGGGTGCCGAATCCCACGCGTAAGTTGAATACTCTCTGGAAGTTATACACTCGTTCTGATTGAGCGATTAAATCCTCGGGAGTGGTTTTCTTTCCGGTCAAACCTTCGTAAAGCCAGATGTAGTTTTCAACATGCTCTGGCACTTTTTGTGGCTCATCGGTGTCGGCGTTGTTTTCGGGTTGGATGTCGTTCCAGGGCAGCTTGCATAAGCCATGGATGGAGAACCAGGTGCGCCACATGGGGAAGTAGTGCAGGGCTTCAGCTTTGTCTTCGAAGGTGGGGAGCTGCTTGTTGACTTGATCCATGAAGATCAGCCAGGCTTCGTCGTGCTGGCCGCCTTTGAGAGCCAGACCGTAGCCGCCTTGCTGGGCGATGGACTCTTTGGTCAGGTATTCTGAGATTTCTAGCCCTTTGGTTTCCATGGCGATATCGTTGAGGAAGTCAGCATCACCGCCGTACTCCTCGGCAAAGTAAACCTTCATAGAACGGGTGCCCTGCCCAACGGTGACTCCGAAGCCCTCTCCTCGGGCCATCTGATGGAGCAGCTCCAGGGCGGATTCTGCGTTGCCCCAAGTCAGATCCAGGCCGCCAGTCTTTTCAGCGTCGAGGATACCGTACTGCCAGCACTCCATTACAAAGGCCACACAGTTGGCAAAGGAGATTGTATCCACACCATAGGTATCGCAGTAGAAGTTCATTTCGATGACAGCCAAGGGATCGAACACACCGATATTGGAGCCCAGCCCGGCGACGTTTTCATATTCGGGTCCGTCTACCAGGACGGATTGCCCTTTGTAGGGACCGGTTTGCAGGGGGAATCCATCTACGCCATGAGAGCAAGACATCGTGCAGCCTGCCCAACAGGCGTCGTTGATGCCCTGGGTGAATTGCTCGTGCCAGATAGATGAGTCGATTTGCCCGCTATTGGGGTGCGCGCCATAGCGGAAGTTGTGCACCGGCAGCAGGTCGAAGTGATCCATGATCTCGACCAGGTGGGCGGTACCAACTTTACGCATCTGGTTCTGCTTGTCGTCCAGATCGGAGATTTCTTTGTTGATGCGCTTGCCAGCTTTGCGGATCATGAGCATATCTATGGGATTGTTGATATCTCCCTTGAGGCCATTGAATTTGACCACGATACCTTTGATGCCCTTATCGCGGAAGACGCGCCCTGTTCCGCCGCGTCCTGCTTGTTTCAGACGCATCTCTTTGCGGCGCACATCGTACCAGCTAAAGTTAAGGCAGGCGTAGTTGATGTGTTCGGAAGCCAGCCCAGCAGTCACGGTGGAGACGCCATATTTACCGCGTTTGCCACCGCCGTATAGTTCAGCAAGCTCATTGGCAAGCAGGTGCGAGTCGATCCCTTCCAGAGGGGCAGTTTCGATGGAGATGTGGCCGGTGTCGCCATCGATGACGATAAGCACATCGCCAAAAACATCCTCAGGAGCCTTACCCTGGATTTCGATGGCGTCAAACCCCGAGAATTTTAGATATGGTGCGAAATATCCGCCGGCGTTGCTGTCGATGACGCTCTTGGTGAGTGGGGAGATGGTGACAACAGTGGATTTCCCCAAACCAGGATAGGCTGTCAAGCCGCCGATGGGGCCGTTGGCGATCACTAGATCATTTTCGGGATCGTCCCACTTTGTGTCGTCTTTAATGGCATCCCATAGCAGCCAAAGCGCAAAACCGCGCCCGCCAGTGAAGATATCCTTCATCTGCTGGGTGACGGGCTTTTCTTGAATGGTGTTGTCAGACAAGTTGATATATAGCGTGCGGTTGGCATAACCCTGTTCCACGGGGCGAAGTTCGTAGTCATACTCTGCCAGGAGGTGGTGGGCAGCCTTCAATTCATTGGCAGGTTTTGTCAACGTAACCATGAATACATTTCTCCTTTATTTGAAATCTTCGAGTGATGTTTCAAGTTGCTGTAATCTATACGTAAGTAAAAAAGCTGTGGGATCTCTCAATATCATGGAGATTTCTGACCAAAATATTATGACTTGTTTTGATATTTTTTTCAACTGACGAACTTCCCCTTTCGATATTTTGGCTCTTTGGGACTTGGTGTGGAG
>JADHXE010000107.1 GCA_016783125.1 Anaerolineales bacterium
ACCCGGTTGGCGAGATGTTCGCATATTATACATATGACGGCATGGTAGATGGCGTGCAATGGACCGCACTGTGGTTCCGCGAAGGTGAATTAGTGAACTTCGAGACCAGCCCCTGGATATGGGGCACGGGTGGTTCTGGTTTCTCAGAATGGAACCCTGACGCGGATAACTGGCTTCCCGGGGAGTATCAAGTCCAGATCTTCATCGGGCTGGATTGGGTAGTGGCGGGTTCATTCATCGTTGAAGGTGATCCCCCTACGCTCACGGCCACGCCTACCGACACCGCCACAACAACACCAACCGGCACAGCTACGGCCACTTCAACGCCCTGGCCAACGATCACGCCCACCCCCACGCGGACATCTACCTCTCTCTTGCCAACCGCCACAATTACGCCCACCAAGACTCCCCAGCCCACTTCAACGAGAACCCTCACAAACACACCCTGGCCAACGGTGACCCCCTCCGATACACGCACGCCCGTCCCCACAGTACCAACAGCCACGCTCTCGCCGACGATCACACGCTGGCCCACAGCCGCACCGCTGACACCAACACCGACGATAACTCGCTGGCCCACTTTGACCCCCACGCCATAATTGGACAGTTGCCATGCTAAGTGTTGGTCAACAGAATGACGCTATAGTTGAACCGCCAAGACGCCAAGCACGCGAAGGAAAAAGGGGAAACTAATAAAAACTTGACGTTCTGCCCGAAGGGCCACACAGTGTGCGCCCTCGCGGTGAAATATTTACCCTTCAAACCGCAGCCAAGTGGGTGCTTTTCGATAAGGCAACCGCGACCTCGGCAGCCACGCGCGCATTGTTTAGCAATAAAGCCAGATTTGCCTTCAGGCTGGAGTGTCCGGTCAAATCGCTGACACGCGCCAACAAGAACGGGGTGACTGCCTGGCCGCGCACATTTTCCTGCTCCGCTTCGAGAAGGGCCTGTTCGATAGCCCGCTCCGCGTCCCCAGCCGGAAGCGCTGACTCCTTTGGGGGTGGTACTGCAACGAGAATGGCGCTGTCTAACCCCAAACCCCAGTGCGCCCGGGCGATCTCAGCCACTTCGCCTGGCGAATCAGCCCGAACACTCACAGGCAGCCCGCTAGAGCGCGAATAAAAGGCCGGGAACTCATCCGTCTGATAGCCCACCACCGGAACCCCAAGCGTCTCCAGATATTCCAATGTAGCAGGCAGATCAAGAATCGCCTTAGCCCCCGCGCAGACCACGATCACCGGGGTGCGCGATATCTCAAGCAGATCGGCGGAGACATCATAAGCCGGCTGCCGGTGAACACCACCGATGCCCCCCGTAGCGAACACCTGGATCCCGGCCGCGTGCGCGGCGATCAACGTGCCCGCTACCGTCGTCCCGCCGCTTTCTTTTTTCGCAATTGCCGGGGCAAAATCGCGCCGGCTGACCTTGCGCAAGTTCTTGGCCTGCACCAGAAATTCTAACTGCTCATCGCTCAATCCCACCTGAATGATCCCGTCCAATACAGCGATCGTGGCTGGCGTGGCCCCATGCGCCCGGACTTGTGCCTCCATATCCTGCGCCAATTGCAGGTTCTGCGGGTACGGCAGTCCGTGGGTCAGGACGGTGGTTTCTAAGGCGACCAGAGAGGCTTGGAGTTGTTTGGCTTTAGATACTTCGGGGGAGTAACGATAATATTCAAGCATTCGCTATGATTGCTCCATTATGATAGCACAATATAACCTGACTATTCAGAATCAGATGGTTTTAATACTGCAACAGCAACACCATGAATATGAAAACTTTCATCAAGATGGCCAAACTCAAGTGTTTTATGTGTTTCATTTGTACTTTCTGGTTGGAAGAAAAAAGAGTCCTTTCCAACAGTAAATCGCTTGAGCGTTGCATCTTTTCCATAATCTGCTATTACTACAGCAACTATGTCTCCATTTCTGCCAACTTGCGTACGCCGCATCAACACATAATCTCCATGATTGATACCTGCCAGATTCATACTGTCTCCTTTAACCCTGAGAAAATAGTATCTCTCATATTCTGATAGATGAATTTGACTTCCAAAAGTAGGATGCGTACTATAAACATCGACCAATTGATCATCGATCCGCAATTGACTAGTTTGAGATTGACTGTCAGGAAAACGGAGCGCATCATATGGCGTTCCCGCTGGAATTTCAGCTAGAACTGGCCATTTTACAAGATACCCTCTTGTCAACTTTGTTGATTTATCCTTAGCTATGTTTTCAATAGGGGTTTCTTCTACATGATTAGTAGTATCAATATCATCATCTGATGCATCTGCAACTTCGGTTACACTTGCACCATCTCGAGTATCATTTTCAGCATCCTCTCTCTCTTCCTTCGAACAAACCCACAAGTTTCTCTTTTTCGGATAATCAATCGCTAATTGAATATCTTCCCTCATGTCCTCAACTAATTCTTTGTTCCAATTTATTTGATCCTCTGAAATAAATCGAGTGTGCTTCGAATAGGATTCAAATATTCTGATACTACTTCGCCAGCATGTTATAGCATTGTCCTCGTTGCCAGATAGTTGCCAATATACGCAACCCAGCATCCAGCGAACAACGCCTTCCTGGTGACGAGATGCATAATAATAACCCGCTGCTTCTTTCAATAACTCAGCTGTTTTTTCTAAATATCCAAGTTGGCAAACCACGCATGCGCAAGCAACACGCGCCTCCGCCATCTCATTACAAACTCCATAGCCATCGCTAATTCTTGGAATACGCTCAACTAATTTCCAAGCTTCAAGAAGGTCACCCTTTCTTATTGCTTTGTGCATATCCTTAGAAAGCTTTAACACCGTCGGACTTAAATAGGTTTTGTCACTTTTTGGATGAAATTTATTTAGCCACTTATGTGCTTTTGCAATTGTTATCATCTTGCATTCTCCAACGCAGTTCACCCACTAGTTTATTGCGAAGGAGGGGGCAATTCATCCGAAGATCCCCCCGTCAACAATCCTCGCCCAGACATTCCTTCTAGTAGCTGAGAAGTGCGCGATAGAATGATCGCGCGCACAGTATCTTCATTACTCGCTAAATCATCGATATCATCAAGAACCGAGAGAATACTCAATAGCATTTCCGCTTGCGCTTCTGCTCGACCGAGTTCCCTAAACGACAATCGCTTCGCATCACCAAAAGCTCGGTTGACTTCCGCAAGGCCAGCCCATTTTGCTCCCCAGGTCTCAACACGCTGGGCTTCTATGCGTTTGTCAACAACTTCAAAGTGGCCCATATCCACCCAAAGCAGTTCAGCCCCTACGCCTCTCAGGCGGTTGCGAGTTCCTCCTGAATTAAGTCGTCTGGCGATCTCAACTCTAGCAATGTCGCCATCGAAACGCGGCGTGGTTACGTCATCGAATCGATTCGCTCTAATATAATCAATGATCGCAGCGTCAACAGCAATATTAACCAAATTGTGCCATGGCGTGATATCAAATGCGCCAACTGAGCGCCCGAATACCATAGCCAGCACTGCCCGGTATGAGAACGGATAGGGCGCATCTGGATTCTGTCGGGCAGCTTCGCTGAATACCCGCCCCGTCCTTAGCCGGTATCCATAATTGACATTCCGAACCCTTATTGCAACGCCATCTTTTGTTGTTGCTTTGGTTTCCTCGATGAAACCCTGTCTGTCATCCAGGTTGATGACATGGCGTATTTTTTCGAAGCGGTATACGTAATTCGAACCTTCGCCACACACTCGCGTAGTCCCGTTTGCCCCCTCCAACAACACCAGGCTGCCGGGCTGAATGATCAAGTAGCCTGGTCCTCCAATAAGATCCAATAGATTGGTTTCACCAGGGGAGATTTGTTTTTCACCATCCTGAATAGTCATACGCGGATACCGAATGGCGAACAATAACGCCCCTAAATAACGCATGCCCAAACGCAGCATATCCAGATTATACACAACGCGGATGTAGTGCGCCCCAACATAAAAAACACCCAAAAACACCAGGAACACAAATAAATGATAGCGATAACTGCGCGCCAAAAATGCAAACAGTCGTAACACGTTGAACGGAATGAGCTTCAATATCCGGGACTGCCCCAGCCACCCCGTAGCCACAACTTCTGAATTAAATTCTTCAAACAAAGCACTCCCTACACTCCCCAGGAGCAGCACAAAGCCAAGCACACCCAGCAAGCGGAGAAAACCCCACAAGCGGTCCCCTAACCATGGATCTGAGAGAATTGAATATCTTCGCAACACGGTTTATTCCCTAAAAAATGAGCGATCACCAGGCAATAACATATTTCTCAAACTGCGCATCAAATCAATCGTGTCTCTTGGCAGCAAACTCTGGGTGGCAGGGTCAGCCGCGGCGGTTTCTAAGGCCTGAAAAACTCGCAATGCCATCGCCTCTCTGCTGAACTCACTTGCACTCAATATCTTCGACAGCGTATAAGCCATATCACGCTGCGCCTGGGCGCGGGCCTGGTTTTGCATCCGCACAGCCTGGAGTTCATGATCGGATCGAATAATTACGGCCTCTTGCTGCCAGGGAGCGCGCCAATGATCAAACATATAGCGGCTTTGTACATCGGAGATGCTGGGCTGCAACTCAGTGAAGCTTGCTGTGATGACTTTTATTCCACGAGATCTTAATTCTTTCCTCGCCTTGAATTCCTGTTCTGGATACTGGATTACTTCACTCTCTCTCAAAGCCTGATCGCTCTCAATCTGTTTTCCATCAGCTCGTTTTATGAATTGATATGCCAAAATACCTTTATTTACCATGCGAGTCCGTACCAGGTTTTTCAAATCCAGCAGGGGATATGATTGGGCATCATCCGGTTCGAACAGGCCATCGTAAAGCTCCTGAGCTAATAATTCTCGAAAAGTATTTACAGCAAGATGAGCGGGGATTTCTGTCCAATCAATGCGTTTCCCCTTGAAAACGTCGAAGGGGCGGGAAGCAATCGCGGCGAAGACTCGTTGAGGGTAAAACCGGAATGGTCTCCAGCCATTTGGCTCATCGATTGTCTCTGTCAATTCCAGTCCTGCTCTCCTGCTATAAGATCGCACAAAGCGATGGATATCTAATTTGTCTTCCGGATCGAGAATATCTACCAGCCTGTCAACAACTTGAATTTGATATTGCCCATCTTCTTCACCAGGGTCCCGTAACTTTGTCTCAACAACACGCAAGTTCTCAGGCTTTTCTTCTCCTACATAGGTGACTTTGTAAACCTCAGGGGGTTCCCCCAATGTATACAGGGCAAAGACAACCGTATTGACTTCAATGCCATCGCGCGTGTGCGCCTTTACCCCTGGACGCAACCTGATCTGTTTTCGCAGGTCAGCCACACCGCGGACTCTTTCTCCAGTTCTGGTAAATTGAATTCCCACATCTTCCGTACGCGAACGCAGCTTTTCGCGCGGGTGGCGTCCTAAAAGTGCTAAGAATAAGCCCCGAATACAGCCCGGTTGATACGCAGTCCGCTCGATGACCACCGCGCTGCAAGCATCTACTTTGGCGAAGCCCAATCCCACGTCCCGAATCCCATCACGCTCGATTTGTTTTCCATCTTCAGCAAAGACAACCGGCCCATGCTGTCCAAACATAAAAGCAGAAAGACGGCGATATACTTCTCTAATCGATGAGAATGTCCGAATTGGCAAGATCAACCCAGAAACTAAAACCAGCCCGATAAAGTTAGTCACTCCCAAAAAGATCACCGCAAACACGATCATCGAGATCATGGTCTTTACCCGGCCAACGATATAGGTACGCCATTGCTCTAGGCTGGTACCAATCAATGTCTTTGGGAGATTGAGCAAAGTCACACTACCTGCCTGGTCCAATAAAGACGCATACGTAGATTTGACAACACTCTTTAGGGCGCTGAATACCTCCTTGAAAGTCGCGTTCCCTGGGGCCTCGTAGAATCCTTCGAAAGTTGTCCCCACCCTCTTCTCGATTGTCCTGACCTTCACCCCTCCTTCTTCATCGGATATCACAATATGAAAATCAGATGGCGAATCGGGAGAAAGATCAACGATATTAACTTTGTTTACATTGATGCCATCTTTGCCAATTCTTTCTGTATCGACCCAGGATGGAATATGATATTCTCCCGGATAATAGAAAATTAGAGCGCCATTTTCTCCATCAGCAACAGCAAAATATCTCTCCATTATCGACACATCACTTGAGTTGTAGTTTTTCTCGCCTTCAAAATCAAATATTATCGTCGGCTCTGCAAGTGTGGAAATATCAAAAACTTTTGCGCCATCGCTACCATCAGCAATAAATAAGTGTTCCTGGTATTGCGAAGGTGTGATTGCTCTGGAATCACTCAAATCGAAATCAGTGGTCAGATCTCTTGGATTTTTGGGGTTGACGATCCTGACAACTTGCATACCCGATCCCCCCGTTGCAATGAAGGCATACTCTCCCACGATAGCAACGTCTTTCGCACTTCCGATTTCTTTGAATTCTGTAGCAACCTTGATTTCGGAAAGAGTTTCAATATCTAAAATTGTAATTCCATCTTCGCCATTAGCAATATAGGCGTACTTTCCTTTAACCTCTACATCTAAGGCGTTTTTCAGTTCTTCATATACACCAACCTGAATCGGGGTCTCGCGATTTTCAATATTTAATATTTCCAACCCTTTATTGCCGCTGGCTAGATAGGCAAGATTATTTTGAATAGTAATACCATAAATTTCCCCAATACTTGGAAAGTTCTTCACGATCGATGGATCTTTAGGATCTTCAAGGTTAATGATCCGCAAGCCTTTTTCCCCATCTGCGGCATAAGCATAAAATCCAGTCAGATCCAGATCGTTGACACTCCACCCACCAGAGAATTCGAATTCGTGAGCAATTTCCCCACCATCTTCGAATCGGATAGCTCTGAAGCCGTCTCTTTTCCTTCCGATAAAAATATATTTATCATGGAAAGTAAGTTTTGAATACTCGCCATCTTGTTCCCCCAACTCGATTTCCTGCAGAGAGTCCGGAGCTTTGATCGATAAGAGACTCAAACCCTTGCTTTCCTGCAGCAAGTAGAGATAGAGACCTTCAACAAACACATCAACCAGAGGCTCGGGATTATCCCTGAAAGGGCCAAAATCTTGGGGGCTGGCTGGGGCGGTCACATCGATAACTTGCAGCCCTGATACATCATCGTCTTCCCCGCCAACCACATAAGCATAATAACGATCCTTATCATCTAAGGGGAAATCATATACAAAAACTGCTCGTGCGAAAAAACCTACCTCGTGTGTGGAAACCAATTCCGGATTTCCCGGATCACTGATATTTACAATTGCCAGGCCTTCATCGCCAACTGCGACGTAGGCATAATCGTTTAGAATGAATATCCCTTGAGCATCAGCTACTTTGTCATCATCATCAATGTCGAGGTCCGCATACCCAAATAATTGGATTTCTTTGATAATCCCATCCCAATCGATGACTTGTAGTCCACTTTCTCCATCCGCAATATACGCGTATTCACCCTTTATGACCACATCATTTGCCGACCCGGGAGTATCTATATCATTAATTTGTTTTGGCGATAAAACGAGGTCGAGACTATATACCCGCAGACCCTTCTCTTGATGTGCTGCCAGCAGAAAGTCTTTTGTCACGGCCACCGATACCGCACATCCAGGCAGTTCTTTATAATCGCCCCGTTTGATGACATCCTTTTCTTCCCTAAATTCAGCCACTTGAATCCCCTGCTCGCAGCTGGCAATATAGATATACTTTTTGTAAACTGCGATATCTTCTACACTCCCCAAAACCTCTCCCTTAGCATCTCCGGGAATTTTCGCATCATATTCAATCCTGACCGTCTTGAAGCCTTTTTCCCCATCGCCTACGTACAGATAACCATCATCTTTAAGGCCCGCATCATGATAAATCAGTTTTGTGGGCTGCTTGATATCATCGTTGGAGGATATCTTTGTAATATGCTCCAAATTGGAGATATCGTACACAACCACGCCTCGATTTGGAATGCCCACAAAGGCGAAATCGCCATAAATCTCAAGGCTGGAAACACCACCCTCGATTGGATAGTTTCCATTGGGTGCTTCTGTATCAGCACCTGGATTCTTGATCCAAGCCAGACCCATTTCATCGGCGACAAAGTATAGATTTGACTCCCAGAGCACAAAATCCTTGATGATTGCGCCTGTCGTTACAGTTGTGGTTTTATTTGGTTTTGCCGGCTTGCCATCGGGAATATTGAAGAAATGCAAATTATTATCGATACCAACCGTGTAAACCTTGCCTCCATCAATTAATATTCGGGTAAGTCCTTGTTCAGCATCTTCATTATGCCAAACGTGTTGCCCATTGTCTTTCGACGGAAATGGATTTATCTCTAGTGAATATAAGCCCTTTACGCCATCAACAATATATGCAAAATCTCGATAAAAAGCAATATCCCACGCATCTTTTAGCTCCTTAACGTGCCATTTCTGTTTTATATTGGCTGGATCTGAAACATCCAATACAACTAAGCCGTTACTCCCATCTGCCACATATAGATCATTCTCCCTTAAAGCCAATCCCCTGGCAGATCCAAAGGTATCAAAATCCCCCACTTCTACAATATTCTCTTTATCTGAAATATCAAGCGCTACAATACCATGCTCACCGTAAGATAAATATGCATACCCATCAGCAACCTCAATATCATATATATTTTCTACTGGGCGCGGCAGGATCAGGAAAATATAGATTGAAACAACACTAAACAAGAATACCTGAACAGGCAACTTGGAAAAGAATGATTTTATCCCCGACATAGGTTTTTTCAGTAACCAATTATTTCAAGCATTGTCAAACTCATTGGCTCCCAAAGTATCTTCGAACTACCAACTCATGAAACCGTTTGCCAAATACCAGATGATGTGCTTAAATACCCCGGTACTTTTCGCTGACCTACCATATGTATTTTACTCAAAGCACCCTCAATAGTATATTCGGTAGATACGCAAGTATATTCGGTAGATACGCATATGAAGATTTTCTAATGTTAAAGCAAATTCATTATACTATAGGATTGATGATTTCTAATTCCTGAAAGAAGGGGGCTCTTTAGGAACCTCCCCGGCGATTCCCAAAGAGCCGAAAGAAGTTTATAATCCGTTCCATGGTTGATCTGTTGCAAAGATATTATTCTGGAGGCAAAAATGTCTGAATTTCCTGGCTATGGAAAAGTAGCCGTTGTAAAAACTTCACCTGAAACTGTACTCGATGACATCCAAGAAGTTATGCAGAAAGCTGGCTTCGAAGATGCTCTCCCCAAGGGTAACCAAACTGGCCTGAAGATCAATATCTCCTGGCAAACCTGGTATCCGGCCTGCTCCACGACCCCCTGGCAGCTCGACGGTGTGATCAAAACGCTCAAAGGTGCCGATTATAACGATCTCGTCGGCGTGCATAACGATACTGTGGTGGTCGATACATCTGAAGGTGAGCGCAATAACAAGCACAAATTCGTCACCGACAACAACGATGTTCCCTGCATGTATCTCTACGAGCAGGATTTTGAATGGGTGGAGTACCAGCCCAAAGAACGTCCGTTCCTGGTTCTCGACAAGGTTTTCCCCGAGGGTGTCCACATCCCCAAGGCCTTGTTCGGCATGAATATCATCCAGCTCCCCACTGTGAAAACTCACGTGTTCACCACTATCACCGGGGCGATGAAAAATGCCTTCGGCGGCCTGCTGCACCGCAACCGCCATTGGACCCATTCTGTGATCCATGACACCCTGGTTGACTTGTTGTCCATTCAGCAGGACATCCACCCGGGCATTTTCGCGGTGATGGATGGCACTTTCGCCGGGGATGGTCCTGGGCCGCGGGCGATGCGCTGGCACGAGAAGGATATCCTGTTGGCGTCGGCTGATCAGGTTGCAATTGATGCTGTTTCTGCTAAATTGCAGGGATTCGACCCCCTGAGTTTGCGCTTCATCCGCCTGGCTCACGAGATGGGCCTTGGGGTTGGCGATCCGCGCCAGATCGAGATCGTCGGCCATGACATCGAGAGCGAACCCGATTGGCACTTCGTCCAAGAAGATACCTTCGCCAGCCGCGGCCAGAAGATGATCTACCATGGCTGGCTGAATTTTGTCGAGAAGCCGCTGCTGCGCAGTCCGATTGTGCCCTGGGCTTATTTCGCCAGCAACTTCTACCACAATGTCTACTGGTACCCCTTCGTTGGCCGCAAAAGAGTAGAGAGCGCCTTAGATACAAAATGGGGGCAGATGTTCAAGAACTACGGTGATGGCGAAGTTGTTCTACCAGGGGTGGAGCCTACAACCGTCAAACAAGCCATAGTAGGATTGACCATTCTAGCAGCAGGCGCGGCTGGATTGGCGTATCTTTTAGGACGAAAGTAAGTCGAGAAATGCGAAAAAAGAGTGCGTTCAGGGTAGTATTACCCTGAACGCACTCTTTTTTCGATATTATTTTTTTGTTTGAGCGTTTATGCCTAAGCGAATACCATCCAATCTCACTCGCCGCCTGATACTCGGCCTGCTATTCGGTTTCTTAGTCATGCTCAGTTTGACTTTGGTGTCCGACCTGCGGCAGGTCAGTGAACGTGTGATGGCCTTCAAATGGTCACTCTACCCCCTCGTTCTGCTGTTGACGTTGTTCAACTATCTCCTGCGGGGCTTCAAATTCCATTTCTATCTGCGTCAGATCGACGCCAGTGAAATCTCCATCTGGGAGAGCTTCCATCTCTTTGGGGCTGGCTTCCCGCTGGCTGTGACTCCGGGGAAAGTGGGCGAGGCGCTCAAGGGGGTCTGGATTCATCACAAGACCGGCGTTTCAATGGCAAAGGGCATCTCTGTTGTGCTCGCTGAACGTATCAGCGACGGGTTGGCAGTGGTTTTGCTCTCTACTCTGGGCGTGATTGCTTATCCGCAATACTGGCCTGCCTTTGCGATCATCCTGGCCATCCTGCTTGGGATCATCATCGTTTCACAAATTCGCCCCCTGGCACTGGCACTGCTCGATGTTGCCAGCAAATTACCGCTACTCAAGCGTTTCATCCCTGCACTGCGCGACTTCTACGAAGGAAGTTTTTCCCTCTTCAATCCTGGCGCGACGCTGGTTGCTGTGGGTTTGGGGGTTATTTCTTGGCTCGGAGAGGGGCTCGGGTTTTATATGATCCTCTTGGGATTAGGCATTCCGCCATCTTGGGAAACACTCTCTATTGCTGTGTTTGTGCTGGCCTTCTCCACAGTAATTGGCGCTGTATCGGCCCTGCCCGGCGGATTAGGCGCGGCCGAGGCTTCTATCGCCGGGATGCTGACCTTGCTGCTCACCCTGGGAGCCGATACTGCCGCGGCGGCCACTCTCTTGATCCGCTTTGCTACCCTTTGGTTTGGGGTAGTATTAGGTCTGATCGTATGGGCCTTCTCGAGGGAATTGTTGGGGCTGAAACCAGAGATCGCCGTAGGCGTGCCTGTGGCAAACGGTGATGAACGTGGATGATTTGATACGAGTAGATTTCCATTGCCATACCATCTTCTCTCACGACAGCCTGACCACTCCGGAGAAGCTGCTGGCTACATGCCAGCGCAAAGGTATCGACCGTGTGGCTATCACCGATCACAATACCATCGCAGGAGCACTGCGCGCCAAAAAACTGGATCCTGATCGGATAATTGTTGGGGAGGAGATTCTCACCACCCAAGGGGAATTATTAGCATTCTTTGTCGAAGAAGAAATCCCTCCCGGCCTCAGTCCCAAGGCCACGATTAGCCAACTAAAGGATCAAGGAGCTTTCATCAGTGTATCGCATCCTTTCGATATCTTTCGTAAAGGTCACTGGAGGCCGGAAGTCCTTCAAGAAATCCTATCCAACATCGACGCTATCGAAACTTTCAACGCCCGTTGTTTGTGGCCCGGCTTCAACTGGCAGGCCCAGAAATTCGCCCGCCAACATAACCTGGTTGGCACCCACGGCTCTGACGCTCACGCCGCGTTCGAACTCGGACGCGGCTCGTTACTGCTGCCCCCTTTCCACGACGCCGATAGTCTGAGAGAGGCCCTGAAACACGCCGTAAGCCCCCAACTTACTCTATCAGGGATTGGCGTACGCTTCAGCTCGCGCTATGCAGTCTGGCGAAAAAGACTCCAACGAACATGATAAAATTAAGTTGGAGTCAACCATGACGAAGCTGGATAAAGAAATCGTTCTCAAGACAATGCGAGGTTTTGCTGAAGTCAACCGTATTACCGAAGCGGAGCGGCGCGAGCGGCTAAAAACCATGACGGAAGATCAGGCTAAACAGATTTTCGATGATCTCAACATCGGGGTAACCGAGATGACAGAAGGCGAAAAATCTCGTCTGGCAGATTTTAGATTGAAGCACCACTTGAAAGTCCGTAAAGCTATGGAAATGCTGGCGCGCAGTAATGGATATGAACCCAAGATTTGAGGCCACCTGGGATAAATATCTAAACCCAGATACGCTTTAAATCGCACATATCTGAGAGTAAAATCTCTCCGCTTCCCCCATTACTTTTCGATAATTTGCTCGCTCAGCAATTAGCCTGAGGTTATGCTCTCGGGCACTGGCGCGCAGCCCGGGATCGCCCAGAGCAACCAGAATTGCATCCGCCAACGCCTTGGGATCGGCGGGATCCACCAAAAGGCCATTCACACCAGGGGAGATCCATTCTCGTAAAGATTCGATATCTCCCACAATTGGAAAACAACCGCAAGCCAGGGCTTCAAGCAGCGTGTTTGGCGTTCCATCATGCGTGGTGATGGATAACACGATTTGAGATTGACGAAATGTCTCTGCCATTTGACTGCGGGTCAGGAGGGGCTGCAATTCCAGGGATTCGCCTACTCCCAGACGGGAGGCCCATTCTTCGGCTTCGGGTTGGTTCTGCATCGCCGGGCAGAGGAATCGGGTTTGGGGTTGGCGCGCCAGCACCTGGGGAACAGCCTTGAAGAAGGTATCGTTACGCACATAAGCGCGCAGTCCGCGCGGGTTGATAACAACAGGTTGGCGAGGTTCTTCCTGGGGGAAGAAGATCTCTGTTTGAATCCCACCAGCACCAGGCAGCACGACACCTGGTTTCTCTTTAGAAAATCCCCAATGATGAGCCAGTTTCAGGTCTCGATGACAATCGGTATGCAGTGCGTCGGCGCGTTCCATTGCGAAGCGGGTGAGTTTTATCAATTGGCGCGTAGCTGAAGCATGGAGCGTGAAATCATTTCCCCAAACGGAGATGAGCAGCGGGGGGCGGGGAGCGGGGAGCGCATCACTTGCTAGCCCAGCTAACATACCTTCGTAGGGAATGCGCATGGCGTGGATCAGGTCGGGCTTGAGATTGGATACGCCTACAGCGTATTGGAGGTTGGAGGCAGCTTTGGGCAGGCTGAGCGGCACAAACTGGTGGCGCAACCAGGTTCTCACTTGAGGCGTTGCCAGCTTTCTCAGCAAGCTCCTCTTCTCCCCTACTCCCGTGCTCCCTTGCTCAACGGCGCCACTAAACGCCACCGGGATGATCGTCAGCGAAGCAAAATCAAGGTCGGGCTGGCAAGGGTAAATGGATGCCAGGTGCACTTCATAGCCTGCATCCACGAAATAACTTATCCAGTTCAGGGCGATTTGCGAGCGGCCATCGGCAATAAATAATAGTTTCATGTTTCAGTTGTGCTGTTTCCACCCAGGTTACGAATTATTATCTCTATCAACAAATATTTTGTCCGGATATTATTGCTTTATACCACGTAGGCATCGTCTGAGGCAAACTCTCGAACTCACTTACAGTATAAACATGGATATCTAAACCAACCGGGAATCCGACAGGCAAGTAATCTATCCCGCGCTCATGGCGTGGCTTCGTTGAGTCAGTCACAACAATACATAAATCCACATCACTACCTGGTGTTGGAATCCCATTGACCCACGACCCAAACCAGATGATTTTCACTATCTCAGGATAGTTTTGGCAAAGAAAGGTCACATGAGATTTAACGGCCTGGGCGATTTCTTCTTTATTCGCCGATATGACCCTTACAGAATTCGAGAAGTGCTTTTGCATAAGTACACGAACCCTCCGCTTCTTTCAGTGTATAAAAGTCAGTGGGCGCACCACTGTCAAACCCATTCGGATATCGAGTAGGAATGTAATGCTTATCAAGCACACGAGCATAATCGAGCAAATCTTGAGATGGCCGATAATCAAGGGGCAGGTTTCCCAAGAGAACTATCAGGGTATGACCCCAGGCTTCCATTTGCAGCTTCAGAAAGAGCGATTTTATGGCTTTCTCTGCTGCTTGTTGGGATGCAAAACAACTCCACAGGACTTACGCAGATGA
>JADHXE010000108.1 GCA_016783125.1 Anaerolineales bacterium
CTCCAATATCTATGCCTACATAATTTGTGTTATCCTTATTCATAGTCGGTTCTCCTTTGCACCTAATCGAGTGCGCTAATTGATTGTGACTACCTTTGGTATATCACATTTCTGGAGAACCGACTTTCTCATCCTATCTTAGCCATCGAGAGAAAGTTCCCGAAAAAAGGGTGTGCGCAGGCGCAAAGCGGCACCCCCTGCGCACACCCTTTTTTCGGGGTATCTCTCTTTTAGCCTGAGTAGTCAGTTATTCTAACTCGCCTGATTCTTCTTCAGGTTGCTCAACCGCGTCATCGACCGTTACCACATCGTCTGGGAACAAATCTGACCGCACCCAGAGCAGGATGTGCTCTGATTGCACAGGGGCCTTGCGAAATACTAACCAGTCCACCCAGGCCTCGGGCAGAACGCCTTCCCATCCCGGATTCAACCGCCAAGCAAAATCTTGTCCGCGATAAGCCGCCGTCCAGGTCTGGGTTTCGCTTCCCAGGGGAGCAATGACGACAACAGGTAAAATTTCTTCATCAACCGAAGCGGCGACGAGCGCGTCCGAGTAATCCCGCAAAACCCAACGCAGAGCGGGCGCATCAACGAGAGATACCACTTCCAGCGAGTTGGCTTCCCCGGTGTGCGAGAGAGATACTTCTCGCAATGTGTCTTTGAATAACTCAGCCTGACCTGTCCGGGGAGATGGCATCCACAACTCAGCCGGGCTGCCAACATGCACTTGCGAAGCCCCCAGCATCGCTGAAATCCCATATACTCCCAGGGCAACACTAACACCAATAACCGCCCCGTTGCGGGCGATCTCCCAATTCCATCCTAAGGCAACGAAGGCGGTGGTCAAAATCCCCAGCACGAATATGCCCAGGACGACCAACACCCGCAAACGGATCGCTTCAACGACGGCGAGATGCAGCCCGGCCAGCGTCAACCATACCAGGGACAGCAAAACAAATATCGCCGCCGCCTGTCCTAAGCTGACGGGGTTCTTCGCATCTTCTCCAAAATATACCGACAATCCCACCGCTGCCAGGGTCCACATTGGCACTAACACCCAGGCCACATCGCCAACTTGTCGTCCGGTGAAGGCCATCGCCAATACCAAGGCGGCTAAGGCCCACAACACCAACGGTCTGAGGCGCACCCAATCGCGCACCACAGCGACGGTGGCAAAGACCAACGCCAGGGGCTGGTACACCGCTAAGGCCACCAACAACCGCCCTACTGGTACCCCCGACGGCGACACCCAACCGCGGGCGAATACCGAGATCGAGTTGGCCCAAGCGCCTAATCCAGCGGGGAATGAGAAGAAGAGGGTGCTGACGATCAGGATTGTTCCCAAAGTAAAGAGGGCCCAAGTTCGCAGGAATCCAGGGGATGCGCTCGCGGGGGTTATAGTGGGTTCGCCTTCTTCGAGTATTCCAACTCCCAAAGGGATTCCAGTCCAACGTGCCACACCCCAGGCGATAGCCATCCCCAGCAACCCCAGACAAATCGAAGGCTCAGAGAGCAGCGCCAACCCAGCGAATATGCCTGCCCCGGCTGGTTTGCGAGCATAAGCCAGCGCCAGGGCTAAGACGGTAAATCCGATGGCCATCATCCGCCCATCTGCCAGGCGAGACAAGGCCACCAGCCCGGGATCAAGGGCCAATCCAAAAGCCAAAATGAGAGCAGCATTTCTCCCCAAAATACGCCTGAAGGCAAATGGCGCTAATACCAAAAGACTCCCAGCTATTGCGGGCCAGAGACGGGCTAAGGCGTCGCTGCTCCCGAAGAGGGAGAAGGTTGCGCTGGTCAAGGCGAGGTATCCTGGTTGAGAGCCAGGCGCAGCCGCGGTTAGACTCCCTCGGGCTAAATCGAATGCCTGGAGGGCCGGGCCAGCCTCAATTTCAGACAACGGCGCTCCCCCTAAATTAAACAGGCGCACCCCCAGGGCCAAAATAAAAGCCAGGATATAGAGCATGTCTTCGTAAGTGAGTTTTCGCATCTGCATAGCTACGCTAATCGACGTAATCAGTAGACCGCAACGCAAGCGTTTCTACGCTTGTGTTACGGTCTACTGATTATAATCGCTATTCCTGCAAAGGGGCCTCGTAAATGGTCACATCCCCTTGCTGAAAGGCCACCGGCAGGTTGCGAATGAATTTGGTGTCACTCAAACCAGTCGGGCAGGATTGGCTCCCCGCGGCATACTCGATGCGCTCCTTAGCGCCCACGACCACATAGCGAATATCATATCGATCAAGAACCTGACGGGCCTCGTGCCAACTGGGGATGCAGTACAGGCGCTCGATATCGGCCTTGCGGGTGCCCATCTCCACAGTTCCGCCGCGCCATTGGATCTCGTGGAATTCCCAACCCAGCACGGTAGGCTGCCCGCTGTGAGCTGACATACGCGCAAAAGTAGTGTAACTGCCGCCCACGGCCTCCGCCACCACCCCCAAGGGCGCTTTCTGAAGCCAGACCATGGCGGCGGCTTCATCTGGGGAGTTATTCTGTAAATAAGCAGTACCATCCAACGTCCATTGTGAGGGATTGAAACCATCGGTCTTCGTCCACAAACCCAAGACAGGATAGATCAGCGCCAGGCCAAGCAGCAGCACCATCCCCACGCGGAATACGATCTGCCAGGATGCGCTTAGACGATTCCACAAAACGATGCTGGCATAGGCAGCGACGATACCCCACATCAGCCAGGCAATGAAATAGAACTTGAAAATGGTGTTGATGCGATAGCCAAACATATCACGCAGGAAGACGAACTCGGGGACCAGAACGAGCAATCCGGCGATGAGCGTAAGGAGTAATGCGTATATGTGCGAGGGGGCTTGGAGGCTGGGGGGCTGGGGAGCGGGGGAGCGGGGGAGCAAGGGATAGTTGGGGCTGTCATTGCCTGTTGCACTTTCTTGCTGTCGAGGCCAGAGATTGGCGATCACAAATGTCAATAGTGCAATCAGGGTCAGCAGCGTGCCTGGCACAGTCAGGCGACGGATAAAGCCTTCTTTGAGCAGGGCTGCCCAGCCCGGCGCGGCTAATGATCCCAAGAAAGTGCTTGCGGCTGTTGCAGCCTCGGGATTGATAGTGCTGATTAAATGCAAGGATGAGATGATCCCCGTAATCGCCAAGGAAACCGACCACAATATCAGCACCAATCCCAGGGAGATTTGCAGGCTGCGCTTCAGCCCATTTAGATCTGCATCTGCATTCCTGCGCCATGTGTGGAATACATATGCAAAGATGGGCACCAAAAGAGGCGCAAACATGATCCAAAGATAAATCCCTCGCGTCACAAAGATAACATTCGGTAACGTGCCGCCCGCCTGGGAAGAAAAACCGAGATAGAAGGGGAAATAGAGCATGATGCCGGTAATGCCAAGGGTAAGCCCGGCGATGAAGAAGTCTCTTATCATACCGACGGCAGACGGACGACGGCGGACCGCGGGTATTTCCATCTCGTTATCATTTTGCCGAGATCGATGGTCAGTGATCAGCGGTCGGAGGGCATACGCGCCCGCGAACAGAGCCACATAAAAGGGGAAATCCCAGGTATTGAGAAAGGCCATCCCGCCGAAAACGACTGCGCTTAGAACGAAAAATGGGGGGCTGAGATTCAGGCGCGGCCAGGGCAGTTTTTCATCCCCGCGATCAAGGAATAGATTGAATGCCATAGCCATCGCTAAAAAGGCAAACGGCATCGCTAAAACATGCGGATGTAAATCTGCCAGCAAATAGGAAAAGAAGGGGAACTCATCGATGATGTCACCCTTGTTGACCCAGTTGAAGTCAAAATCCTGGATAACGCGCGAGGCCTGCCACCACCACCAATGAGGAAAGGATTCCGACGGAGGGGGATCGCTAAATCTACCCATATCCAGCCAGGCCCAGATAGGAGAGGTCAGCGCGCCAGTTTTGTCGATTCGCCAGAAGACTCCTCCCAGGCGCAAGAGGTGCAGCAGGCCGCCCAGGTTGCTGACGATGAGGATTAAGAGAGGGGCGAGGAGGGGCGTAATCGCGGAAGGGGGAGCGGGGGGCGTGGAGCGTGAAGCGTCAAGCGTCAAGCGTGAATTGGAGGAGTTGGTTTCGGGATTCGAGGGAGAGGCTTTTTCGCGCCATGCTAACAGATTGTAGAGCAAGCCATAGGAGCCGATTGCGCTGAGGGCGAAGACGAGAGAACCGCCCAGGTTGAAGGCTACTCCGCCCGTGGTTCCGGCAAGTTTCGCGAGCATGGCTACCAGCACGTAGCCGAAGTAGTAATAGGAGATGGCGTAGCCTGACAACCACGGGTCAAAGGGAGGCAGCGTTGGCGAGCGCAGGATGGCATTGATGAATGCTAACTCCATGGGTTTTTCGGTGCCGACGATCTCGGGGTTGGCTGCGCGGACTACAGCCCATCCCGCAAAAGCCGCCAGGAAGAGCAGTTCTGTTGTCAATACCAATCGTCGCTGCGCGCTGAACCAGGTTTTGAGTTCTTCCCATCCAACTTGACGCACAGACCAGAAAACAATCGCTGCTAAAACCAACAGCGCCAGGATTTCCCCTCCGACATTGTTCTGCAAGACTCCCAAAGAGCCGAGCATCCAGAAGACATAACCCCACAGCAGCCAACCCAGGGCTCGGCTGAAAGTGTAGCCGCGGTCTGGCAGAGATGGCAGTAACACATACACCAGCGGGAAAGTCAACAAGCCAAGGAACGTGATAATGAGGTACCAGAGAAAGAAAGAAATCATTCCCCATCCTCCGCCGATAGAATCTCTTCGAGAGCAGCGACCAGCGGAGGCAGATCAGTAGTAACCGTATCCCACACTATTGAAAGATTTACATCAAAATAGGCGTGAATCAGCCGATTCCTCATCCCAATTATGTTTCTCCAAGGAATCATCGAAAATGTCTCCCGGCTTTGATCCGAAACTTGTGTAGCAGCTTCTCCCACGATTTTTATTAATTTCAGTAAAGAAAGCCCTAAAGACCGATCGCTATCAAGATCATCGCGTGTGCGATTTTCAGAAAATAGAATAGCTTCTTTCGCCGCCTCCAGCATATGTTGAATACGAATTCGATCATCCCGCTGCATATTGAACCTCCGCTGAGTCCATCACATCCTGGCGGAAATAGCGGCTCAAATCTTCAGGCGTTCGGATATCAACTTCCCGCCCCACAAGTTGAGATAACTCTATCTCTAATCCTGCAAAACGAATAAACCCGACTTGGGTTTCCGGTTCAAATTCAACCAAAACATCAATATCGCTGGTAGAGGTGAAATCTTCGCTCAATACTGAACCGAATAGGGATAACCTGCGAATATGATTGCGTTGACAGAACACAGCGATATCATATTTTGAAAGCGGAAATCGCTCTCGGATAAAGCGTTTTTGATCGCTTATATCCGCTTTATCGATACTCTCCAGAGCAGACATTTTCTTCGCTCCTGTTACCATAACTTCATCTGTAACTACTAAACCAGACTGGGATAATCCGTTCCATGGCTTAGCAGTTACCTTCATCTTTCAGTATACCAGCTATCCAATGACTGATAACTGATCACCGTCCACTGCTGACTTGGTAAATCACCGTGTCGCCATCCCTGAACACTTCGTTCCACAGGGCGCCTTCATAAGCAGAGAATTTCTCCAAACCGGGACCGGTGTATTTGGCTCGTTCTAGCTGCCCGAGGACGATATAGCTGACGTCATAGCGTTTGAGGAAATCGCGCGCCCATTCGATGTCTTCGGTATTGTAAAACTCATGCACGCCATCGACGCGCTCGTAAACCCAATCGTGGGGGGCGATGGTGCGCTGCTGACGCATGTGCCAGTTCCAACCGACCACACCTGGCAAACCGGTGTTGATGGTGTAACGCGTACCCCAATGATATTCAACCTGATTGGCCTCTACAATCACCGGCGACCCGACGATATTATCCTGCATCCAACGGATGGCATTGTAATCCTCAGACAAAACTAACGTAGCGCCCTCATCATAGTAAGTGGCATACTGCATATAGGTCATGCCATCGAGGGTATGGGGCGCATCTTCAGTCATACGGTCTTCGATCTTTGCGAAGCTGCCCAAAAGAGGATACAGAGCCGCGGCAGCGACTAAGAAAATGAAAGCGATCTGCCAGACTAAACGCCGACCCGGTTTCCACGAGGGCAGCCCAGACAGCAGCCAGCCAAAGGCCGCCGCGGCGCTGACCGAGAGGAAAGTCCAGGCTTGCAGATAGAATTTGAATACCGAGTTCATGCGGCCAATATCGCCAATCACATAGACAACTTCGATGGTCAGGGTGAGCATCAAAGAAGTGCCGATCAAGAAGAGCACGAAGCGTTTGGTGTCCGGCAGATCAGGCCTCAGGAGCAGCACCCCAGCCCACACGGCCAGAGGCAACACAAACCAGATGATATGCACACCACGCCCAAAAGGAAATTGGTCCCCTCCAAGGCTATCATTGGGCAGATTTAATCCCAGGGCGAGAATCAGGAACCCAATGGCCAGCACCCCTCCCCAAATCAGGCCCCGGTACGGTTCCAGCTTACGCAAGGCCGAGGCAGGCGTCTTGGACATCCAATCGACCGTCTCGTAGAACATCCAGGAAACAACTACAAATAAGAAGAGTCCCCAATGGGTGAGGTAATCAGATGTGGGCGTGTGCGAGCCGGACCAGATTTTCACTTCGCTGTATCCCTGGCTGTACCACTGCGCATACGGCTGATAGAGTCCATTGGACAGCAGCACAAGGAGAACAACTACCGCGAGGAGAATGGAGGATCGCTTTAAGTTTCTAAAGAAATCTTGTTCTCGCGCTGCTGGCGTGCGCACCTGCCAATAACGCCATATCGCGTAGCTGACAGCTACAGCTCCGAGAGGTAAATAAGTGTAGATATCGGAGAGATTGACTGGGTACATAGCGCCAATCGCCAGGCCGCCGAGCAGGAGACTCAAACCTATTTGCAAAAGAGAACGCTGGCCATTACGAGCCCAGGCCTTGCCCAAGACAACCGATAAGGCCCAGGCGACGACCAGCAGGGCTATCGGCAAGGCGATCATGTGGGCATGTAAGTCAGCATATAAGAATGTAAAGAAGGGAAACTCAGTGATAGGGTTGCCATGTTCAGCCCCGATCACGCGGCTGGGGTTCCAATACCATTCATCCAGGCGGTAGGGTAAGGGTGTCCCTGTAAAGGCTTTGAAGATGCCCTCGATAGACCAGATGAATTTGCTAAAAAATCCAGCCGCAGCGATATCTTCTGCTGAAACGGCCAGCCTCTGATAGCCCTGGACGATCATGCGCAGGATACCGAGATTGGCAAGCACAACCATCCCCAACGCTCCAGAGATAGCACCAACGAATTGGCGCGGAGAAAGACCGACCTTAGACCATATATCACCTTTATAAGACAGCGGTCTTCGGTCTTCCGTCTTCGGTCTAATAAGATTCCAAACAATTGAGAATGCCCCCATCGCCACCATCGCAAATAGAGTTGGCAGGATCAGGTTATAAGCAAAAGATGGCAGGATCCCTAAAAACTTGACCAGCACACCGACGATCACAAAACCATAATAATAATAGTTGATGTATCCACCCGCGAACCAGGGATCATAAGGCGGGAAGGAAGTGCTCTTCAACACCGCGTTGAAGTAAGAGAAATCCATGGGCTTCTCGCCGCCCTTCCAAGGATGCCATAAATCGGGGTTGCCCAGCCGGATCAGCAGCATGACCACAAAGAAGGTCAAGAATAAGCCTTCTATTAATAGGAAGTAATTCCTCTGCTGGCGCCATTCATCCAGCAGTTCATCTTTCTGACGGAAAGCTAAATACCCGCTCAGCAGCGCGATAAACAGGATCGCCAACCCAATCGTCAGGCGATTGAATGGTATTCTCACCGAACCAGCCAGCCACACCAAATAGGCCAGCACCACTAAGCCAGCGGTACGCGCCAATGGGTAGCCGCGATCATCGAGACCAGGCAGTGCGAACCGCACCAAGGGGTAGCTGATCAATCCCAGTAGAAAGACGCTCACATACCACACCAGCACACCCAAAGGCTGAAAACGGTTACGCAAAGCTTCGGGATCGAACAACTCCGACCAGGTTCCCCCGGCGCGTTGTTCAGCCAATCGGTCCGGGGGCAGCATCAGGTTTCCGGGGAAGGAGTCCGCTTTGCGGGGGGTGACGTGAACTACTTTTGACAGATCAACAGCCCCGAGGATTTCTTCTACCTGGGCAGGATCGAAATCAGCTGCTTTCTGGAAAACGAACACCTTGGGGTGGTCATAAACAGTGAAGGCTTCTTCAGAAAATTGATCGTTGATTTCGAATGAACCAATCGAGGGGCTGGATTGGAAAACATCTATTAACTCAAATCCCAGATGGCCCTCGAAAGTGCCCGGTTGAGCGACGTTATAACACCATTCGATATCCCGCTCGACCGGGCAGCCCAGAAGCTGACGATAATACACCGAGGTCAGCGGATAGCGTTCAGGTACGCGGGTGGTCGTGCCCCACTGGCGGCTGGATGTGATCAGCAAATAATCAGCCTGGGCCAGGGTGCTGGTGAAACGCCCCAACTTTTCTTCGTTATCTTCCCAGTACATCTCGAAGCTGAGACCGCCCTGGTAGATGCCGCCATAGGGATCATAGCCATCCATGCGCAGGGGCAGGCCATCGTCCCAGGTACTCTCATTGGCGATGGCTGTCCCAGAAATCGACAGTTCTCCCTCACCATGCAGCTCGAAATCCAGATAATAAGTGTTCCCCTGGATCAACTCAACGGGCTGGCTAAGCTCCAAAGCGTAACTCTCGCCTCGATAATCTGTTCGGGATGCAAAGCTGGAAGTTACAGCAGCGGTAGCGACCGGCTCATCATCAAGCTGAAGCGACAAGATGAGGGATAATGTCTGATCTTGATCAGATACTATCTGTTCAGCCAATATTTGCGTTGGCGTGATATCCGTGAGGATGCCGGCGATTTCAGGCCTGAAAGCCAAAGTGTAGGGCTGTCCTAATCGAACGACACAATCTGGGGAGTTTTGGACGCTCTCTTCGATAAGACCATCGGATGTTTGGATCTGCACGTGCAGAGGGCCGCAGAGGTCAACTTCTTCTACGCCCCCTAAGACCTCGAAACTAAAATAATACGTTTGATCAGCTTCAACTAAAAAGTCTTGATCTAAGCTGATCGAATAGCTGCCACCATCCATAAAATGGGTTGGAAGTTCGTTCGCTGAGATGATCTGAACCGCCTGGGGCTCCTCGGCTGCCAAGGACGATGAAACGCTCAACAACAAACTGCCCGTCGTACTAGAATCAATCACATGGGGTAAATAGATTTCAGACAAGCTGCCATCGTATTTCGCGACGAATGAAGTTTTATATGGAGCATCTGCGCGGATCATCAAAGCCTGAGAGAATGGCAAAGGTTGGTAATAAACTTGATCCGCGTCAGCGCTTTGAATATTCAACGAGATCGGGCCAGGAAATTTTTGGAACATCCAGCGGGTAGCTTCCACGCGCGGGTGGGGTTGGGTATAAATCCGTGTGAAAGCAAAGGCCCACAAAAATGTGGATATGAGAACAACACTACCTATTACATATGCGAAAACACGTTTCACGTTTGCATGTTTGCATGTTTGCATGTTTGCACGTGCCAACGCGAAAACCAACCAGGCCGCGAAGATCGCCAGCGTCGGATAGATCGGCAACTGGTAGCGCATGGTGCTGTTCCACTGCAAGGATTGCCAGGCGAAGTAGAGCGCCGTCCAGCCCCACAACAAAATATGACGCCCCCACTCCCCCTTGACCATGCGCCAGCCCATCCAGATGAAACCCGCCCAGGCCAGAAGTCCTAACGGAAGCCCTAACCCCCACAAAACAATATTCTGCAGCGAAAACCAAACCGGCCTGCGTGCCCATTGCAGTGCGGGCGGGAAATCCACATCGCCGCCGGCCTGAGCGCGCAGCGAGTTGATATTTTCGATCCATAGCGAATTGGGTTTTACCCCGAAGAAGCCCGGCCCGGAGAAGGCATATGGCTGCATAATCCGGAATGTCAAAATGCTGACCACGCCCGCCAAGACCACATACAGGATCACGCGAGTCAATTCTCGCTCGCGCTCAGCGGGTGATAGGCGCAGCAAATATAAAAGAGCGGCCCCAGGCAAAACCACAGCCACCGGCGCGGCGTTGATCTTGGATGCCACGGCCATGCCGAGAGTCAGACCGAAGAGCACACAAGGCCAGAAGATGGGGTGAGACCAAAATCGTGGAGGGTGTCCTTCGACACGGCTCAGGACAGGGAGTGGGGAGAGTGGGGCGAATTCGCTCTCCGCTTCACGCTTGCTTTGCACGCCTTCGGCGACGCTCCCCGCCCTCTGCCCCCCGCTCCCCGCTACTTCCACCGCGAAGTAGACTGCCAGGAAAGTAAAAAAGTTGATGAAGGTATCAACGGTGAAAAAGTGCGACTGTTGGATGGGCAGCACGGCGAAGGCATAAAACGCCGCTCCTAGCACCCCTACCTTGCGGTCATACAATCTACTGGCCGTCAGATAGACCAGCCAGACAACGGCCAAATCCATCAAGGCTGACAAAGCCCGCCCTACGAGATATACCTGGCCGTAACCTGTATTATCCAGCCATTCCGCTACATAACGGACGATGAAAATTGGCAGAGTTCCATAAACAAAGAAACCATGCCCGCGGTTATGGGGGTTCAAACTCGACTCGGCGGTGTCGAAATAATCGCCCAGGCTCTCCACTGGAGAAAGGCTGGCTTCCACCATGGTCAGAAAACGTTCGTCGGGGTGCAGGTGCTGCTCTTCATCCCAATCCAGCCCTACCAGGCGCAGGTAAGCGCCGGCAGCCAGAATAAGCACCATCAAAATGATATAAAGCCAGGGAGCACGAAGGCTCTTCTTGATGTCAAGTTCGTTGGTCATAAGCTAAATACCGATACGGTCAACGTTCAACAGGGGGAACAAAATAAATATAAAAATCCTTGTGTTCAATAGCAGAGTCATATAATTGAAGGCTGCCCGTTGGATACAAATCCCGCAGCGTCTCAAGCGCGATGGTGTCTTCAGGCTTGAAAATGAACAGCTTCACCCGGGGATCATCCAGAGTTTGGGAAAGCTGATCCGGCCACAAAGCATAATCATGCAGCGGGACTCCGGCCCTGATGCCCACCAGGCGCGTGTCCACCCAATGGGGATAAGGCACCACCCAGGCGCTGTCTTCTGTTCCCGCTGTATCAGCAAATTGGCGGATAACCGCGCCCATCTCAGAGGTATTCCAGGAACCTAAGGCAAAATAGTCAGTATACTGCCTGAAGACAAGATCATAGTTCTGGGCACAGGACCACGCCAAAAGGAGCACGCCAACGCCCCAGGTTAGCCGTTTCCCCCAAACAGGGCTGCGCAGACTCCCTTTGAGGCTGGTCAGCAGTCCATCGAGCGCCATCCCCACGATAAGGAATACAGGGATCAATGCGCCTCCCGTCCGATTAAGAGATGGATTCTCCCCAGGGAAAGCCAGCGATAACACCGATGTCATCATCAGCAAGGGGATCGAGATCAGCAAGAAAGCATCCAGCCACTCCCGCCGCCGCAGATAGCGCACCGTCAGCATCACACCCCCAATGAAGAACAAGGCCGCCGAGACAACCCCCAAGGCCGGGCGATGGGTTACAGAATGAACCCAAATCTCACCATCATCCCAGAAGTACATGGTCATCACATCCCACAGGTTTTTGAAGAAAATTTGCCAGGCAGGGTTAGAGAAGGCTTGCTCAACCTGGGTCATGCGGGTCATCATGCGGTAAGAAAACGAGTCCAAGTTCGCCAGAGCAAAACGCAGCAAGGGCAGGAAAACGAGCAGGGACGAAAAAATCAAAACGATCAATCCCCACAGAGTTTGCCGGCTGACTTCTTTAGAGCGGCGATGCACTAAATGCAACCCGACGGCAACCAGAACCACGAAAGGCACGAAGCGGAAGGGGCTGTAGCCGTGCAATCCCAACCCTAAGAAAAATCCCGCCAAAAGAAAATCATTGCGGGTCCCCCGGCGCAAACCGCGCACAAGGAAATACAGCATCGGCGCGGCGAAGAAGGGGTAGAGCGTGAAGCGTAGAGCGACGCGGGAGATCACGTTGGGCCAATAGGCAATCCCCGCAAAGGCCATCGCCAGCAGGCCAACGCGTCGATTGGCGATCTCTTTACCCAGCAGGTAGATGAAGGGCAGGGTAAACAAACCAGCCAAAGCAGTGCCGAGCTTCAAACTGAGAAAGGATAATCCTGTGCCAAAGAGCCTGGCCACCGCGGCCGTCAAATACATTTGGAAGGCTTCGCGCCCCGTATTGCGGGTGAAGAAGATACTATACTCACCATCAAGCACGTCGGCCACATCAAGCAGTTTCTCGGCGTGGTCGCTGAACATCTCCGGGGGAACACTATCCAACTGATAAAAGCGGAAGAATGCCGAAAGCGCGAACACGCCAATAACTAATAGCGTCCATGGAGAGAAAGTAACGCCATAACTCTTAAAGTTATCATTGGCTATGCGCAGCTTCTCGCGCCAGGGTAATGCTTCTGCATTAGGTTTCCAAAACGCGTAAAAGAACAAAGCCAGGGATACGATCCACAGAGTCAGGTTCACCTGCGTAAAACGATTACCCCCAAAAGCGAGAAATGCCAGCAAACCAAAAACGATGCCCCCCCACATGGGGACGGGCCGAACAGCAAATTGATCAGATTGGTAATCTATGCTGGTTATTTTTGGCAGCGTTAAATGTCCGCGCAATTGCGCCCAAACAAGCACCCCCAAGGTGAGCATGTACAGCACGATTCCGGCGTTGAGACTGCGATCAGGGGGTTCTAAAGCCCGTTGAGCGAATAGGGCCAACCCGAGAGGCACCACCGCCCACCAGCCGATCCAACGAATCAAATCAAACGCGCTGCTCGTACCCAGATCGGAATCATCAGGTGCGGAAAATGATCCATCATCTTCGAGGTGAAGTTCCTGAACAAGCTCCAAGAGGTCCGCACCTTGCGGCTCATCACTAGGCCAGGGGATTTCGACAATCTCACCCCGCCAGAAAAATATTTTCGACTTTACGTAATCAAGGACAGAAGGCTCTTTCATACCAGGGCATAATGATAATCGATCTTGCGGGAGGGAGCAAACGCTCAATTTGTCAGTTCACCAGAACCTCACCAAAGTACTGGGTTTACATGATACAATTCTATCGGCATTTTCCAAATCTTATCCAATTATCTACCCAAATAAAAATCTAGAGGCTTGTAATGTCTGAAAAAAAACCGATTGGCGAAGAACGAAAAGTTGAGTTCCATAGTGGCGCGGCAATTGACGGCGCTCCAATGTCATACATGGTTGTTTTGGCTGCCGTGGTGGTCGCTTTATCATTCTTCCCCATGTCTGCTATTCTGGCGCTGGGAGGCAGTTTCCCCATGAGCCAGGGAATTCTTGGTCTGGTTGGCTGGGTGCTTGGCCCCATCGCAGGCGCAGTAGCATCAGGAATTGGCGCCCTGATTGGTATCTTCCTGGCACCCCATACTGCGGGGATTCCTTTTATCCGAATTTGGGGGTCACTGATCACATCATTTGCTGCTGGCACGATGGTGCTTGGCATGAAACGCAAAGGCTGGTGGTTTTGGGTGTGGCTGTATGCCTTGCTATCGTTTTTGTATTTCATCTGGCGCGCCATCTTCGTCAATGGCGTTGGAGTATGGCCGGTGATCGCCAATTCATTTATTGACTGGTCTGCTCTGATCCTCTTTGCTCTTCCAACGCGAACGTTATTCGCAAAATGGATCAACAGCAAAAACTGGGGGCTGGTGATTGCTGGCCTGGGGCTGGGCACTTGGACTGCCTTTGGCATCGCCCATGTTTGCCTGACAGCCATTACCTATCACATGTTTAACTGGACCGAAGAAGTTTTTATTATGTTGATACCACTGATTCCATTTGAGAATCTGATGCGGTCTATCTTGGGCATGGTCATCGGCGGGGGCGTGATCGCTGGTCTACGAGAAATCGGGCTTATAAAACCAGAGCACGCCATTTACTAAAAAAACTAACTAACAAATCTCTAAGGCGGCACTTGAGCGCAGGGTGGTAAAATCCGTCCGGTTTTGGAAATGCTGGGCTCTTTTGGGAACAATCCAAAAGAGCCTTTTTTGTTGTAACCATTTGTCCAAAATATAATCTAACATGACGCATGTCATGTGAAAGATGGTTGATGGCATCTCAACAAAGCTCAATAGATGCATATAATCAACCATGTTGAAACTACAAACTAAGCCCCGAAAAAAGGGTGCGCAGGGGGGCT
>JADHXE010000109.1 GCA_016783125.1 Anaerolineales bacterium
GGAAGTCTATCGCAAGTTCTTCAGTGACAGCGTATTTGGCAGCGGAGAAGCGGCGCTGCAGGCGGCTATCGCTCATCGTGATGCCTATGTCCGCGAACATCAAATCGAGTATCTTCCGTTTTTCACAGCGCCGATGAAGACGAACACCACCGGCGTCCACGGCGTTTCGGAGACGTTTCAGTGCACCAGCAGCGGGGAGAGAGTTCCCTATTTCAGCGTCTTCTGGGCGCCGAGGCCTAATCAACGGCGCAACAAACGTTTCTACCATCACAACTTCGACAGCCGGGAAGCGGCACTCCAGGCCGCGGCCGAGTTCCGCAAAGAGAAAGAACGTGAAATCCTGGCCCGCTTCCAGACAGACAACAATAAATAGAAAGGAAAAGGACTGATGGCAAAGACCAAAATCGTCACCATAGCAAATCAAAAAGGCGGTGTAGGGAAAACGACCACCGTCATCAACCTGGGGCATGGGTTGGCACAGATGGGGAAGAACGTGTTAGTGGTCGATCTTGATCCCCAGGGGCAATGCGCTACATCCCTGGGAATGAAGCCCGAGGAGGGCGCCTACTACCTGCTCACCATGGGAGTGAAGCCGCAGGAAACCCAGTTCATCAAGCAGTATGTGCGCAACACCGGTCGGGATAATCTGTGGCTCATCCCAGGGGACCAGACCACCAATGCAGCCCAGACCGTCATCAACGCCCGCGAATACCCTGTTTCCTGGATACGGGAAACCCTGGCGCGGTTCACCAGCAATGGGCATCTGGATTACATCATTCTCGATACGGCTCCCAGCGTCGGGGGCATCCAAGAGCGGGCGCTGTGGGCTGCTGACCTGGCGGTCATCCCATCGTCCACGGAATATCTGGCCACCGATGGTGTCAAGAAGGTTGCCCGCACGCTGGTTTCTTTACAGCGAGAAAAAGGTTGGCAAGGGGCTTTGATTGGCGTGCTGCCTACCATGTTCCGTGGACAGCTGAACGAGCACAAGGCATCCATCGACGAACTGAACAAAGGCTTTCCGGGGAAGGTATTGGAACCCATCCACCGGGCCACCACCCTGAGCGAGTGTCCGGGCGAAGCCAAGACCATCTTCAAGAAAGACCCGGAGTCTCGCTCCGCAGATGAATACAGCGCATTCGTGAAAGAAGTTTATCGCTACTAGAAACGGGAGCAAGACATGGCGCGTCGCAGCATTTGGGATGATGAAGAGAAAGACCAGGAGAAAGCAGCAAATAATGGTGGCTGGGGAGCTCAAGCCGATGTGGATCAAAGCGCGCCTGGTGTTCAACCCGAACGTCCGGCGACGATCTTGGACCAACTGCGCACGGCTGAACCCAAAATCCAGATGGTACGCGACCGTTCCTGGGAAAGCAAGCATCCCGGCAGAACCTATCGCAAAGTTCCCAACCAGATGCGGGATACCGTCAATGAGATCGCAGCAACCTACGGCTACAACGCCAGCCAGATCGCCCAGGCATTTCTTGAGTACGCGCTGATGTGCTACCGCCGAGATGATTTCGAGTTGGAACTCGAGCTCGACAAACGCGGTTTGACGCTCATGCCCGGCGGTTGGTCTGATGAAAAGAAACCCATTTGGGCCGAAAGTACATGGAGCAGCAATCCGTCCAAAAAGAAGAAACGCCGCAGGAAAAACGGAACGCCCCTTTACAAGCAACAAGTTACTTACCGACTTTCTCCCGATCTAGTTGAGCAAATTGACGATGTGTGCGAGGCGCAACGCTCACCAGATGATGACCTTATCCGCCGAACCTACCATGATGGCGAGGTCGTTGCTCGATTCCTGACCTTCTCTATCGAAGCTTACAACACCGGAAAACTGGCCTTGAGAGAGTCTGAAAATGCGTAGTCACAAAATAGTACTGATAAATTTGCACCATTTTTTGACTTATTTGGGAGCGAAAAATCATGCCGCTTGCGTTGCCGCTTGCACCCCGCTTGCGTGCCGCTTGCACACCGCTTGCATTGCCGCTTGCATTGCCGCTTGCGTTGGATTTCCAGAACGCCCTGAGAACGCTTTTACGGCCCCTACCCATATGGTCGCATACCCGCAAAATATCGTCCCGCAGAAACGCTCCTGGCGGTTTCTGCAAGAATCGTCCTGGACATTCAAATGCTGCTGAAAATCGACCAAAAGACGGCTGCACAGTTCAGCCTGATCAACGAAATCTCTGGGAAGCTACGCGTCACCGATCACCGCAGGTGCTATGTCGCTTGCGGGGACTGGTTTGCGATCCTGGTTTTGTGCAACGGCCTTGATTTAACCACCATCACCGGCCAGGTGGCAGATGCTTTCCTGGGATGGGACAAAACCGCAGAGCCTTTTGCGCAACCTGGGGATGTCGGCAAACGTCATATCACGATCACCTGTTACCGGATGGTGCTCAACGCTTACTCACATGGGCCGATGGGCAGAATCCGTTCCTTATCCAGCATCCTGAAACACGCACCAAAGAGGACATCATGAAACCACCACAAGCCTGGCAAGCAGCCCTCGGCCAACTGCAATTGGAGATGCCCAAAGCCGCCTTCGATACCTGGGTGCGCGATGCAGAGCTCATCTCCTTCGAAGACGACATCTTCACCATCGGCACACGCAACGCCTACGCCCGGGACTGGTTGGCTGATCGCCTCACTAGCACGATCGCAAAGCTCTTGACCGGTATCATGAACCAAACCATAGAAGTGCGCTTCGTGGTCGCTGATCTCCAGGATGAAATCGATATCCAGGGTGATGCAGACGAACAATCCACCGAAGATGCTCCTGACGCTGAAACAACCATCAGCATTGATGTCATCTACGAAAGCCTGCAAAAGCTGATCGTCAAACCACACACAGCCGTGCGAGTGCCGGGGTATATTCGCAAGTGGCTGCCTTATTGGGGTCATTCGTTAGGTTGGGTTTATGTTGGATTGAGACAACTGGCATTTTTTAGTAATGCGGATACAGGGACGTCATTCCGGGCAACGTTACGCAATATAGCTTTGTGGTCAGGCTTGTCACCGGAGACAGTTCGAAAGGCATTGAGTTCTCATCAGGCACGCTGGTTTCTAAAAACAGCCGAAGAAAGCGATTACAGCTTCTTGTCCTATCTGCCGTTCACACCGGGGGATGAAGCTGGTGTAACCGATCTCCTGGTCAAGCTGGGGGTGCAAGACGATCCCGCAAAGGCACTGAAAACCGCGCTCGGTTTTCGTCGGCGAGATATTCTGCCGTTTCCTGCTCCGCTGCCCGAACAAGTACACCTGGAAATGGCTCCAAACCCACGCCCCCCGGTAGATGTGATTTTAGATATTTGCAGACCTTACTCAGCAGAAACGGCCACAGAGATTGAGCAGTTAGCCAGCCAATTATCCGCTTACCTGATGCCAGTTCAGGATGAAATTCAGATCACACATTATTTCATCCGCAATCACCTGAAGCGGCTTAAAAGCGGCCCGGGCTGGTTGGTTACACTGCTGCGCGACGAAGGCTTTATCAGCAAAGTGGAGGGCTATCAAAATCCCTTGCATATTCCCGGCGGCGATATTGGCCTCGCAAAAGCGCTAGGGTATTCGCCAGACCGCGGGCGCAAGAACCGAATCTCTGAATGGCTGTCCCCAACAGGGCGGGGAAGGAGTCAACATCTTGCGGAGTTCGTTACCCGTGAGGGGGAGACCGGCTATCATTTCAGGCTTCAAGAGATGGAACTATTGACTTCGGAAGACCATGAAAACTGTACCATGATCAGCGCTGCTGTAAAAGCGTTTACAGCGTTGGATGCGCTAGATGTGCTGCGGAAACTTGATCTTGAAACCCCAGAAAATATCCTTTCCAGCATGGATGAGAAGACTGCGGCGCGAAATGGACAGGTTATGGAGCGCATGATACAAGAAGGAAATCAGGGAGAGCAAGATGCCAGTCGCGGCGCGAAATGGACAGGAATAAGTGGAAGCGCGGCGCGAAATGGACAAGAATCATCAAAGCGCGGCGCGAAATGGACAAAGCGCGGCGCGAAGTGGACAGGGCGCGGCGCAAAATGGACAGGACGCGGC
This sequence comes from Anaerolineales bacterium, assembly GCA_016783125.1. Taxonomy (GTDB): domain Bacteria; phylum Chloroflexota; class Anaerolineae; order Anaerolineales; family UBA11858; genus NIOZ-UU35. The sequence continues at coordinate 4,057 of JADHXE010000109.1, forward strand.
GCGAAATGGACAATATTAACACTTCTTAAACACCTTAAAACCACCTTTAACCACTATGGTTTAACCACCCCGCAAATATTGGCGCTTTTCGAAGCTGAAACCCAGGCCAATCACGGCACCGAATCAAGGGGTGGGTTTCATTTTTCTTTTCCTTTGGGCTGGGTTTTGAGTGATCTCTTGAAAGAATCCAGGATCGGCAGCCATAAGGCCCGCGTCCATATCCGGGAAAATATCAGCCCCAACGAGTTTGTTGCTGCCACACTGTGCGCTGTCGCTCAGGCGCGGGAATTGAAATCACTCAGTGGTTACTTGACTACGCTGCTAACTAATCCTGATGGGATGACGTTGGAACAGGAGTTTTTCACGCTGGCAGAAATGCCGCCAGCTGACTTAGCCGATTTAATCCAGCGTGCTGCGTCCCACCCTGGGCAAAAAATAGGTCATCCGGCCTGGGACGCGGTTATGTTTACGACTGAGAATACCCGACTCAGTGAATTAGTTACTCGCCTTTCGACCGAAACGTCGGTTGTGCGGTCCAAATAGCTGGGAAACGAACGTTGCCAGACAGGGCAACCCGCTGTACTCAAAGATTGGTAGTTAGCATCAACAAATTGGAAATAATCCTATGCAAAAACATTTCGGTACGCATTTCGATCCTGAAGGGGCCAACGTGGTCATCCTTTCGGGGTGGCTGTACATCGAGCAAGTTCTCGATATCCCTATGGACGGGCGTGTACATCAAGCCTTGCGGTGTACGCTCATGACCAAACGCCCTCCGTCAAATTCTCAGCACATATCCGAAGGGCATCTGAACCGGGGCTACCCTATTGTACTGACGGGAAAACGGATGGACATTATCCTGGATTGGGCCAGGCAAAGGAGTAATCTTCCCAGGGTTGTCATCCAAGGACCGCTGCGAAAAGTCAACGGGGATGGCCATGAACATGCGAGCACGATCATCGATGCCAAGTACCTCGACATCCTGGACATTACTACGAGCAGCCTTGTCCCCTCGAAGGAAGCTGCTGATGGATAGCTGGTCGAGGGCCTATACAGGCCAGCGCATTGGCCTCAGGGCCTTGCGCCCCCAACACCGGCAGGGCAATTCTGCCCCGCCTCTTGGCACATGCGTGCCTGCGTTGCGAGCGCGGCGGCCGCAGCAGGCCAGGTGCAGGCCTCAGGGCCTGCAAGGGTTCGTGGCAGCCTTCACGCCTGTATCCAATCTGTCCCATACCGGTCATTGTTGCGAGATTGAAATCAGGAGGAGATGATGTCGAGAGAACTCAACCGTTTAGTTACTGCGGCCGTGGTCAGTAAAAGCTTTTGTGAATTGCTTCTTGATGACCCCGCCGAAGCGATTGCTGCTGGCTACAATGGCGAAGCGTTCTTACTGACCGCCGCAGAGCAAGATTTGGTAGTTTCGATCCAGGCTGCGACGTTGCAGGAATTCGCGATGCAGCTCCTTGATTTGACCCAAAGCGGCTTTGATTCAAAGTGAAGATGATCGTATTACTCCGCCATGATCCTGCTGAAAACGTCAACCGCTGGTACGCGGTTGGGATTCAGCCAACGCTTTTCTGCCAGCACGCGGTGCTGTGCGGCTGGGGACGGCGGGGGAGTGCCTATGCGCGCTGGCGCATTCTTCCGGCTGAGAACCGCGCCCAGGCTGGCGAGATGGCTAATGCAATCCTAGCAGCATAAATGAAGAAAGGTTATCAGGTCGCGGGTGGCCAGGGCGAATCATCCATAACGAACCTACAACCTAAATAATTAGGAGCATGCAAATCATGAATTATTCATCCACACTCAAAGCACATGTGATTAATCCCGTTAGATTTCAAGAGACCCATCACGAGCATGTTTTTCGATTGACCGATTCTCCTCGCGGCAATGTCTTTTTAGGTTTCAGTCAGCGGCGGGTAAAAATCATGCGGGCGGCGCTTCGCCACCGGCTCAATGCCTAGGATGATCTGACTGTGCATGAACTGATAAGCAAAATAGGATCATCGAATTGCCCGTTTTGGTTGGCCAAGATGAGCGTCGCAGAACTGATGGATGGTCTGGCAGTCAAGCTGGAAGGCGGCATGTTAGCGTCCACTTCGTCAATTCATTGCCGTTCATTGTTGAACCACGCCAACCCGTGCGCGGGCGATCAGCCCGTGATTTCTCCAGCGCAGAGCAAAATAGCATGGTAGAGAACATTCGTGTCACGTCTGTGCCCTTCAGGGTATTCGTTCTATTCGTCAATATTCGTGATAAGGCTCGTTTACTTCCACTGTACTGAATGGCTCTGGTGATCTTCGTTGGTGATGCTGCGAAACGCGTAATGCCGCACGCTGGCGATCAGCCAGGGCAAGTTAGATTGCGGCTGCGAGGATTGTGGCAGAGGGGGGGAATGGTGGAGGCGCTGGTTATTTTTCATCCCGATAGGGGAGAGGGGCCAAATAAATAGCGGTTGCACATGTTATTGCTCACCCTCATAGGGGAGGAAGCTATAATAGGTCTTGGCCGAGACGTTGCCTCTTTGCTGGCCTAGACCTTGCCTCTTTGGAAACACTATGCTGAGTTATGATTTTGACTATCCTACAATTCCATCTGCACCGAATTACCAGGGAATTAGTCGTAGAAAAGACCGTTGGCAGCGTCAGGCTATTACATTGTGGTTGATTGCCCAGGGGTTTTCGCTGCGAGCGGAAGTGCAAAAGATTGTAGCCAGATATATTGGGACGAACCCCAAAAATGGGGCGTTGATGCGGGTGATTCCTGGTCTCAAAGATACTGATCTTTTGAAAACCAAAACGCTCGCGCTTCGTATATTCTCAGGAGGGCGCACACAGTTCACTGTTGTCTGCTTGACTGATAAAGGGCGGGAGTTGGTGCAGGAATTGGGCTGGCAGACACACGAAACCGAGTGGGAGCGCATGCAACGATTGCACGAGAAGGGCAACTATCAAGGCAAACACACGGCTGCAGTGCTGGCTTTTGTGTATCAGGCTAGACTTCGGGGCTGGACAGCGGGCGTAATGCCGGAAGTGGATGCGGGGCGTTTTTTCCCGGATGCGGTCGTAGAAAAAGGTGGGGAATCGTACTATGTCGAAGTTGAGCTGGATGATCAGAAATTGAGCAAGTGGCACAATATGGCACGCCACCAGGGAGTTATCGCTTTGTGCGCACGCACGCCTGATCATCGCAGGTTATTGTTGGATGAAGCCAAATCTGCAGCGGAAACCAACAAATGCACGCGGCTGGGCACGGACTTGAGAACCTTGTTCGAACATAGCCAGGGTGGTAACCTGTTGTGGCTGGAGAAGAAAGAAAATATCTCTTGATATCCTGGCGGAAAGATCACATCCACACCCATCCTGGGTGGACTCCGCCATCGCTACGCCTGGACAGCGACCATTTCGCACTAACACGGTACCAAGCAAGCAGCTGAATCATACCAAAATGTCACCAACGCATTGTTGATGGCCTGTCCGTGTTTTGCTGGTTCCGGAAAATGTCCGCTATTGGTGTTTTTCTGCGCTCCGTTTTTTACGTTTCGATCCCTTATTCGCTAGCGTACTCAGAATTTTGTTGGCCTGCCATCGAAAACCAACCGGGATTCAAACCTAAACCCCGTGGATGAGTTAAGTAGCCAGCACAAGTGTTAGAATATATCCATTCGCATGTACACCAACGGATTTGATGCTTTGCGTTCCAAACAAACCTGTCCGAACGACTTTAAAAACACGCCACTAACCATGAAAATCTCCCCGCCCTCTTCATTCCACGTTATGACCAAACCGCGCGGTGCGATCTGCAACCTGGATTGCAAGTATTGCTATTTCCTCAAGAAAGAAAGTTTGTACCCCGATAGTGATTTTAAGATGAGTGAGGCAACCCTGGATGCCCACACGCAGCAATATATTGAAGCGCAAGGCGTACCCGAGGTAACCTTCGCCTGGCAAGGCGGCGAACCAACCTTAATGGGTCTGGATTTTTTCAAACAGGCCATCGCTCTTCAAAAGAAATATCGAAGACCGAGCATGCAAATCCACAATGCCTTGCAAACCAACGGCACCACCCTCGATGGTGATTGGTGCAAATTCTTCAAACAGCATAACTTCCTCATCGGCCTGAGCCTGGATGGCCCTCAACATCTGCATGATGCGTATCGGGTGGATAAGGGCGGTCAGCCCAGCTTCGATAAAGTCATGGCCGGGTTAGGGCTATTAAAAATACACCAGGTTGAATTCAACATCCTGACCACAGTGCATGAGGCCAATGCCGACCAGCCCCTGGATGTCTATCGCTTTATGCGTGATGAGGTCGGCACACAGTTCATCCAATTCATCCCTATCGTAGAACGGAAAAACCAGAGCGGTCATCAGGAAGGCTACCAGGTTACCAAACGTTCGCTGACGGGGAAGAAATACGGCCAATTCCTGATCACCATCTTCGATGAATGGGTCCGCAGGGATGTAGGCCGTGTCTTTGTACAAATCTTCGATGTCGCCTTGGGGGTCTGGAGCGGGCAACCCGCCAGTCTGTGCATCTTCGGGGAAACCTGCGGCACAGCGCTGGCTATGGAACATAACGGCGATCTGTATTCATGCGACCATTATGTCGAGCCGAGGCATTTCTTGGGAAATATCCGGGAACAAAATATGCTAGAGATAGTGGCCGGCCCACAGCAAGTCCGCTTTGGCCTTGACAAGCGCGATACGTTACCACGTTATTGCCAGGAGTGCAATGTGCGCTTTGTCTGCAATGGCGGCTGCCCCAAGAACCGCATCCGCCGATCGCCGCATGGCGAGGAGGGGCTAAACTACCTTTGCGAAGGATACAAGTCATTTTTCAGCCATATTGATGAGCCAATGAAAATTATGGCCAGGCTGTTGCACATGAAGCGACCACCGGCAGAAATTATGTTGATGGGAGGAAAGTTCAACAGCAAACGGTCAAGATCATAGATTTCAAGTTATTGCTTGGCCCTCAAATGGGTGCAATAATTTTTCCCACACTTCGGGTATAGTATTAGGCTCGTTCAACAGGGGGCAACCCTAAACGTTGATATTGTTCGGGCGGCGCATCACTCCCGTAGGGTCCAAAAACCTCATACCAACTATTTTCGCATCAAAACCTTCCCATTGATCACCTCTGATAGAATTCATTCCACACTACTTAGTGGAGGACTTCTATGGGTTGGTTCATCCTGATGAACATCTTTTCGGTTTTGTTGTCTCTTGTCAGAACACGCAATCTATCCGATCAAAAAAAGACCTGAAAATTCTGATCTTGCGCAAACAACTGACGATCCTCCAGCGCAAAGTTGATAAACCCATCAAACCCAATCGCTCTGATAAATTGATCCTGAGTGTTCTCGCCAAAAGGTTGAAGAAATTATCCAACCAATCCACTGCTCATTTACAGTCTGTCATTCGTATCTTCCAACCTAGTACTGTCATGCGTTGGCACCGACAACTTGTTCGTCTCAAATGGACAAACAAAAGAATAAACCAGGGTGGTAGACCTCCCATCGACAAAGAACTCGAATCCCTCATTGTTCGCATGGCTAAAGAGAACCCCAGATGGGGCTACGGCAAGATCGAAGGCGAATTGCTCAAATTGGGTTTCGTGGTTCCCTCTTCAACTATCCAAATCAAGCTGCGTAAACACAATATCCAACCCGCTCCTGACCGTGGTGGTTCTACCAGTTGGCGCCATTTGTTGTCTCACTACAAAGATCAAATCCTGGCCACAGATTTCTTCACCGTCGAAACGATCGCCCTGAAAACACTCTATGTGCTCTTCTTCATTGAATTGGGTTCTCGACGTGTCCATATTTCTGGTGTCACCCCCAATCCAAACCAATTTTGGACTTCTCAACAAGCCAGAAACCTGCTCTGGGAAATCGATGGCGCTGACCCATCCTTCCGCTTTCTGATCCACGACAATGACAAGAAGTTCTCAACCATGTTTGACACCATTTTCCTTTCTGAAGGATTTCATGTCATACATACACCTTATCGGGCTCCTAACACCAATGCCTTTGCTGAGCGCTGGATCCACTCTGTCCGAGAAGAATGCATCGATCATATCCTGATCATCAACGCCGCACACCTTCGCCGCGTTCTGCTTGAATATACGAACGACTATTACAACATTGCTCGCCCCCATCAAGGCATCAGCCAGCAAACCCCGATCCCTCGCGGACAGCCATCAACAAAAGGACCCATCTACAAACGAAAAATACTCGGTGGCATCATCGACGATTACTACCGAGTACCCTCTCCATCTTCATTTCTTATCAACTGAGATATCACTCCGAAACAATTCATTACCCCATCATTATTCCTTTTCTGTTTATGTTGGCCTATCGCCGCGCCATAGACAGCATTTTCCCTTCTTGAGCACGCTTTTCTTCCATATAGTTAGCGACATCTCCTACCATTCAATCTTCGCTTATTCACATTTTTCTAGTATCAGCTTTGTTTGCAAATCACCAGTTTTAATCTAATTTGGCTCGGACAAGGTTTTTGGACACTACGGGTTGTGTCCGAAATCCTAAACGGTAAACGCGAACTCAACACACGACAAATTCGAATTTTGGCAAAACGGTTCAATGTCTCACCGTCAGTCTTCTTTTGAGTTGATCCTACTTCATTATCACTACGCTTGGGTCACGAACAATTCATCCTAACTCAATCCATTAAAAATAATTAAAACAAAGCAAAAGCCACCAATGCAATGTTGATTGCCTTTTCGTGTTCTCCAGGTATTTATATTCGAACCCGAAAACGTTTGTAGCTCTCAAATCTAATTGGTTTTCGAGCGAAGATGCCCAGCGACTTTATCTGAAATCCGATGGATGAGCAAAGTAGCCAGCACAGCAGTTTCCCGGATCAAAATCGGAGACCTTCAACTGCAAAAAAATGACTCAATCCGGGACGTTGAAAAGAAGCCCAGAAGAAAGCTAGGCTTCTTTATGGGTTGGATACTTTTTTGATCAGCACTCATCTCGCAACCTTGACACTGGCATTGAGTCCCAATAATACTCAAACTCAAATGGATCATTTCCATACTGTTTCAACGAGAATTTGTTATCTTTTAGCAAAATTTTTCCCCATGCATTTGCTGACGTTCCTTCATTATCAAAATTCTCAATTGCGGATTGCACCGTAATATATGGAATATCATCATGCCAGTCAATTTGATTCCAGTGCAAATGTCCGTTTATTACTGCAATCACCTTACCCGAATTGCTAAACAGGTTCCGAGTGTCCACGCGGTTCTCCACCAGGCAACCCTTTGGAAAATCCTCAAACCAAGGGGTTTCCTTCTAAATTTTGATCCGCAAAAGAATGGTGGCAAAAATCACTGTTGGTTTGTTAGTCTCATCCAGGTCTTTTGCAAGCCAAGAAAATTGCTCATCTGGGAGAATGATGCGTGGGGTCTTAGGATCTGGGACTTGAATACAAAGTACGACAAAATGATAACCCCCGTGGTCGAATGAATAATACAATGACTCTAAGGACAATATATCCTGGAGATCGTTGCTGGAAATGTGTACTGAATCATGATTACCAACAACATGATGAATTGGGACTGAACATTTTTCTAAAATTTCAATACCTTTTCGGTATGTGAATGTATCTTCATCAACCTTCAAATCTTCAATAAGATCACCGAGCTGAACAGCAAAGGAGAAGTCTCCTTCTGATGAGATGTATTCAAGAAAACTAGAAATATTTGATTCGGAGTATTCAGTCAACTTCCTCCGGACCCCTTTACGGACATAAGATGGCCCCATATGGACATCTGAAATAAAGGCGATTTTAGTCATCGTAGCTTGTACTCAACTCCATTTATAACGAAAAGATAAGCGTCACCAATCCCAATCCAACTCCAATTACTAATCCATAGGACAAAGTTATTCGTAACACATCACCATCGCGATTAAATAATCCCACTGTGCTACAACCCACAAATAATTTTGCTGGTGCGATCATGCTACCCAACGAGCCACCAGCTGTTTGGGCTGCAATCAAAATCGTTGGACTTAATTTCAAGATATGCGCTACATTCTCTTGCAGTGAGGCAAGGAGTACATTGGAGTTGTTGTTACTTCCAGTTGCAAATGCACCCAACATACCAACGAGAGGCGAAATAATTGGAAATACCCTTCCAAACAAATTGCTAAACCCTTCTGCCAGCAATAAAGTCATTCCAGTGTGGTCCATCAAAGTAGATAAACCTACCATACTGATGATCCCTATCGTCGCAGGTTTGGCAGATTTCCAGGTTTTTATCAGAACCGATTTATAATCCACATTCTGAATCAAACCCATTTTCTGATTAACCAGGATACTTACTATGGCAATAAATAGCATTGCCGTGCCGGGGTGTACGAGAGGGCGGATTACTTGACCAGTACCGGGAGCGGTTATAAAACCAGTAAGGGAAGTAACTTGAGGAAATGATGCACTCCACGCAAAATCTGCCAAGATATTATTAATGGGTTTCACCACAGCGATCACAGTCATCAGGGCAGTTAACAATCCATAACTGGCCAGGGCAGATCCCAATTCTGGAGGCAATTTCTTTTTGGTGTCCGAAGAATGGGATTGGTTGCCTTTCTGCTGACTAGAAGAGGTTACTTTATTTAGCAACCACCCTCCCGGTATCACGGTAGATAAACGTGGAGTCTAGCACCACTGAATAATGATCTGCAACAAGGCCTTCGATGGCCTGCCCCGGCGTTTGGGTGGTTTCCAGCGGGGTGGAGGAACCTTGAAAAAGAATAATTCTTCAACCGACCAACGATGATCGGTCAAACCAGCGGCCATAGCCGGGGTGCGCTGTACCCAACGATAGCCATATTTGCCGACCGAAAGCTTGAGTCGTAGGCTATGATGGTTATCGCAAAAATTGTAAAAGGTACCAACGGTGAACATCCCATCCAAAAGGGTCTCCGCTTGTTGGGCAAGATTGCGAGTGCGGCGAGCAAGCCATGCCAGGCGCTGTCGAAAAGTAGCATTGAGACGCTCGATGTAAGCGGTGTTTATGACACCACCGTCCTGTGTGATTTTCAACAAATGCAGGATCATTTGACGACAGCCTTGAACAATCCGACGATCAATTCTCAACCCGCCCTTCTGGCGCTGTTTGACCACTTGTACGATGGCGATGTTGGGCCAGGAGATGAGACGACGGCGTCCGCCCTTTTCTCCTTTGAAGGGTGTCCGAAAGGCTCGCCGGAAGGCTTTTACATAGCTGGATAAACCGTCTACCGCTAACAGCATTTCTCGGCAGAGAGCAATCTGACGGATTTGATTGGCCAACGCCTGAATGAGCTCTAGATTTCGTTTGGGACTGATCGCTCCGCCCAACCACAGACGAGTAGGAACCATCATCGCCATGGCTATCCAACAGCTGAACCCTTGACCTTTGCCTTTGATCTCATCCGCTTGTACTTGTTGAAGATCTAATTGGCTGCCACCTATAACATGCTCATGAACCGCTTGACAGTGTTTACCAGATCGTTGCCACCATCCTTTGATGGTGCGCTCATGGAATCCAAAGCCCTTCTCAATTGCTTTCGGCGGGCAGCCATTTGCCAGCAATGTCACCACCAACATGACTGTTTGCTCATCTGTCTGCAAACGATAAAAGATCGTACCTTGTCTTTCGGTAAACGTCTTTTTGCACTCATGGCAGATGTATCGCCTTTCCTTTCTGCTGTGCACACCAATATTGCTTCTTCCTGTTTGTCCTCTTGCGTGACATTCATCATTCGGGCAAAATACTTCTTGTGGGTTCATTGGCTCTGCTCCTATGGTTTGGTCGCCACATGAGTTTGCCAATGAACCCCGTTCTTTTCAAGGTACTATTTCTTTTTCCACGGTTTATTGCCGTGCTACCACCCTCCCGCAACACCCGAAAAACCAGCAAAAAACGCTGCCAGCGATGACAAGTTACTAATTGCGAAGCAGTATTGCACAAAACTCATTATTAGGGCCAGAATCACAACCACTGGCCAGCGAGTTCCTTGTTTGAGTATTATCGCAGCCTTCATTACCGGACACTTTTAGCGTCAAACAAGTTGAAGGAGACCGGGATGGGCAAATGCTCATTGAGAAAATGATCAAGGAGAGCAAGTCCCAA
>JADHXE010000110.1 GCA_016783125.1 Anaerolineales bacterium
ACTATATCTGCGCGTTTTGCCCTAAATTTGCCTCGCCACGGTTCGTTTTAGATCATTGGCAAGGCCATTAGCCGCTCTTTGGGGTATATTTCGCTCCTTTTGGTGGTGACATCCCTACTTCTCCGACAGCCTGCTAGGCGTTCGAGCGCAGCCTGGCAGGTGGGTGTGTAGCCGTAGTTCAGATAGTGTTCAGGTCTCATGGTAAAGCCTCCAAAACTTCAATGATCTTTTCTTCAGAGAAACGATAGACAGTGATCGTATTGCTCCCCTCCACGGGCAACCTTTCGCCATGCCAGTTCAAGATGTTTCCAACCTCCCGCACCGGCGGCACCGGATAGGGGGTGTGCTGGTGCAGGAAGGCGGTAAATTTGCTCGCGACGATCTCCATTGTGTCTTCGGTTTCGTGGATGAAAAACAGGTCACCGTCCAACACCGGGGTATAGGCGGTCAGCGTCCACAGCGTCACCCCTTTACCTTTGACAACCCGGCGTTCCGGCCACAACTTAGCTTGTTTGCTGGCCTGGTAGTGCTCGCCGGCGATGGTGATCCATTTCTCCTTCTTGAATGCATAACGCAAGCCGCGCAGTTCTTCCTGGTTGCGCAGGGCGAAGCGGGCAAAGACGAGCGCGTGCTCGTGGGGGCAGATGCAGTCGGCTACCCCGTGGATGTCCTTGATGCTGAAAGTGATAATCATGGTTGACTCCTTTTCTGTGCGTGGGTGCGGGGGAGAAAGTGTCAAGTGTCAGGTATTCCGGTGTCAGGTGTTCCGGTATCACGTGGTACTTGACGCTTGACACCTGACACGTGAAACTTGACACCGGAGCACTCCCCTATACAGAAACAGCCTCGACCGGCCGTGAAAGTTGGATCGCCACACTTCCCGCCGTGTGCATCTGCAGCGCTTGACGCACCTTGCCCCGCCAGATGATGAAGCGGTTATCTTCGGGCATTTCTGCCAGAATGGCGTAGAGCGTGTCTTCCGAGAGCACGCCCAACACTTCCTCGATGGTGGCCGCTTCAGGTTCGCTAAAGAGACCTTCGATGCCTGCTACGCTGAACCTGGCTTCGTCCCGCTCTACCTCCCGGTAGGTTCGTACCAGCGGGCCGGTGATCTTTTCCCCGCGGGTAGCGTCAGCCAGTTTGCGCTGCAATTCGGGCGCGAGCCCGGCGACATCAAAGGCCACCGTGGGGGCGATCTCGCCTGTCTCAACCCGTCCGGCAAGCTCAGGCACCAGCTGGTTGAGCTTGGCAATCTTGCGTATCCGCTGCAGCGTGGCATAGCCTGCCCGGGCGATCTCAACCTCGCTCAGGCCCTGGCATTGCAGTTCCTGGTAGGCCTTGAGTTCGGCGACCGGGTTTTCGCTGCGGGTAGCATGGGCCAGGATGGTCAGGGCTACTCCCAGGTCAGAGACCTCGGCCAGTACGCTGTCCAGGCCGGCTGCTTTGGCTGCGGCTGTGCGCCGGCGGCCATCCAGCAGCCGGTAGCTGCCATCATTCTCTTGGGTGACGATGACTGGGAATTCAGACAAAAAGCCCTGGTCACCCATCGATCTGACCAAAGCTCTCTTGGGTTTGGCGTTCTCGTAGCCAACGATTTGGGAAATTGATATTTCGCGATACATGGTTTAAAATCAGCGGCGCTCTGCCCGATGAACCAGGCAGAGCGCCGCATCTCCTTTCTGTATTGTTCTAGGTAAACGTAAAAGCATCCCTGCAAACAACCGGGATGCTTTTACTCGAAGAATACCCCAAAGGGTATGGTTAGATGATTAGCTGTTAAAGAAGGTGCCCCTTGGCGACCTCCAGGAACTCTTTCGCCCAAGTGATAAGCTTGACAGTGTCTTCTGTATTTACGCTCTCCCCGATACCGTAATCTCCCACTTGCCGTTCGCTTAGGGATAGGATCAGGTATTTGTGGAACTTCGGGTCAAGCAGCTTCGTTTTGGCATATTCTTTTCCAAATGCTGCAATGACAGCAGCGTGACTCGAGAACGTCAGTCCTTTGTCAAGCAAGAAGGCTTGGGCAAGATAGAACATGGCGTAATACGCGCGTGAGGCTGCAAAACCGGAGAACGATTTTTGGAGTAATGCTTCTGCTGCCGTGATGCTGTCTTGCGCTTTCTCCACCAGTTCCTTGATCTCGGTCATATGGCAATCCCCTCTCGTTTAACATTCAAGATGAAGGGGCTTTTTTCGTTCTCGAAACGCTGGTGAGAGACGAAAGCGCTGGAGATGACCACATCATTCTCGAGTGACAACCCACACGTGACCGACGAGGTCATTTCAAGCAGATCCATGTGGTTGAAACTACCCTGTATCACCGCCAGAATGTCGATGTCCGAGCCAGGTTGGGCATCTCCGCGCGCTTGTGATCCATATAAGTAGATGGCTTCCAAGCGTCTGCCCAGGATTTGTTCGAAATCACGGCGGAGCGTAGTAAGAATATCAGATATGCTTTGCACAGGAATACCTCCTACAAGCTGAATTATACCGTATCCGAATGGCCCTCAGCTATTGAGCATGGGCGCATGGGAGCTAGGGTGTAAGGGTGCGGGGGAGCTTGGGGTGATTCTCCTCTGCCCCCATGCTCCCCGGCTCCCTAGCTCGGACTATTCCTCATCCATGAAAATCGGCAGGTTGCTCTGGCTGGCAGCCTGGTACGCACCTTCAGCTTGTTTTTCTTCTTGAGCGTTGCGCCCGGCGATCACCGTAAGGTTAGTAACCGGCAAGCGCATGAAGATGCCGTGGTGGTAGCCTACCTTTACACCCTCAGGACGTGGGTAGGCGCGGTAGGTAACGCCGCCGGGAATAGCACGGTAGTTGTGACCGCCTTCATCCGTCTGGATGGCATCTTGGGGAATATCGTACCACCACAGGCCGGCGCATACTTCTTCGAGCTGGCTGAGATGTTTGAAGCGGGGGCACATCACCGCGGGGGGTTGGGGATACTGCTCGAAATCGCTGATCACCGCTTTGGCATGGATCAGCACCAGGCAACTCTCCGGGGATAGCTTGGAGAAATCCAGGGTGCGAGGCAAGCGCCGGGAGGCCCCCTTACGCCGGACTTCCTCGACCATGTCGGCCACGTAGGGGTAGAATTTGCGCCCTACGATATCGAAGACGTGCCAGACGTCGTTGATTTCGATCAACTGAGGACCGACCGCTGCCAGCCCCAGCGCTGCGGGATCGACCGGCACCGGCGGGTCCAGGATGAACGTTTCGATGGGTTGCCCCTGGTCGGAGAGCCGGGTTTCGGCATACACTCCGGCGGCGACTCTTTTGCCGCAAGCACGTTGGTGTGAATTGTGTTTACTCATGTCTTCCTCCTTGGATTTATCCGTTATCTGATCATAGAAGCCAGCAGCCTGCCGCAGGCCATCGCCAAAGCAGCTTCGAAGTCGCTGGTGCGGCCGCCGGGGATTTCCTGGATGACCGGTCCTAGCAAAGGGTTATCTCCCGCACCCACCCAGACTGTGAGCTGGGAGCAAGCCTCGGAAATCTTCAGGCTGATCCCTCCGCGAGCACACTGATCCAGGGCTTCGAGATGGCCGTCCAGTTCAGTGAAGCCAAAGCTCGCCACCACCCAGAACCTGCCGCTTTCATCCTGGATCACATCGCCAATCGATGTGGAACGGGAAAAGCGGATGGTCTCGACGTCGGGATTGTCATGCCAGGCGTTATCGATATGCTGGGTCTTGGCATAGGCTTCTTCGATGTTTTTCGCTTTGATCCTGGCTACCAGGTGGTATTCAATTGGCCAACCGAGTTGGCTGGCGTCTATAGGTTGGTCTCCACGGATCTCGCTCCCGGCATACATCATTTTTCGGTGGTAGATGGTGAAGATCATGGCTGCCTCCTCGGGGAAATCGTTGATGGTAGCTGGAAATAGTCGTCGGGATCGCTCGGGTGGGCCTGCGCCCAATCCCCATCTCGCACTTGATAGCTGGCCCGGCGTTCACAGACAGCGCCATCGAAGCCTAATTTACGTTCCTTGAGAGACACCCAACGGTGCCCGGCGACAATGAGATGGTCGAGCATGTCCACATCCAAGTTCTTTCCGGCCTGAACTAAAGCCATCGTGAGGCTGACATCGTCAGGGCTGGGGGAAGGATCTTGAGATGGGTGGTTATGCACGGCGATAATCGCCGCGGCGTTGCGCTGAATGGCCGGTCGAAAAACCTCAGCAACCCGCACCTGGGCGCTGTTGAGGCTGCCTCTGTAGATCTCGACGATGTCCAGAACCCGGTTGCGGGTGTTGAGTACGATCACGCGCAGGTGTTCCTGCTCCAAAATCCCCATATCGTGCTGCACTAGCGCCGCCGCGTCCGCCGGGCTGTTGATCGTCTGGCGTTCTTCGGGCACATGCATCGCCAGCCGTTTGCCGATCGCCAGGGCTGCCTTCAAGCGTGCTGCCGTACTCTGCCCAACGCCCAGCACCGTGCCGATTTCGACGGTTTGCGCCCGGTAGAGACCAAGCAGATCGCCAAAGCGTACCAGCAGGGCTTCAGCGATCTCGATTTGCCGCGGGCCGCCTACGATGGCTGCCAGCAGTTCGACTAAGTTGCAGGCCTCGGCATCCTTGATGACCCGGTTGGCTGGCCGCTCCTCTTGGGGCAGGTATTTCAACCGGGGTGCGGGTTGTAGGTAGGAAATTTGGGTAGTCATGGATTGCTCCTTGAAATGAAAACAGGCCAGAGGGGTTAGTTCTGGCCTGTTTTTCTCTATGGTCTGTTTATAGATGATGTTTTATGCTTTTACCCCTTGGCCCTGGCAAGCGGGGCAGGGTTTCATTGACCCGTTACATCCCTTCCCGCCGCAAGTCGGGCACCAGGCTTGCCCCCAGGCGGTCTTGATGAACAAGTGCCAGGTATCCTCAGTGGCCTGGTCGGGGAAAATGACCATGCGTTCGGGTAATGCTTCGATGATGCGCACGGGTCTTATCGGTAATGTATCAGGGGGTTGATGGGTTGAAGTCATAATTGTCATGGCGTTATCCTTTCTTTGAATCTCACAATGGGTTTAGGGCTATAGTTGATCGCATCCAGATGTGATGCCAATTCGGTTTGGGTACGGCATAAGTAGCCTCTATTCTTCTTGCCCTGGGATGTTTTCTGCATCCCCCACTTTCGCCCAAACCTGGTCATCCGGTCCTAACAGGAGATCGATATATCCTTCCCAGGGATAGGCATCCGTGGTCGGATCCCATTCGCCGATCTCCAGATAACCACCATGGATTTTGCCTGCCGGCAGAGGTCGAAACAAGTCTTCGAAATCTCCGGCAAGCGTCGTCGAATCGATCGTACAGGTTTCGCTCTCGACCTGCTCGAAGTAAGCTTCGATGGCCTGGTCGCGATCTTGGGGTAGGGGAAGATCGCCTAATTCATCCTGCCACCACGCTTTCACGTACTCAAAAATCTCTTTGCGCAAAGCCTCTTCCGAGACGGCCACATACGTATTGACTCCGTATTTATTGCCAACTACTCCAACCCAAAGCGCGATCTTGTTGGTTGTTTCCGTCATTTAGTACCTCCATTTTTTGTCTGTTCCTGGGAAATACTGTATTGGGCAACAACACTTTGAACAATTCTCACGCAAAGCCGCGAAGGCGCAAAGATTTTTTAAAGGGAAAACTTGGCGTCTTTGCGCCTTTGCGTGAGGTAATTCTGTGTTCAACATCTTATTGCCCATTACAGTTCCTGGGAAATACCAGGAACAATTGTTCAACTTTTGAAAAACTTCGCCCCTGGTGACCTTTCACCAGGGGAAGAAAAATCTTCCTACCGGAAGATCATCTATGCGGAATTCAGTTTGGACAGCCTGGCCTCGATCAATGCGCGACGGGGAGGCTCGCCCCCGATCCGCTCCAGGGCCAGTCGCAGCGTTCCAGGCCGGGTAATCGCTTTGAGAGCTTGGTGGAAACCGCTGTTTTTCTTGCCCACCATGCCGGTGAGCAGGTGCAGTTGCCACTGTTTGAACTGGGCCTGGTCTTCTGGGGTAATTTCCAGGGATTCTTCTTCAGGATCGGGTTTATCCGGCTCCAGCAGACATTCCCAGCCTTCAGGAGCGGGATAGTCCTTACCGTTCTGGAAAGCTTCTCCCACCGCCATCAGGTCCATCCCTGCCTCACGGCCGGCCAGCCGCACCCGGCAGAAGCGGCGAAACGCAGAACCCCCATCTTGCCGCCCGCCCCCAATGGCCAGTTCTTCAGCCCACTCCTGATATTGGACCAGACGTTCTTCGGACGGGTTGGCGCTCTCTCTGCAACCGGAGATCGAAAGCCAATCCCGGTACAACTTACCCATCGCGTTGGCCGGGGTTTGTTCGTCAGGTTGGAAGAGCCTCTCCAGGTATTCCGGGCCTTCGGCGTGAGCGCTCAGGCGAACGCTGGCCTTTTTCTCGACGTCTGCCAGGATTTCTTCTTGTTTGTCAAGCGGCACGCCGGCTTCGGCCCAATTTTTACGGAGTTGGGCTTCCAGGCCTTCAGCGTCAGGTTCATCAGGGACGTAGCTCTCGCGGTCCTGGTCGTCGGTGTAGTTCTCGCGGTCTTGCCCTTCGATTCCACTCAGGACAGGCCCTTCATCTCCGTTCAGGACAGGCCCTTCATCTCTGTTCAGGACAGGCCCTTCGACTCCCTTCGGGATCAGGACAGACCCTTCCAAGTCTTCATCTTGGGTATCAATGCAAGCAGGAACAAGGTCGGGATAATCGCCTCGTACCCTTTCGGGAACATCCTCACCACGCGCCAACGCCTCTTGGACTAACCGTTTGTGCTCGCACCCGTCAGCGGCATCCAGGATTGGCACGCCACCAGCAACGCGGATTTTGGCTTGCATTGTCTGGTAGGCCAGGCGACTCATACGCCAAGCTTCGATCTCACCGTCTTCCAACTGAGGGGCGTCTGCCATGCGAGGATATTCGTTCTCCCAGCAGGGTTCACCTTCCAGGCGGATTTCAACATCGAAGTGTTCGCCAGCTTGACGAGCAGCTTTGGCTAACAACCAGTCGCCTAGATTCTTTGTCCCTTCACCTTGATACGACGGATCAGGAACTACGAGAGGCCCGCCGGGCGAGACATTATCCCAAACCGTCCAACCAAGCGTGTATCGTTTGCCACCAATATCCTTATACGGTCCCCAAATTCCTATGCGATCTGAGTCGTAGCCAAACTGTTTGCCATTATCGAACGAAGTCAATACGACAACCTCAGCTTCGGGTGACGAATTGATATCATCTGTCCATTTCTCCTGGGCATCAGGCAATTCACCCGTGGTCTGGAGGACAATTTCGGACTGCGGATCACCTTCTGACACCCGGTTGCCAGGATACGGGCCGCCGTGTTTGCCCCACTCGGCTTGATATTCAGGCAAATCGGTGATCGGCCTAGGTTTGAACCAAAGATCGCGTTCGATGCGCAGGCCGAGTGGCCCGCGCACCTCCTGGATTTCTGACAGCGAGACGTAGCCAAGCTCGGTTTCATGCCCAACCACCAGGCCAAAACAGGTATCTTTGCCATCGTACTCATTGAGAACCCAACTCCAATTTGAATCGGGGGTAAACAGCCTGATAACGGCGAGTGGGTCCTGCGCTTTTTCGGTACTATACAAGGGCGGGATTTTCATCCATTCGGGGATATAGTTGTAGGCATTGCCCTTGCCGGCTTTGAAGCCGGTGGGATCGGTGTCCATACCTTCGTCATCGAGGACGAGATGGACCACGCCTTCACCGGTGCGATGGGATTCTTCTACGCTTGCAAACAGCCAGGCCAGTTCTTCCCGCTCGACGCGTTGCCGGAAGTACCAGCCCTTACGAGTCTTACCCCAGCGGGCACCTATACTTTTGAGCCGTTCTCGGACTTTAGCATTTGGCTTTTCCGGGAAGAAGAGCCAGGTCCAGTCCCGGTCATATTCGAGGCGAATTCCGTTGGTGTCGAAGACGCCATCGTCCTGTGCAATCTCATCCGCTGAAGCGGTCATCGCCCGTTTAGCAGCCCGTTCGATGGCTGTGACGACCTGGCTCACATACTGGTCTCCATGGCTGTAGTCGGAGCATTTCCCCAGGTAGGCCAGTCCCGTTGCTACGATCTGACCATCTTTTTCGATATGCCACCCTTGACGCTTGGGGGTGGCCTGGAAAACGGGCCAGCCATTTATCCCAGATCGTGTTTCGACGGTGTAATCTGCTACCTGGACGCACACGATCACGCCAGGATATTTATCTTCGAAGACAGCCACGCCATTCCAGGACGCAGCCCGATAATAATCAGTCATTGGATCGCTTTCTCCGGGGTCATACCCGAATAGCCTCCAGCCACGTGCTTCTAAGGCTTTGCTAATACGGGCTACAGCCCGCTTTCGTTCTGTGTGATGGAGTCCCATCGTACATCTCCTAACCCGGACAAGCCGGTAATATTTATTCAGGTGCATTTCAAATGAGTTGAGAAAGGGGTCCGTATTGCGTATTTCGTATTTCGTAACGTTTCCCAAGTACGCAATATGCAATACGGAATACGCATTGCAATACTCTGATTGCTGCCAGATAGCCCTATGTCTCCCCTTCGCCATCGCTCAACGCTAAGGGCATCACAACGTGCAGGAAATCCTCCGATCCCACCGGCCGGATCACCCCGGGGCTGGTGCTCAAACTCATCTCGATAGCCACATTGGGGGTATCCAGCACCTTCAAGATATCCAACAGATAGCGCACGTTGAAGGCGATCTTGAGTGCTTCACCTTCGGTGGTAGCCTCCGCATCGATGACCGTGCGGCTCGAACCGGTCTCGTCAGAGTGTCCGGAGACTTCCACCGTGCCGTTGACGTTCAAAACCATTGTGTTGCTGCCGGGGTTCTCACGAGCGAAGATGGCGGCTCGTTTGCAGGCCCTGGAAAAGGCTTCTGTGGAGAGCACGGCGCGTGTTTGCCATTCGGTCGGGATGATCTGCTTGTAGTCTGGGAAGCTGCCTTCGATAACCTGAGAGGCCAGCCAGATCCTCTCCGTCTTGAAGACAACCCGGCTTTCCGTGAAGGTCATCGAAACCCCTTCGTCGTTACTGCTGATACGCACCCATTCGTCCAGCGCCTGGGCCGGCAGGATTGTCTGGATCGGCTCAGGTGCCGGGGAGGACAGCACCGCCTTGCCCTCCGATAGGCGGAACCCATCGGCGGCTGCCATGGTGATCGTATTGCCTTCAATGTCCATCAACACGCCGGTCAGCACCGGTCGCCCTTGATCCGAGGCGGCTGACACGGAAACCTTGCGGATCATTTCTTTGAGATTGGCAGCGCTAATTTCGATTTCTGACCCGGGACCAGGCTCCGGCAGGGGCGGAAATTCCCCGGCTTCGATGCCCTTTACTTTTGTTCTCGTGCCCCCGCAGCGCACGTTGAGCGTTTGAGTCTCGCTGTCAAGTTCCAGATCGACCTGCTCCGGGGGGAATGTGCCCACCAGATCGGTGAGGGTATGTGCCGGCACGGTGATGGCGCCGTCCTGCTCGATCAGGGCGTCGATCCAGCATATGGTGGTCGTCTCCAGGTTGGTGGTCGTCAGGCACAGACGGCCCTCGTCGGTGGACATCAATACATTGCCCAGCACGGGTAAGGTGCTGCGCTGTGAGGCGGTGCGCGATACCGTGCGCAGGCCATGGGCCAGGTTCTCGGTTAAAATCTTGATTTTCATGATAGGTCTTCCTTTCTCAACTAGAAGAGCGCCGCTTCTAACTCGGCGCTGCAGGTTTGTGCGATCCACGCCGGAACGGGGATGGGTACCTCGTTCAGGTGGGCGATATATAGGCTGTGCCCGCGTGAGATGATCGCCCCCCAATGCGAGGTGTTGAAAATCTCCAGGGCGGCCAGCTTGACCGGGGTGCTCGTCAGCCAGGGAACAAACCAGGCTTCCATAGGGCGTTCCGCCTGGATAGCAGCGGCGGCGATGGTCAGCCACAACCGTTCGCGTTGGTCTTCAGAGAGGTTTACGCTTGGAGCGGTGTCGATGCACTCAAAGGCGAAATCAATGAAAGCGGCATCGAGACCGGCCTGACGGTATTTGGTGTGGGTTCGGCGGGATGTTTGGCGCGTCTCCCAGGTATCCAGGATCACGCCGCGAAAGTACGAAGGCGGCGGTGGGTCGAGCACACGCTCAAGATCGTCATCGGGGATCGGCGCTACGCTGGTCAGGCTGTACCATAGCTTGCCGTTGAATTGGATCGGGCCCTGTTCCGTGGCACGCAGATAGACTTGTATGCCCATGTCTTTGCGATGGTTTACGGGGGACTTGGAACGGTGTGTGGTTTGTACGCAGGGGGATGAGAGAAGTTCGTTTACGCTGATGGGCTTATCTAAATCCAGCAGCGGGAGCGGACGGGGGATGGGTTCGAACATCATTTGACCTCCAAAAGAAAAAGCCCCCCAGGGCAAATGCCGCGGGGGGCTGGTATGGTGATAATTAGGAATCGCAGACTGCCCCAGGAAAGTATCTGGAGGGGCTATTTGCACGCAGTACAGCTAGAAGGGAATATCATCGCCTGCCGGCTCCTGCTCCCCCATGTCGCCGGCCGGGTCGATGGTATCTTCCTCGCCGCGGCTTGAGATGAACTTCATCGTTTGGGCGATAACTTCGTAGGAAGCGCCCCAAGAGCCGTCTTGCCGCTGGTAGAGGCGCGGCCTGCCGCTCTGTTTGTCGGGGTTCAAGCGTCCTTCGACGAGTACCCGGCTACCGCGGCGCAGATACTCCTTGCAGGTTTCTGCCTGCCGGCCCCAGGCGGCGACGCGGAACCAGGTGGTTTCGTCTACCTTCTGCCCGTCTGAACTGGTGTAGCGGCGGTTGGCTGCTACTGAGAAGTTGGTTACAGCCTGTCCATTGGGGGTATAGCGCATCTCGGGGTCGCTACCCAGGTTGCCGACGATGATGATCTTTTGGTACATGAGATTCTCCTTGTGTATAACGTTTTGATTGTATTGGTTTTGAAGGGTGGGTATCTCTGGTCTATCCCACTGCCGAGGCTGTGAGATGCCGGTCAGACTCCTGCGCGCCTTGCAGTGGGGGACTGTCATCGGAGGGGCTGCTTGCATCCGGCGTAATCGTCAGCAGCTCATTGCCGACCTCTACCGCCCCGTCCGGGTCATCCTCGAGCCAGGGTTCTGTCGCCAGCACCCGCACCTGCATGATCGAACGCCGGACGATTCCCCGCGCTCCTTGGACGGCGTCGAGCAGGCTGCCGACAACGGGCCGACAACGACGCAGTCTGCGGCTGGGTGTCTCCCACGCCAGGACGAAGTTACCGGAGAAGGCGGCCATCTCTGCATCGCTAAGCTCAGACCAATTGATATTCTCCGTCCCTCGCTGGATCGCATCGTCGATTGTCACCCAGGTGATCCCGTTTTCGCAGTCAATCACCTCTTCGATGCCTCTCAGGATTTCCCTGGCCAGTGATCGAGACATCGGTAAAGCCATATTTTCCGCCTGGAAGAAAATGTCTTCTGTATGCCAGACATGGACGGCGAATTCGGCCCAATGCTCTCGCAGCGGTTCGGCGATATCTCCGGGTTCGACCTGGATGCCCTTGAAATCAGCAAGATACTGCTGCACCTTCCGGGCCATATTCAAGATTTGGTGTTCGTACATATCGACTCCTTTCGATGGTTGAATTGGGATTTTGTTGTTGGAATAAGAATGCCTTGTGCGTGGGTGCATCACCTCCTTTGGATTTGCATATATGGAGAGTATTGACCGGGTAATTACACCGTGATATAGTGCGCTGTAGAGGAATATCTATGTCTGATCTCATTACCCGAACCTACCGTTTCTCCAAAGAGACACTCGCGCAGATTGAATGGCTG
Source organism: Anaerolineales bacterium (assembly GCA_016783125.1). Taxonomy (GTDB): domain Bacteria; phylum Chloroflexota; class Anaerolineae; order Anaerolineales; family UBA11858; genus NIOZ-UU35. Next base: position 11,832 of record JADHXE010000110.1, read on the forward strand.
GCCGCTAGATTAGGCGGGTTGGACGCAACCAGCGTCCTGCGCCAGGCCATTGCCGAGCTCTACCACCGCAAGCAGGCGGAGTGGAGAGCTTGCCTGGTGGACCAGGGAGATGGTTCCTATACGTTGCAGGTCGGCGAGCGTACGCTGGCTCAGGTAAACGCTTCTGTGTTGGATAAGCTGCCCGAAGGCGAGCGGGAAGGTATTTTTACAGGGGAGGCGGACGGTCTCTCAGCGTTGACCTTGCTGCTGCTCGGGGCCGCGGTGGGGGATGATGTTGTTTGGCTCAGCGATGATCTGGTGGAGAAATAGCGTTCCACTCCTGACTCATTATCCGATCGTGCTGTTGACTTCAAGCAGCATACAATCCCCCTTTAGTGTCCTAAAAGAAACAGCCCCGCTGAAAATTCCAGCGGGGCTGTCGAGTCGAACTGAAAGCGTATCAGATTTAGTTATCGAGGATCGAATGAACCCAATGAGCGCCGGCGCGTTGGGCAGACTTTGCCAGAGGCCGATCTGCGGTCCAGAATTCGGTTTGTAAACTTTCTGCCACAGCCAGGTAAGCGCTGTCGTAAGTTTTCGATTGGCCTAAACGCTCGGCCCAGTCCAGGGCTTGTCGGTGGAGGGCCAAGCTGGCCGGCACATCCTGGATGTTGATATTCCAGACCTGCTCTAAGGCAAAATCTAACTCATCGGGGGGTAGATAATCCGCGATAACAGCTTTACGCAGAACGGTGCTGACCTCGTAGCTCCACAGAGCCGGGGCGGCAAACGCCACACCCTGGCGCTTCCAGTCTAATACCAGCGTCGTAGCCTTTTCCGAGTAGGGCAGGGGGATGACTAGCGAGGCAATCAGGTTAGCGTCCAGGACAATATTCATGCTTCCAGCTCCCCGCGTTCATCGAGTTCAACGCTGCGCTCCTGGCGAGCTTCAGCCAGCAGGTACTCCGTGACCAGGCCGCGTCGCTCCTGGATAGTCCGCCTCAGTTCAGCCAGCGCTTGGACAGCCTGGATTTCCTGACGCTGCTTTTCGTCGAGATCGCGGTCGACCAGATAGTTTTGTACGATCTCGCGTACTACATGAGAGAGGCTCTGTTGACACTGATCGGCGATTTCGGACAGCGCCTGGTGCTGTTTGGGTTCTAATAAGATTTGGGCACGGTATTTGGTCATGGTTGTTTCTCCTATGTTGAGTATACACCTACACCTACACCTGTGTCAACTTGGATGGATATCTTTTTAGGAACACGTTGTAGATGGTGGTTTCTTCGAAAGTTTGCCAGTGATGTCAAAGATCAGCCGATGAGTTTATTTCTGGCTCATCATGCTGATAGCAATGATCCCCGCTTCCAGGGATCGCAACACTTCCGGTGATGGGAACAGATTTTTTCCGCCGCCAGCCAGGTAGTCTTGGATTTCCTGGCGATAAGCTGGGTCTTTGACATAAGGTAGGGCGGCGTGGATGATGTCCACAGCGTCTACCAGCATGCCAGCTAAACGAACGCCTTCTTCTTGCCAGTTATTCATTGTTGTTATCTCCTTTTGCCGTCGAGAATCGCAAAAGCGCCCAGGAGAACGGCATCATCCTGGGCGTTTTTTTTTGTACTGATCGCTGTTGGGGATTTGATTCAGGAACCTAACCCGCAACTCGAATTTTCAAGTGGTGATGTAGTAGTAGGGATAGGAACCTACAACCCCGGTGGCCACCATCCAGAGATGATGGCTTCGTCGGGATCGAGATCATCGGGGGGAAACATGACCGTATAACGCCCCCCTGGCCCTTTTTCGATGGCTTGAGCGACCGGCTCGATCCAACCATAGCCGGCTTCGTCGGGGTCAGGGATGAGCAAGTATTCGTATTGGGGATGCTGGGTGAACCAGTCCAGCATGGTGTAGGCCGGTGTGGCGCCGGCAGTGTAGACGGCGCGGACAGAGTCCATGCCCTTTTCGTGGAGCGCCTGGTTGAAGATCAGCATATCCACCATGCCTTCCACTACGATAACCAGCTTGGTGCGGCTGTTGATGCGCCAGGCCCCCATGGGTTGCAGCAGCCTGCCCCAGGTCTGGTATTTCATGGCCGCCTTTTCCCGCAGGTGCCGTACCTGGATGGCCAGCGGTTGGGTGGCCGGTTCTGCATACACAACCCCGCCGGCCCACAGCCACCAGCCCTTGCCGGAAACCAGGCGGCTCTGCTTGGCTGATTGCCAGGTGCTGCGCCGCACCTTGGGATGCGACACACCGACCCCCAGGCCATAGATCAGGGCTGTTTGAAAGGAAACCTGGCGCTCGTCACGCAGGTACGCCCAGGCCTGGCTGTCTTGGAAAGCGCTGCGGGAAACG
>JADHXE010000004.1 GCA_016783125.1 Anaerolineales bacterium
GTAAATCCTGTACCAGTACAATTAACGCTGATATGGTATGATCGATAGCAGAAATGGTCCACCTCCTTGTGTCTCTTTTCTGCTCTAGCTTACCAGGAGGTGGACTTTTTTTCTATCCCAACTTAGCGGAAAGTAAAGTACTAATGGATATGCTTTGAACGTGAAAAGGATGTTCCCATGACTGATGTAACACTAGACCCTCAACGACAAGAGCGCGCCAAAGAATACGCCCGCATCCAGCGCCGATTTATGCTGGTCGATTTGATCCTGGGGGCGATTTACCTGGTTGCCTGGCTCAGTTTTGGTTGGTCATTGACCCTCAAGAGCTACTTGCTCCAATGGACTTCCAATGAGTGGCTACTGGTAGCTGGCTTTGGCTTCGTATTCGCGGCGGTTATCTCGGTGTTGACCATCCTGCTATCGTATTACACAGGTTTTATTCTTCCCCATCGCTACGAACTCTCCACGCAGACTCTCAAAGGTTGGATCGTCGATCAGATCAAAGGTATTCTGGTAGCAGGCCCCATTGGCTTGCTCCTGCTGGAAGTGATCTATGCCATCCTGCGCGGCTATCCTACTACCTGGTGGCTGTGGGCGGCTGGCTTCCTGTTGCTCTTCAATGTGCTGCTCACCAATCTGGCCCCGATTTTGCTCTTCCCCATCTTCTATAAGTTCATCCCTCTAGAAGAAGAGCACACCGATCTGGTAGAGTGCTTGATGGCCCTGGCTGAACGAGCGGAAGCCAAAGTCAACGGCGTCTTCAAGTTCGACATGTCCCGCCGCACCAAAACCGCCAATGCTGCCCTGACGGGTATCGGCAACAGCCGCCGCATCATCCTTGGGGATACCCTCTTAGATGAATTCGAAACCGACGAAATTGAGACCATCCTGGCTCACGAGCTGGCCCATCATGTCCACAAGGACATCCCCCTCGGTATCCTGATCAGCAGCGTGACCACACTGGTGGGACTCTACCTGGCTTCCTTGGGTCTGGGTTGGGGCGCAGGTTACTTCGGCTTTGAGAGCACCGCCGACATCGCCGCCTTGCCGCTCTTCGGCCTGGTGTTGGGATTATTCAGCCTCATCACCATGCCGCTCGGAAATGCCTGGTCTCGTTGGCGCGAACGCATGGCCGACCGCTACGCCTTAGAAACCACTGATAATGGCGCCGCCTTCGCCTCAGCCTTCACCCGCCTGGCCAACCAAAACCTGGCCGATGTCGATCCCGAGCCCTGGGTAGAGTGGATGTTGCATTCGCATCCCGCCTTGAGCAAGCGTATCGCCATGGCGCACGAATTCGAATCCGCATGAGCGGGGCGATCTGGTCTGCTGCGGATAAGCTTGTCGAATCATCTGAACTCATCATCGACCGCCCAAAGGGTTCGGCGCACCCTCGCTACCCCGAGGTGATCTATCCCCTTGATTATGGTTATCTTGCTGGTACATCATCCGGAGATGGTGGCGGCATTGATGTCTGGGTGGGGAGTTTATCCCGTAATGGAGTCACAGGCCTGGTATGTACCATCGATTTGACGAAGAAGGATGCCGAAGTCAAATTGCTCATCGGTTGCACCGAAGCTGAAGCCAAGCAGATTTTAGCTTTTCATAATAGCGGATCACAAGCTGCCACTTTGATTATGCGACTAATAGAAAACGGATAACTTTATCGCTTGTCATTCTGATCCCCCGCAGAGGGTGAAGCCTGCCCTGAGCAAGCGCATCGCTATGGCGAGGAGTTATTCGCCGAAATTGCTACCAAATTATCTCTACTGGGTATCTCCGTAAGATTGGATCTGCCGACAGGATTGGCATATTTTCGATTTGAGACTGTGCAACCAGAACGCGATCAAAGGGATCACGATGGTGCATAGGCAAAGTATAAACGTGTAAGGTGTGTTTCAATTGAAGGGGGAGATTCATAAAGGCGTTTGTTGCTACCTGCTCTTGGATGAAGTCGATGGGGTTTGATGGCAACTCAAGCCGGCCAATCTGTGCCTTGATGGCTATCTCTAACCCGCTAATTGCGCTTAGGAATAACCTGTTTTGGCCCTCTGCAATTAGATCCCTGGATATTTTAGAGAGTCTCTCATCATCTGTGATCCACCAAAGAAATGTATGTGTATCTAGTAGATAATTCATTGCTCAAAACTTTCTAGGATATCATCAGGTAGGGGAGCGTCGAATTCAGGTGAAATCTTAACTTTCCCAATGGCGCTGCCAGGTTTGCGCTGATGGATAGCATTTTCTAGGGGAACTATTTTCGCGATGGGTTTCCCTGATTTCGCAATCACAATCTCTTCTCCGGCAATGACGCGCTTGAGCAGTTTGGAGAAATGTGTTTTTGCTTGGTGTATGTTTATCTGATCTGTCATTTCTTCCTCCAGGAATTTAGCTTGATTATAGACTAAAATTAAGACTAAGTCAAATCGGGAACTTCGTTCAATTAGTTATGGATCATAAGCGAATCACAAAGCCGATGCATCCGAGCGTCGGCCTCTAAAAGTCAACCTCCCGCAGGTTTTGCGCAGCACTCCAAATGAAGTGAGGAGCATAACCTGCGGGAGGTTTCGTATTACTCTTTCGGGATCACCACCCACAGCACGATATAAGGCACCAACCCTGGGATGCCGCCGGGGATCAGCGCAATCAAGAAGGCCAGCCGGAACCAAAAGGGGCTGATCCCAAAGAATGCTCCCAACCCCCCGCACACACCCGCGACAACGCTATCTCGACGGGAGCGGCGTAAAGTATTTCTTTTAGCAGTCATTCTGATCTCCTGAGTCACGTATTTCGTATAGCGTATTTCGTAAAAACTTTTCTACGCAATACGCTATACGGATCGGCTCCAACCGAAATGAAATGCACCCAAAGTGAAATCCGTGTCCCATATCTACGCAGCCTCAGCAATGGCAGCGGGCTTGCGCCAATCCTGGTAGACCAGCCACATCGCGCCCATACCGATCAGGGTGATCACCACAGCAACGATCCAACCCAGGATGGGGATGGCTCGCAGGAATACATAGATCAGCACGCCCAGCACCAACGGCCAGACTTTTGATTCAGCATATTGGGGGAACAGCTTCTCTAAGGTCCATTTGCCGCCCCAAAAAGCGATTATCAGCTTCGAGCCATACGTGACCAGCAGCACGAAGACCGCCATAGCCAGTCCCAGGCTCGAGAAACCCACACCCATGATTGTACGTCCCAGGCCGCCTAACGTTAGCACGCCAAAGAAGATGGCCAGCGCCAGCACCAAACCAGCCAGGACTGCCGCCCCGGCATAACCAGCGATGACTGTCACCAAGCCCCAACCCGAAGAGGGCAGCGGCTCGCTGACCGCTTTGTCGATCACCTTGTTGAACAGGTCGGGCAGCAGCCACAACACTAGCGCGCCTAAGGCCAGCAAAGTGACCAATTCGCGCCCCCGCTGCAGGAACCAACGCCCAACATTTATGCTGGTGCTAACCTGCGGGCCAACGTGATCGGGTGATGCATCTACGTCAGGCACCGGGGTGCTGTAGACAATCCCGCCGCCGGGCGCAGTCTCGATGTTGCCAGATTGATTCGTGGAACTGGTGTAAGCCACCTTGCCGCCAATTTCTGCGCTATCAGAGATGCGCAAACCAGGCGAGATCATTGCCGGAGTCCCTGGGGGCATGAACGAGAAGAAGGGCATCGGCCCCATATCAGCTTCTGGTCCATCCACCTCAGCATTGACATCGCCGCCAACCACGCCATTGATTTCCAGTGCGCCCGCGCCAGCATAAAGGTCTCGTCCAATCTCGCCATCCAGGACGGCTTGATAGCCGCCGATGGCCATATCGCGGCCGATCTTAGCGCCGTCCTCTACGGTCAGGGAGAAACCGCCGAAGTACATATTGCGTCCGATCACCGTAGACGAGCCAACGGCTGTAGCAGTAGAGACGTTGTAGATGCTGCCAGAAATTTCGCCGTTGATTTCAATGAACTGTCCGCTAGTGACCATGCTGCCATTCACAGTGCCGTTGATTACCACAGTTTGACCGAAAGCGATGAGATCACCGTTCACTGTGCCATCGATGACGACGTTATCTCCGGCGATGAACAGGTCGTCGTCTACGACCTCGCCGGCTGGCAGATCATCATTCTCGATGAACTCGAAAGCCTGCGCCGAGCCCACAAACCCAAAGCTGAATACCAGCACCAAGATTAGAGCGAGATACATATTCTGTTTAGACATAAAATCCTCCAGATCGTAAAAACATAGCATTTCAATATCTAATACGGATGTCTCACTGAAAAGTTTCAGAGCTTCTGGTAGAAAAGGTGGGGTGCACTTTTATTCAAGTGCACCCCACCTTTTCTACCACTTAATGCCCCCCAACCCAGGCCTCCTCGGCCTGCAATGCGCGCACCGCCTGTGGGCTGATCTTACGGTAAACATTTGCCGGCTCCATGCCCGACAACAGCTCGGCCACAGAGATGCCAAACAGGCGCTCATTTTCTTCCAGATGAGGCCGAATCAGTTCCCAATCTTTGTCTTCGAGAGATGTAAACTCACCACCGTTCAACTGGTCGTCGGTCAGCTTGTGGTGCGGGTCGCGCACGAAGATCGCTCCACCTGAAGCCAGCGAGAACAAATTCCCGCCGGGGTATGGGGATTCCAACTCGACGATCTCGCCGTCATCGGTCAGCCTGATGCCGTTGAGCACCACGAAGCCGCCGCCGTTGTGCGGATCACCGGCCATGAACGATTCGGCCAGGTAATCCAGGCAGGTGCCATTGATCACCACGCGCGGTTTGCCAACAGCATTGATCATTGGCCGCCCGGCCGCGTTACCCAGGATATACACATCGCCACCCTTGGCCGCGTACCCGAAGGTCTGGCCCACATCGCCGAACACTACCAGCACACCCGACTTCATGATCTGACACAATTGGTCTTGGGCGTTGCCATGCACGTACATCTCCACGCCATCCAGCCCCGAAGCCAGATAATCGCCCGATGAGCCGTAGACATCGATACGCGCTCCCTTGGCGTCTGACCCGATCCCATTGCCGATGAATCGGTGCCCGCGGGCATTGTCGACGATGAACTTGCGGAAACCGCGCTGGTAGAGATCCACCACGACCCGCGCCATAGATGTAGTACCTTCGGGGGGATAACCCTCAGCGTCGATCACCACAGTTTGATCCGGAGCAGCGGACTCCGGCAGGGCTGATGAGGCCTCAATAAAGATATATTCTGTTCCCGGAGATTCAGCAATCAATCCAAACACCCGGTTGAGTGCTGCATCATAAAGAGAGGACAAACTGCTGCGCCGAAGATCGCCAGTTGGATAGCGGCGATCCATCAAGAGTGTCAAGGTTTCGATGGCCGTCGAAAAGTCAATCGCCGTCAAGGCGTCGAGATGAACCGTCAGATCGTCATACGTCCAATTGGCGATTTGTTCAGTAAACCACTCATAAAGAGGCCAAGGCACAAGATCGGGCAGTTCAACGTTTGCACGTTCCAACGTTCCAACGTTCAAACGTATAAACGGTTCTTTCGTCGTATCTACCCCGACCTCGCGCCCAAACTTATCCGTACAGACCATCTTGGCTTCATTCCCATTGGGGGTCACGGAGAACAGGAAAGCGCCGCCATCGGTGTGACTGCCGCCGCGGGCGTTCCAATATTTGTCGGCACGCGTCCAGAAACGCGCATCTTCGGCAGCCAAACTCTCCAAGGCCGCATCGATGCCTTGTTTCTCCGAGGCTGCAAAGCCAATCGCTGGACCATCCTGGCTGGCTTGCTGCAGCGCGAAGACCTGGGGCCGCAGCATGGATGTATCAGTGATGCCGATCAGCCGGTAAGCCTCAGAACCGGCCTCTTTAGGCGCGGCTTGAGCGATCAAGAAGAACCAGGGTCCATCGGGAGAGCCATGCATATGCGTGGCTTGCAGCGCGCCGTAGATGCGTTTTTTGTCATCAGGCAATTGCGTGTAGTCGCGTTCAGTCGTGGGAGCCAGGGCTTCGATAACGTACTCTAAAGGATAATCGTAGGTGCGATGCAGCAGGTCGAAGACCAGCACCGAGACCTCGGTATCGGTCAGGAAGAGCGGATAGATATTGCGCTGCGCCAGATACTCGCTGACCGAGGCGTAGTTGGCGAAATCCCCATTATGCACCAGGGCCTCGTTCATGCCGATGAAGGGATGCGCCCCGCCTGGATGCCACACTCGTCCCTTGGTGGGGTAGCGGTGATGCCCGATCCACACATGGGCATGGATATCTTCGAGTTGGTAGTAGCGCACCACGTCGTCACCATAACCGACCATCTTGAGCACCAGCAGGTTCTTACCATGCGAGAGCACGAAAGCGCGTGTCTCGCCGGTAGAAGCATAATATGTGGTGTTCAGACGATAAGTGTTTTGATAAACGATTTCATCTTCAACTTCTCGTTGAGTTGAGTCTGACATACCATGCTCGCGGCGGAAGGAATCCACCACCTCGGCTTTGACCCTCACAAAGTACTGGATCACCTCCGGGGGCGGCACGTCCAGCCCCTCCAGGGAACTGTAATCCGCAATTTTGGGCTGCTCCCGAGCATAGTCAATCTCAAAGGTAGGATGAATGTGGGTACCCTCCACCTCAGCCCGGGAGGCGGGGTCCAGGTAAGCCACCACCAGCAGATAATCTTCATCCATAACCTGCTTGCTGACCCCGAACTCTTCCGGAACCAGGCCCACGGCGGCGATCCCGCCCCCTTTGCCGTTGCCGCGGTTGCGCATCTGGGTCAGGGCTTGCAGCAAATGCCGCCCGGCGATCTGCTCCGAGCAGGCGATGCCAATCACCCCGCAGCCGCCCTCTGCAGCCTGCTCGCGGTTAATGACAAACTTGGGTTTCAGCCCTTTGCGAGAATTGAGTATGTTTTCAATAGTGATTTGAGTCATAGTTCACTTTAAATTAGGAAGACAGGAATGCAGGAAGGGATTCTTTTTTCCTGCATTCCTGCTTTCCTCATAAATCATCTTTTGTAAATTAAAAGATCGGTACGGCCGCGCAGGTCGCGGATGTTTTTCAAGCCCAGCCGGCGCAGGATGTCGCGCAGCTGTTTGGCGTAGGAAGCGTTCAGGTTGCTGATTCGTTGAGCACCCCACTCGGGCTTGATCAGCAGGGAAAGCTCGGGATCGGTGGTGGTCAAACCAAAGGGGCAGCCGCGGCCGCGCTCGCAGTTAGAGCAGCGCGTGCAGCCCATGGCGATCAATTCTGCCGTACCCAGGACGACACCGTCCGCGCCCAGGGCGATAGCTTTGGCGATATCGTAGACTGTGCGTACACCGCCTGAAGCCATCACCGTGATCTCGTCGCGGATATTTTCGCCCAGCAGGTATTTGTGCACTTTGGGGATGGCGAACTCAATTGGCATGGCGATATTTTTCTTGGCGATCTCAGGGGCCGCGCCGGTGCCGCCGTATGAACCATCCAGGTGGACGATGTGAGCCCCTGCATAATAGCTGCCTACAGCGACCATATCCACATCAGTGGGGGTGGAGACTTTAACAGAAACCAGGGCCTCGGGGTTGATGGTTTTGACCCAATCGACATGCTTGCGGTGATCCTCCACCGAATAGACTGAGTGGAATGGGAAGGGCGAGAACAGGCTCACCCAGGGCACGCTCTCGCGCATCTTGGCCACAGTGACGGTGGTTTTATCACCCAGTAAGTGGCCGCCCAACCCGGGCTTGGCTCCTTGGGCATACTTGAACTCAATAATCGGAGCGTGTTGGATGGTTTCTTCGCTCACGCCAAACATCCCCGTGGCAATTTGGGTAATAATGTGATCCTTATATTTCACCAAAGAATCCGGAAAACCACCTTCGCCTGTCGATGTGAACGTGCCCCATTCCTTGGCGGTCATGGCCCGCGCCAGCATGACTTGCTCGCTGACCGATCCGAAGGACATCCCGCCGCCGTACCAGGGGAGCGAGATTTCGATCTCCCTATCGACGCCGGAGGCGGGCCCGTGGCCGCCGCGCCGGTTGAGCGGGATAGCGAGATCGATATCGGTTTCAGGTGGAAGTTGCTGCTCTTTGGGTAGGAATTTGAAATCGAGTTTATCGAAGCCGCCGCCCGAGTCTCCAGTGCGGTACTCTAACTCGTTATCTGGGGGTTCTCTGGTGCCGGCCTGATACCAGGTCGATAAGATCATTTCAGCCGGCCAACGATAATCGCCCATGGCTGGCGGGGTGCCGTTTTCGAGGGTAGGCCAATAATCGAAGCCCTGGTGTAAGTGTTCGATATGCTTTTCGATGGCCGGTAAATGTACTGTCGTTTCTTCAGGCATACTAAGTTCCTTGCAAGCAAATCTTGAACATATTGAGAATAATTCACCGCTAAGACGCGAAGATCGCTAAGAATTTATAGGTGAAGATACAGGTTTTACTTATTTCAAATGACTTCGCGTTTCTCCAATCTTCCTTCGCGGCCTTTGCGTCTTGGCGGTTTTATCAGTATCCCTCGATCTCCGCGAAAGCCTCGCGCTCCAGATCGACCTGGAACATGGCGCGCCCCATTTCCCCGCGCAGACGGCGCACCTCGCGCAGCCCCATCGCTCCCAGGATTTCCAGAAGTTGATCGCGCCAGGTGGCGGTCAGGTTCTTCAAGCGTTGGACGCCCCAATCCAGAGGGATGTTTGCGGGCATGTTGAATTGGCTGGCTTCCCGGTCAGCGCAGTCGCCCTCGAATTGGGTTTGTAAGGCCGTCAGGAGGGGTGTATCCAGTGCCACAAGATCCAGGCCGGTGATGATCGCTTTGGGCACGTGCTCCGCGGCGATAATGCCTCCGCTGCCGATCAAGGTGACCTCATCGCGCACACCCGCCTCGACAAAGGTCATATGCGCCTGGCGGATAAGATCCATCACAGGAGTACCGTCATTTCCGCGGCCGTGAAAATCTGCGATCAAGTGGAAGACGCGCACGCCGTTTTCGTAGAATTCGAGCAGGGTATCTGCTTCGGGATACTCCAGGCGCAGGGCGATGATGGTGTCGGGGAATTGAGATTGGAGATTAGATATTAGAGATTGGATGTTGGGGGTTGGAGATTGGGCGTCGTCGATTTCGATCATTTTGGGTGTGAACCCCAAGTTCTCGAGTTGGCTCTCTTCTCCCAGTTTTATAAATGGCACAACGCTTGTGACTTGGAACCTGCAACTTGCGACCGGTATAACTGCCAAAGTTTGTGTTTCCTCAGCCGCGCTCGCCAGGATTTCGTACAAGGTTTCAGATTCAGCTGATTTGGGTGGCGCGTCATAGATGAAGGGCACAGGGATCGATAGGGTGCGTGGTTGCGCGCTGGCTAATCCTCCATCTTCGTCGAAGACCAGATAACTGGGTTTTTCGCCGATGTCTACCACGGTGGAGATGAACTCCCGCCCGTGGATGCCATCGCGCGTTGGGCGCACAATTTCGGACATATCTGTCCACATACCATCCCAGCCTGCCCCGCCGAATTTACCGCGGTAGCCAGCCCCTTTAACAGGGATACTGCCGGTTTCTGCTTCGTAAGCCACTGCGCCGACGTAGTTGGATGTGAAGTAGGAATCGCCCAAACGTTCACGATCAGGGTTGCGCAGAATTCGTACGGCTTCAGGGTGCTGCGTCGTGCAGCGCAGACAGCCCACGCAGTGCTGCGGCCGCGGGGCGAACCCGCCGATGGGACCGGAGAATGTTCCATACATGCATGGCCGGCTGGTGACAGCTTTCATATCGCCGCGCTGATGGATGATCTCAGTGATCAACAGCTTGGCCAGTTGGAAGCGGTTCACATTGACTACGAAACGGTTCGGCCACAGAACGAAATCCGGGGATGGTTTGGTATCGATATGGTAACGCTGGTAACTGTTATTTGTCGGCATAGTTTTCTTCCATTTGAGCGATATGGTCGCGCACATGGCTCTTGTAGGTGTCGAGCCAGTCGTCCATCGTCATGGAGCCGTTTTCAGGATGATAGACCTCATGGCTCCAAACTTCTTCCGGTAAGTTCTGGATCAGTTCGTAGCTGGCCAGTCGCAGCCAGCGGAATAACTCAAGAGATGTCTCCGTGCTTTGCTCAGCGTAGTTGAGTACTTTGGTCCATTGATTTTCATCGTATGCCATTATGGCCTCACCGGGTTCGGCAATAAATCGCCGGCAGCGAATATAACTGTTGGCTTCGTTGTCGGTGATGTGGATGATGATTTCGTGGATTGTCCAACGGTCAGTCGCTGGGCGGTAGTGCCAGGATTTTATCGGGAAGCGTTTCAGCGCCGCATCGAGCAAATCAAAGGCCTGGCCGTATGATTCGATTTTCTTCTGACGTTCTGCATTAGTCATCCGACGACTCCTTGATAATCGTGACTTTATCGCCGATTTGGATATATCCGGGTTGCAGAATGCGTGTATTGAGGCGCGACCAGCCCGGATGTGCTTTTTGGGAAATGCGGCTGTAATCGCCGTCCTGAAAGCAGGGTTGGATATTAGTGCAGGGGGTTGTGTGACTGGTAAGCTCGATGATCATCTCACCCCCCCCAGGCGAAATTGATCGCCGGGAGCGAGGGCTGGCCAATCTAAGCCTGTGATGGTGATATTCTCGCCCAGCGCGCCGGGGAAAATTGGATTTCCTTCAGCTTGCAGCACCAGGATGTGTTCAAAGGAATAGATGCATAAGGCCCTCTCGGAACCCCCATGATGTTTGGTGTCACTCTGGCGGTCGCCTTCAATGCGAAGCAGCGTGACCATCGCCTCGGTTATGGGATGCTTTGGAACACCCCCGTTGGATATATTGATTTGGGAAATATGCGCCATAACGCTTCCTTCCGAAGTCTTAAAATAATAAGGCACGCCAGGGCGTGCCTATTCGTTCAATGTTTGGCTATGGCAAGCCCCTTCCATATGTACAAGTAATGCATGCACTACCTGTGCCACCGTTGGGGCCTTGTATCATCTGTTACCGGATGGTTTTCGGCCGCCAACTTGCTTGGAAGGGAGAAGCGAAGCCCATGGCGGGACTTCAGAGGCATCCGCTGATCATTTCGATTTTCCCCCAGCATCCGTCAGGACGCCGGGGTTAGCGCTCCCTTCGCAGGGAGGAACCTCCACCTCGTTGCCCCGATACTTTGGGGCTCAGCCGCTAGCTCTCCAATATTCAATTGTGTTACTACGCCGCTACAACCAGGCGCAATGCTAACAAAGGAGAGTTCTGTTGTCAAGAAGATTATCCCACGCGCACCGTATAATTATTCAATTCATCGCGCTGCCTTTTACCGCAAACAAAGCATTTGTACACGGATGAAACGGATTCAGACGGATTTTTTTGTTTTTATCTGTAGTGGTCAGGATGATGTTGAACGCTTTGCTGTGTCATTCTGAGGAGTGTAGCGACGAAGAATCCCTGATGAGCGCGTTAATTTTTGTCTATGCGGGTTCGAATTCATTGCGCGCCGTAGGGATTCTTCGCTACGCTCAGAATGACAGGACTGTTCAAGATCATGTTGACCATTACAGATTTTTTCTTTATCCGTGGAATCCGTGTTCATCCGTGTCCCATACTGCGGTCATCTTACTGCGGCAGCACACCCTTGGCCAGGGCCTCCAAACCATCCACGTCATCCAGATCAAGCCATTGCAGCATGACGCGCTGTAAGCCAGCCTCAGCTAGCTCGCCAAGCTGTTCGACGATTTCGTTTGCCGTGCCGACCATCAGACCGCGCCCATGCAGTTCTTTGGGGGAGAGCTTGCCTTTGGTGCGCGCCTTGACCTTCTTTTTGACTTCGGCATTATTCACGCCGAATTCGCAGCCCGTCATCATCGAGCGGCGCACTTCAGAGGGTTGGCGGCCACCCTCGGCTAACAGCTCGTCCAATTGGGCGTTGAGTTCATTGAACTTCTCAACAGGGAGATAGATCGAATTCCACTCCGAGGCATAGCGGGTCACTAAGGGCAGAGTCCGCTTGGGGCCGTTGCCGCCGATCAAGATAGGCGGGCCGCCGGGTCGTTGTGGGCGCGGCAGCAAAATACCTTCCTGGATGCTGTAATACTCTCCAGCGAAATCTGATGGCGTGTCACTGCCCAGTAAGCGGATGATGATCTCCAACCCCTCTTCGAAGCGGGCGAATCGTCCGGGCACATCGAGCAAGTCCCAACCATAGTTAGTATGCTCTCGTTCTTGCCATCCCGCCCCAAGGCCCAGGATCAGCCGTCCCCCAGAAAGATCGTCCACCGCGGCGGCCATGCGCGCCGTCATGGCGGGATCACGAAAAGAGAGCGGCGTGACCATGGGGCCAAATTCGATCCGCTCGGTGTGACTGGCTAACCAGGTCAGGGATGTCCACAGTTCCAGCGACTCTTTATCCGGCGGGCTGGCATTGGTGTAGTGGTCGGAGCGATACAGACCCGCGAAACCTAAATCATCGACCGCTTTTGCCAGACGCTGCCAGCGCGGCCAGGTCAGGCCGTTTTGTCCTTCGATCATAATGGCGACTTCAATCATGGTTTTATCCTTTGAATGAAATTGGATTAGGAAGCTCCCTGCGTACACCATTTTTTCGGATAACCCGTTCTATGTCTGAGCAGTTACTATTTTACTGTCTTACCAAGCTCTCTAACAGGTGTTGTAGCTCTGGTAATGATATCTTTTCTTTAGCGCAAAAAAACTCATCCAGGCCGCCCCAACCCTGGTGCTCGTAAACGCTGGCTTGCAGCACCATCTCTAATTTATCGACCTGTTGGATGAACTGCGCTTCTGGGGATTTACCGGATTCAAATTCTTCCCAAAGCTGGATATATTGCGCCCCTTGGGGTAATTTGCCGAAAACATGTTGTGCGGACTCCCTTTCGAGTTGATTCTTTTCCTCGGGCGGGATATTGTCTCCGGGCGTGAAATCCCCGGCATAGATCTCGCCAAAGTCATGGATCAAGGCCATGCGCAGCACCTTGAGATGGTCTAAATCGGGGAAGTAGGTTTCGGCGAGCAGGAAAGCCAAAACCGCCACCCCGAAGCTGTGTTCAGCGACGCTCTCGCAGCGCTCAGTTGGAATGCCGCGCCTCAGCCATCCCTGACGATAGAGCTGCTTCAAGTGGCTGATCTCGAAATATGCCGCGATGATCGGGAGAGTGTCTGCTTTGTCCAGGAGTGAGATGGGATTGGGAGCTTTGGTCTGCATCGATAAGTTATTCCTTAGTTCCTGCTTTCCTCATTGATACATTCAAGCTCATTATAAGCCATAGCTCGTGATAGAATCTCAATATGAGCTACGAGACATTGATTTCCCCCGCTGACCTCCTCCCGCATATGGATGACCCTGATTGGGTGATCGTCGATTGCCGCTTTTGGCTGGACGATACCGAAAAGGGTCGCCGCGATTATCATGATTCCCACATCCCTGGCGCGGTCTATGCCCATGTGGATGAGGATCTCTCTGGGCCTGTGGTGCCCGGCGTGACCGGACGCCACCCTCTGCCCTCCGTGGACGGCTTCGCAGCTAAACTCGGTTCCTGGGGAGTCTCCTCAGGTGTGCAGGTTGTCGCCTACGACGACCGCGGTGGCGCCATCGCCGCGCGTCTGTGGTGGATGCTGAAATGGGTCGGGCACGACAACGTGGCAGTGCTGGATGGCGGTTGGCCGCGCTGGCAGCGCGAAGGTCATCCCGCCAACGCAGATGGCCCCTCGCCAACCCCCCGCCAGTTCGAGCCAACCCCCCGCCATGAGTTGGTGGCTTCAGCCGGAGATATTCTGAAATACTTTGGCGACCCGGCCTATAAACTGATCGACTCGCGCGCGCCTGAACGCTACCGCGGAGATGAAGAACTCATCGACCCGGTGGCTGGTCATATCCCCGGAGCAATCTCGTACCATTTTGAGAGAAACCTGGATGTCGAAGGTAATTTCGCTCTGAAGGAATTCCTCGAAGGCAGGTTCCATGTCATTTTAGGGGACACCCTGCCTGAAAGGGCGATCTTCTATTGTGGATCGGGTGTCACTGCTGCTCACAACGTCCTGGCAGTAGCGCATACAGGTTTGGGCATGCCGCGCCTGTACGCTGGTTCCTGGAGCCACTGGATCACCGACCCCGAGCGGCCAATTGTATAAGGATAAACCATGAAGTGCACGAAGGGACACAAAGAGATTAGAGAAAAAATAAATGCTCTTTGTGCTCTTCGTGGTAAAAAAATGAAACTTCAGATTTCATTAGCCCAGATGGCCTTTGAGTTTGGTGAGGTGGAAGCCAACTTCGACCGCGCCGCTGATTGGATTGCCAAAGCTGCATGTCACGGCTCTGATCTGGTGTTGCTGCCCGAGTTGTGGGCCAGCGGTTATGATCTGTCGAATTGGCCGCGTTATGCCGCACCGTTGAATGATGGCTTATTCCCTCGAGTAGCTGATCTGGCCCATCAGCACGAAATCGCGGTGGGCTGTTCGCTTCTCGAAGAAGGCGACGGCAAAGCCTACAACACCTTCGTACTCTACGGGCCGGATGGGTCGCGTTGGGGGGCATACCGCAAGATCCACCGCTTTCGTTTACTTGAAGAAGAGAAATGGCTCGGCGCTGGGGATGAATTGGGTTTGATCGAAACACCTTGGGGTCCGACGGGATTAGCGATTTGTTACGATCTGCGTTTTCCAGAGATGTTCGTTCCCTACGCCAAGAGCGGAGCCAGGCTGGTGTTGATCGCGGCCGAGTGGCCAGAGCGCCGCATCGCCCACTGGACGAAGTTACTCATGGCCCGCGCCATCGAAAACCAGACCTTTATCGCCGCGGTCAACAAGGTTGGGGAGAGCCTGGATGTCAAGCTGGGTGGTCGCAGCATGGTGGTCGATCCGTGGGGCATCCCGTTGGTCGAGGGGGATGACAGTGAAGCGTTACTGACTGCCGAGATCGATTTGCGCGCAGCCGACAAAGCCCGCCGCTTTATCCCCGTATTCAAGGACCGCCGCCCTGATTTGTATTAGGCGCTTACTGCATCAATATCGACAACTTTTTTTCGATCTTTGCGCTCCGGACTACTTGAACGAATATTTACCACCACGGCACAAAGTCACTAAGAAAATAGCGTAAAAGAACTTTGTGTCTTTGTGGTGAATACTTTTGATCATCCTTAGTGTTCTTAGTGGTTATACTGAACACGGTTAGAAATAAAAATAGTGCACGGATTTTTCCCTTTATTATTTCGCTTTATCCGTAAAATCCGTGTGAATCCGTGTACAAAACATGTTACTCTATGCCCGTTGCGAGTTATAGATATGATCCAAATAGATGGCTCTAAAGGTGAGGGTGGGGGGCAGGTTTTGCGCAGTTCGTTGACCTTGTCGGTGATGACGGGGCAGGCGATGCGAATCTTCAATATCCGCGCCAGGCGCAAGAAACCCGGGTTGCGAGCGCAGCATCTCAAAGCCGTGCAGGCAGCCGCGGCGATCAGCAGCGCCTCGGTGGAGGGGGCAAGGATGGGGTCCACTGGGTTGGTTTTCCAGCCCAACGAGCTAACCGCGGGCAAATTTCACTTTGACATCGGCACAGCTGGCTCGACCTCCCTGGTGCTGCAAACAATTTTCCTGCCCCTGACCCAGGCTGAGCGAGCCTCTACGGTGACGATAACCGGTGGCACCCACGTATCTTGGAGTCCTTGCTTTCATTACTTGGATTTGCTCTGGTTGCCTTATTTGCGACAGATGGGCATCGAGGCGGAATTGATTATGGATCAGGCTGGTTTCTACCCTCAAGGTGGGGGGCGCATCCGGGCCAATATCCAACCCTCCAAGTCGTTGAAGGCTTTGACACTCACTGAACGAGGCAATCTGCGCCAAATCCGGGGCATCTCGGCGACCGCTAATTTGCCCGGCGATATCGCCAAACGTCAGCGCCAACGGGTTGTCAGCCGCCTGGGGAGCAAGTATCCGCTCAACGACATCCGCATTGTACAGTTCCCGGCGCGTTTCAAGGGAACGCTGATGTTACTGCTGGCCGAGTTCGAGCACAGTCGATGCTGCTATTTTGCACTCGGCGCGCCCGGCAAGCGCGCCGAGGTGGTCGCGGACGAAGTCACCGATGCCGTTGAAGAATTTATGGCCCGCGACGGCGCTATCGATCAATATCTGGCCGATCAGCTCTTGCTGCCCCTGGCTTTTGCAGATGGGCAATCAACATTGCGTACATCCAAAGTGACGCAGCATTTACTGACCAATGCCGAAGTCATCCGGGCTTTTCTACCAGTTGAGATAAAGATCGATGGCCAGCCTGGTGAGCCTGGGATGATTGAAGTTCTTCCAAAGAGCTAGCCACAGATAGGGAAGCTCCCAAAAAAAGGGTGTGCGCAGGGGGCACCCCCTGCGCACACCCTTTTTTTGGGTAAATCCATTTTGTTTTATGCCGCAAGCTACTTTTCGTTTCTACGCCGAGTTGAATGATTTTTTGCCCCGCGAGCGCCAGCGGGCGGATTTTGCGCATGCTTTCGATGGGCACGAGACGGTCAAGCATCTGATCGAAACGCTGAGTGTTCCCCACACCGAGGTGGATTTGATCCTGGTCAATGGGGATTCGGTGGGGTTCGATTATCAGGTGCGAGAAGGGGATTGGGTCAGCGTTTATCCCATGTTCGAGAGCATGGATATCAAAGCGGTATCACAGGTCAGGCCAGAACCGCTGCGCGAGCCGCGCTTCGTCTTGGATTGCCATCTGGGTAAGTTGACCACATATTTGCGTCTGCTGGGCTTTGACACGATCTATCGCAACGATTTTGATGATCATGAGCTAGCAGAGATTTCAAGCAGCGATCGGCGTATCCTTTTGACCCGCGACCGCGGCTTGCTAAAGCGGAGCCAGGTGACCCACGGTTATTGCGTCAGGGCCAAGAATCCCAAACAACAGGTGAAGGAAATCTTAGGGCGTTTTGATCTGACTGGTCTGGCGAAACCTTTCTCTCGTTGCGCGCGCTGTAATGGATTGTTGAAACCTGTACCCAAGGCCGAGGTTTATGATCGATTAGAGCCAAAAACTAAGCTTTATTACGAAGAGTTCCGCATCTGCGAAGCATGTGACCAAATTTATTGGAAGGGATCTCATTTCGAAAGGATGGAAGGGTTTATAAACGGGCTTACATATGTCAGGTATCATTCATGAAAATCTTCATAAATAGGGAAATCCTTTGTAAGCTATAATATGCGGATATTTGGAGAATATTCAGGGAGTTCCAAGATTTTAATCATCCCAACACGTATTGCGTAGTTCGTATTGCGTTGCTTTGCATGCCTGCGGCAAGGGGAGTCTTTACGAAATACGCACTACGAAATACGAATTTTGGGACAATCTTTTTTGGAATTCCCTTAGAGGAAATATAAATGCTGAAACCATTCTTCGAGCCGTCATCTGTGGCGGTGATTGGCGCCTCGCGAGACCCGGCCAAGCTGGGCTACGCTGTGCTGCGCAACCTGGTGGAGGGGGGCTATGTGCAGAAAGGCACGGTCTACCCCATCAACCCGAGAGCCGATGAAATTTTAGGCTTGCCAGCTTATGGTTCTGTCCTGGATGTGCCAGACCCCATCGATTTGGCGGTTCTCGTGATCCCATATCCGTATGTGCCCGATGCGCTGCGTATCTGCGGCCAGAAGGGTATTCCCGCGGCGATTGTGATCAGCGCTGGTTTCCGTGAGGCCGGTATGGAAGGCCTGGAGCGCGAACGTGATTTGATGTCCATCGCGAAAGAATTTGACATCCGCCTGATCGGGCCCAACTGCCTGGGTGTGATCGATACCTTTACGCCGCTCAATGCATCTTTTTCAGCTGGAACCCCACCCAGCGGACCCATGGCTTTTATGTCCCAGTCGGGCGCTTTGGGTACGGCTATTCTAGACTGGGCGCAGGCCGGACGTTTGGGGTTGGCTAAATTTGTCAGCCTGGGTAATAAAGCCGATGTCAGCGAGATCGATCTGTTGGATGCCTGGGTTGATGACCCGAACACCAATGTGA
This sequence comes from Anaerolineales bacterium, assembly GCA_016783125.1. Taxonomy (GTDB): domain Bacteria; phylum Chloroflexota; class Anaerolineae; order Anaerolineales; family UBA11858; genus NIOZ-UU35. The sequence continues at coordinate 17,961 of JADHXE010000004.1, forward strand.
TCCTGATGTATAGCGAAGGGTTGCCCAACGGGGAAGAGTTCATCCGGGCGGCACGTGATGTGACTCTCAAGAAGCCCGTGGTGGCAATCAAGTCTGGTGTGACGCAGTCGGGCTCGCGAGCGGTATCTTCTCATACAGGTTCGCTGGCCGGGTCAGAGCAAGCCTATCAGGCTGCTTTTCGGCAAGCGGGTGTGATTCGCGCCGAGTCTATGGAAGAGCTTTTCGATGTCGCTTTGGCCTTAGGATACCAACCGCTGCTGCAGAGAGACCGCATTGCGATCATCACCAACGCCGGTGGCCCTGGGATTTTGGCTACCGATGCCTTAGAGCGGGCCGGAATGAGCCTGGCGCGCTTCGAGTTGGAAACCAAGCTGGCTTTGGAAGAGTTCCTTCCCGGCGCCGCCAGCGCTGCCAACCCCGTGGATGTTCTCGGTGATGCCCGGGCTGACCGCTATCAGTTCGCCTTAGATAAGGTTGCCGAGGACCCTAATGTGGATGGCCTGCTGGTGGTGCTGACTCCCCAGGCGATGACGGAAATCGCACAGACTGCTCGAGACATTGGTGAGTTGGCAAAAGATATCGAGAAACCTGTCCTGACCTGCTTTATGGGTGAGGCCATGATTGCTGAAGGTATCGACATTCTCGCCGGATACGGTGTCCCCAATTACCCCTTCCCCGAACGGGCGGCGCGAGCTTTCAAGTCTATGTCTCGCTATCGGCAGATTAAGGAGCGGCCTTTGTCGGAATACGCCAGCTTCGAAGTGGACAAGGACGCTGCACAAGACTTATTTGATCAAGTGCGCTCCGAGGGCCGTTTGACCATCGGAGATGCTGAAGCCAGGGCTATCTTAGAGGCCTATGGGCTGAAGACCCCCGACTCTCGCCTGGCAGCCAACCCCGATGAAGCCGTCCAGATCGCGGCTGAGATCGGCTTCCCGGTGGTGCTCAAGATCGCTTCGCCGGATATCTTACACAAGACCGATGTTGGCGGGGTCAAGGTGGGGTTGCGCAACGCTGAAGAAGTGCGCGACGCCTTCGAGTTGATGACCTACCGGGCTGAGCGTTACCTGCCTGAAGCTCGCTTATGGGGTTGTCAGGTGCAAGAAATGGCGCCTCCGGGCGGGTTGGAAGTGCTCGTGGGTATGAACCGCGATCCCCAATTTGGTCCGTTGGTCACCTTTGGGTTGGGCGGTATCTATGTCGAAACCCTCAAGGATGTCACTTTCCGGGTGACCCCCTTCACCGTGCGCGACGCCGAGAATATGCTGGGCGAAATCCGTGCCCATGCCCTGCTCGACGGGGTGCGCGGCCAGCCCCCTGTCGATAAAGATGCTATCATCGATACGCTGCTGCGCATTGGTCAGTTGGTGAGTGATTTCCCCGAAATCACCGAGTTGGATATCAATCCCTTGATCGCGTACCCTCGCGGTCAGGGTGCGATAGCTATTGATATGCGTTTGGTACTAAGCAAGTAGGCATGTGTGCAAGTTTGCAAAGTGGATAACCTGTTTTGATACTTGTATACTCCAATAGGAGAACCCTATGAAATCTTTATATATTACTTCCGTTGATCGTTATTCTGGCAAGACCGCGCTGTGCCTGGCATTTGGTAAGCGCCTGATTGAAAATGGTTATAAAGTCGGCTACTTGAAGCCGCTCAGTTTGCAGCCCTGGCGTGTGGCTGGGGAGATTGCTGATGAAGATGCAGCATTTGTCAAACAAGCCCTGGGATTGGCTGTAGCCCCGGCGGATTTATCTCCTGTTGTGGTGACCTCTGAACTTTTACGGGATCATCTGACGGGGGCCGGTGCTGGTGACCTGATGCCCAGAGTGTGTGCTGCCGCCGAGACAGCCGGCGCCGACCAGGATATCTTGCTGCTTGAAGGCGGCGGCAGCCTGCGAGAAGGCTATGTGATGGGCTTGCCGACCCCCCAGGTAGCCGCCGAATTGGGCAGCCAGGTGCTGGTGGTGGTCAAATGCCGCGATGATGTGCTGCTGATGGACGATGTCCTGGCAGCGCGTTTCCGCTTGAGTGATTCGATGTGCGGCGTGATCATCAACCGCGTCCCCGCTGATGCCATGGAGTTCGTCGAAGAAGTTGCCCGTCCCTATTTCGAGAAGCAAGGCATCGCCATCTTTGGCGTGCTGCCAGAAGTGCGCGGCCTGGCTGCATTGACCGTTGAAGAACTGCTCGAAGTACTGGATGCTCAGGTGCTCACCGAGACCAAAACCACCGAAGCGCTGATTGAGAACCTGACAATCGGGGCGATGACCGCTGAAGCTGCCCTAAGCCGCATGCGCAAACAGCGCAATAAAGCCGTCATCACCGGCGGCGACCGCACCGATATCCAGTTGGCCGCGCTAGAGACTTCCACAACTTGTTTGGTGCTGACCGGCAACCTTCAGCCCAGCCCGCTAATCATCAAGCAGGCTGACCAGATGGGCGTGCCTGTGCTAATGGTGCCGGAGAACACCATGGAGGCCATCGAGTCCATCGACCGCATCTTCGGTAAGACCCGTCTCGGGCAGACAGCCAAGCTAGAACAGTTCCAGGCCTTGTTGACAGAGCATGTCGATTTGAGGCGCTTATATGAGTGTTTGGGATTGTGAAAGTTAAATATTGAAACCATGGGTGCGTTTCATTTCGGTTGAATGCCTCGCTGCGTATTTCGTACAGCGTATTGTGTATTTGGGAAGCATTACGGAATACGCAATACGGAATACGGACACCTTTCTCAACTCATTTGAAACACACCCAACTGATATGTTCTAAAGGAGGAACAGTCATGGCAAAGAGAGCTAAACCTGAAAAGCAGGCTCAGCCCCCCGAGGTGCTGGCCAATCCAACACCAGAACCAAAATATGTGCGTGGTTTTGGGATTGTACTTCTTTCGATTTATCTCGTCGCCTTCACGCTGCTGCTGTTATATTGTCTGCTGCGTATCTGGCCTTCGGAAGGCGCAGTCGAACTGGCAGACGAAGTACGCTTGATCTTGATCGTGCTGCTGTCTGGAGCGCTGGGTAGCATGGTGCACGCCTTACGGTCCTTCTTCTGGTATGTCGGCAACCGCATGTTAGTCAGAAGCTGGATAATGAAATATATCCTGCTGCCCTTCAGCGGATCGACTCTGGGATTGATGTTTTACTTAGTTTTGAGGGCAGGCCTCTTCTCCCCAGAAGCTTCAGTGAATGCAACCAGCGCCTTCGGCTTTGCTGGTGTAGCTGGACTGGTGGGTATGTTCTCCGAACAAGCCGTCGAAAAACTCAAGGAAGTGGCCTCGACACTCTTTGAACCCGCCAAAATAGGCGAAGACCATGCCGCTCCTGAAGGTGAAACGGAATGAATTATGACTGATAAAATCAAAACCCTCTTCGCCATTCTCATTTTCTTTTTGTCCCTGACTATGCCTATGACGGGGCTTATCTACGGCATGGGACGCTGGGATGCGCTCACCATTCTGCTGGTGATGGGGGGCATCTTCGTGGTGCTTTTCGCTGGCGGCACTTTGATCTTGCTGACAGTGGAGAATTTCACCTGGATGACGGCCAGCCTGCCCTTCCTCTTCAGTGGGTTATATACTGTCCTGCCGGATGTGCCTGGCTCCATCGATGATGCCGCGGTCACATCTGCGGGGGCGTTGATAACCTATTTCTTTGCCCTGCGCAGAAACGCGTCTACCCCTAAGTGGATTATCATCCCGCTGTTGCTTGCAGCAGTTTATACCCTGTTGGGCGGCACTATTCCGGGGCCCATCGATGAAGTCGCCGTTGATGTGATCGCGCTTCTCGTCGCCGGGTATGGCGTTCGCGCCGCGGATCAGAAGGCTGAACTCGAAGAGATTACGGCAGATTCAGATCACACCCCGCCCTTCGACGAAGAGTGACCCTTTTACTTCGCCCTTCACTGTGTTCAGAACTTTGCTCAAGGTAGCTCACTGAATACTGATGACTGAATACCGATGACTGGAAATATCGCCAGCGTCTCCTGGGGTGACTATCTCGTCTTTGGCGAGGGGGATGGACGCCTGCACACTCCGGAAGCGCTTGCTCGTCGCATGGAACACTGGCGCGAGGAATTGGGGGCGACTTCACTGCATTGGCGTGTGCCCCACACCATGACTCCCGGCCGTTTTCACAAAGCCCCAGACTACCCCGAAACCATCGAAAGCCGCTCAGACATCGATTGGGATTTCCTGCATATTGTCCCTGAATGTGCTCACCAACAAGGGCTAAAGGCATATCTCTACGTTTCGATCTTTGATGAGGGCTTCCCGTTAGCTCCGCCGGAAGTGCGTGCGATCAGTTATCACAACGCCATGCACGGCCAGCACATCACCTGGCAGAGCGACTTCAGCCGTAGACATCCCAACTATGCCCTGGTTGACCGTTCAGGAGAGATCCGTCAGTGGGGGGTGCTGTGCCTGGCTTATCCTCAGGTGCGGGAGCATTTCCGCAGGCGCTTCCGCGTTTGGCTGGAGGGATGCGAGTGGGATGGCCTGTTCGTGTGCACCCGTTCCCAATCTCGTCCGGCGGATTTTGCCGACCAGTTTGGGTTCAACGAGCCGATTCGCCAAGAATATCAAGAACGCTACGGGCGCGATATCTGCGCTGAGGATTTTGATCTCCAACTTTGGCGTGATTTGAGAGGGGAGTATCTCACGCTATTTCTATCCGAGCTGCGGGAGATGACAGCGGCATTGGGAATGCGGTTAGCCCTTGGCGTGCCGCGCGGAGATGTGCTCGGCCCGCCGCTGAGCAATCTCACTCTGGGGTGGCGCGAGTGGGTGGGCAGGGGACTGCTCGATGAGCTGGTCATCAATCAGAATTCTTCTGTATGTCCCTCTATGTGGCACGATCTGTGGCCTATGCATAGGGGGTATGGGTATCTGCAAAATTATCTGGATTGGCACAATCTACCCTCCTTGAGTGAACAGATCAGCGAGACCTACGCGCCAGTGTTTGGCCACGCTGGAATTTCACAGTTATTCGTTGCCCGGCAATGGGATGAACGCTCACACGCGGAGGAACAGGCATCGCGGGCGCATCCGGTGGTGAGTGGCCTGGTTTATAATACCTTCAGGTTTGACAATCCGGAAGCCATCCAGCGTGGGGATTGGGTGGCATAAAAATATGAGCGTAATTGCTCAACCATAGAACAGGTTATCCCAAAAAAGGGTGTGCGCAGGCGCAAAGCGGCAGCCCCCTGCGCACCCCCTTTTTTGGGGAGATTAGTAGTTACATTTTATTAGGAGAAAGAATGGCTCGTAGAAGAAGAAAGAAAAAAAGTGCTTCCAAAGAAGTGGTAACCCAAACGCAAGCCCACTTCGATGCTTTGCTGAATAATGCTTATGATTTTTTGGAAAGAAATCAAGCAGGAAAAGCCCTGACCACATTGGAGCGGGTTGCCCCTCAATACCATCTTAAAGGGGAGTATTTGTATGTGCGCGGGTGGGCAAATTTATTGCAAAGCAACTATTATTCCGCCATCGATGATTTGGAAGATGCAGCTAAGCGGATGAAGGATTTTCCTCCCGTTCATCTGTACCTGGCCAGCGCGTATGCTTCGGTTGGTTATCATCGCCATGCCCTGACAAACGCCGAATTATTCATCAAGAGAGATCAGGAAGATGAAGTGGGCCAAAAAATAGCTCGAGAGATCGTCAACATGGCGCGGGCCAATATCTCTGCTGCTGCCGCGGATATTGGTGTGCCTGTAGAAGCACTCATGCAGGTTGGTTTGGCTCATGAGCGTGCCCAGTTATATTCCCAGAAGCGTGATTTCCAAGCAGTCTTGCGAGAAACAAAAAAGGCACTGAAACGCGTTCCACAATGGGTGCCGCCTCACAATAACCAATCTATGGCGTTATTCTATTTGGGGCGTATCGAAGAGGCCATCGCCGTAGCAGAACATGTGGTTCAATCCCTGGATGCTGAGAATGCTTTCGCTTTGAGCAGCCTGGTAATCTTCTGTGCAAGTATCTGGCAGCGTGAAAAGGCTGAAATGTATGCCAGGCGGTTGAGCCGGGTGGTGCTGGCCTCCCCGCAAGGAGGCGATCATTTGCTCAGGGCAATTGAGGCATTGGGCCTCTGGGAGGATGACCAGACTCTTTGGAAATTGGCTGGATTTGCGCAAAAGGAACCGCTTGTTGGATTGGATGCAGAGAATTGGTATATCTTTGGGGCTGCCGCGGCAAATACCGGCCATCTCAAGGAAGCCCGGAAATTGTTCCAACGTGCTTTGGATGAGCACTATTATCAAAAGGAATACGCTGTAGAAGGCGTTGAGGCTGTCAATCTGGCTGAACGAAAGAAAGAATCTGCCGTTGGCCCCAGTCTTTCCGGGCGGTTTCCTTATTTCCACTTTACGCATTTTTGGTCGATTACTTTAGCTGGTGATTTTTTCGAGACTGTTGACGAGAAGAAGAAAGAAGGACAGTTCGAGAATTACATGAGCGGCTATGTGAAGCGATATCCTTTTCTGTCTTTAGCCTTTCAGGTTATGCTCTGGAATGAGAAAGAAGAAATTTTTCATGATCTTGCTCTCGATGCTTTGGCGGCGTTCGATCATCCCGGAGCCTATGATGAAATTAGAAGATTCGCCGCCAGTCAGGTTGGCAGTGATGAACGACGCATGAGCGCCATCCAGACATTATCTCAGGCTGGGCAGTACGATTCTGAGCAAGTTGTTCGGTTCTGGGTTGTAGATCGCCAGGAGTGGACCGAGGTTCAGCTTTTCGAGCAAGTTATGGAAGAAGAAACCGAGGCTCCCGAATGCAGCGACGCAGCCTGGGAATTGATAGAAGAAAGCCGTCAGGAGATGCGTAAGGAAGGCGAAGGAGATATCGAACTGGCGATTGGATACCTGCAGAAGGCAGTCGAGATCGACCCGAATTGTGCTATCGCGCTGCATAACCTCGGCGCCTATTATCTTCAGAGTGGTAGAGGCGAGGAGGGAGAAAAGTTGCTTCACCGCGCCGTGGAAGCGGCTCCTGATTATTTGTTCGGGTATATCAGCCTGGCAAATGTGGCAGTGTCCCAAGGGAAGCATGAAGAGGTAGGGGAGTATTTAAGTCGTATATGGAGTGCGCCGAAAATTTCAGGGGATATTATGGTCAATGCCCTTGCAGTTCAGACTCGTGTGTTGCTATCGAAAGATGAGTTCGACGCTGCTCGAAAGACAATTGACCGCATAAAAGAATTCGCGCCTGAGCATTCTGTCTTGGAAGAATTAGAGGGCAAATTAAAATGGGATGAGATTGACAAATTATGGAAGGAACGTTTGCTGAGGGATGTGCACCGTTATCGACTCCGATTGCTAAAAAAGCCTATTGATGCTAATGAGAACCTGGCCGAATGCCTGAATAGAGTGAGCAAAGAGCGATTGACTAGAACTTTGAAAGCCTGGGGTTTGTCCACTAAAGGCCGCAAGGCTGATGTGATTGCCAGACTGGTGGAAACGATGTGTAACCCAGATTGGTTGGGTGAGATCGTAACAGAAGATCTGAATCAAGAGGAGCGAGATGCCCTGGCCTGGGTGCTGGCTGGGGAAGGGATGCGGCCGTGGGGGGAATTTACAGCGCGGTTTGGTGATGATTTCGACGAATCTCCTTACTGGCAGTGGCATGAGCCAGAGACGGTTCCAGGTTGTTTGCAGATGTATGGCTTTTTAGCTGTGGGAACCCTGGACAAAGAACAAGTGACTGTGATCCCAAATGAGCTTCGTCCCCTGCTAAAGGAGGTTGTTCAACCCTGATTCGGTTATAAGAATCGAGGTGAATTATTCTTACTATGTTACGTACACGCTATCGTCGAATTGTTTTCTATTTTGCGCGGGTTGTCCTCAGCCTGTTATGGTGGGATGTGATCCTGCGGCGGTTTGGCTTTCGCCGTCTGTCGAGGCGTACACGGGAGAAACGCCTGAAACGCATCGCTGAGAGTTATCGGGCTCTGGCCATCCAGATGGGGGGCGTGTTGATCAAGATGGGGCAGTTCCTGTCGGCCAGGGTGGATGTGTTGCCCCAGGTGGTCACCGATGAGTTGGCTGGATTACAGGATGAAGTCCCCGCAGAGGATTTCGATGAGATCCGCAGGTTGGCGGAGGCTGAGTTGGGCGCGCCTCTGAGCCAACGATTCGCTCACTTCGAGGAGGAACCATTAGCGGCAGCCTCTTTGGGACAAGTCCACCGCGCTTCTATGAAGACCACCCCAACCCCCGTCAGTGCGTCCGGCGATAATGAACAGGAAGAGCCTATCGTCGAAGTGGTCGTCAAGGTGCAGCGTCCCAATATCGAACAGATCATCCGCACAGACCTGGCCGCTTTGCGTACGGTAGGCAAATGGTTGAAACGCTACCGGCCGATCAGCCGCCGGGCTGATGTGCCGGCTTTGCTGGATGAGTTTGCTCGCATTCTTTACGAGGAGATCGATTATCTGGCTGAGGGGCGCAACGCTGAGACTTTCTACGCGAATTTCGAAGGCCGGCCTGATGTGCGTGTGCCGCGGGTGATTTGGCCCCACACCACCCAGCGAGTATTGACCCTGGAAGATGTCTATGCCATCAAGATCACCGATTACGAAGCCATCACAGTTGCTGGTGTTGACAGGGCGCAGGTGGCCAGGCGTCTGTTTGATACCTATTTGGAGCAGATCTTCAATCACGAGTTTTTCCACGCTGATCCGCATCCGGGGAATTTATTCGTCGAAGTTCCGCCAGATGGGGATGCGGCGGATTGGCGGCTGACCTTTGTCGATTTTGGGATGGTGGGGCGCATCCCATCCAATACGCGGGCCGGGTTGCGGGAGGGGGTGATTGCTATCGGAACGCAGGATGCCAAACGGGTTGTGCAGGCCTATCTTTTGATGGGGATGCTGTTACCCCATGCTGACCTCGAACTGCTCGAACAGGCTGAAGCGGCGGCTTTCGACCGATTTTGGGGCAAGAGCATGAGCGAGCTGGCCGATATCGGTTTCGACGAGATGCACGAGTTCGCCAAAGAGTTCCGGGAATTGATTTATGATATGCCCTTCCAGGTGCCTCAGGATTTGATCTTACTGGGTCGTTGTTTGGCGATCCTTTCAGGGATGTGTACCGGTTTGGATTCGCAGTTCAATCTCTGGGAGTCGACTATGCCCTTTGCCCAGGAGTTGCTGGCGGAGGAGGTGACGGGTGGTTGGGAATTCTGGCGGGACGAGGCCATCGATCTGGTGAAAACCACTATCTTCTTGCCAAAGCGTCTGGAACGAGTGTTGGAGAGAGTTGAGCGGGGAAAGCTGGATGTGCGCGTGCCGGAACTGACAGGGCATTTGCGACGTGTTGAGGCCGGTATGCGTCGCATGGTCAGCGCGCTGATTTTCGCCGCGCTGTTAATGGGCGGCGTTCAGCTCTACCTTGCGGATAGGTATAGTGCGTCGGGGATCTTGTTTGGGGGCGCGTTCTTGTCCCTGGTGTGGGTTCTTCTAACCAGGCCCAGGAGACGATAACATTCAGAGATTAGTGTTCTTCAATACGTTCCAGGGCGTGATCGATCATGCTGCGGGCGGCCATGAGCATTTCCCTGCGGGCGGCGTGACGGTGGGCTATGAACTCAGGGGGGAATAAGCTTTCCACGCTCTTGCGCATTTCGGTGCGGGTTGCTTTGATGTGCTGGCGAGTATCTTCGGGGATGCACTTCTCAAAAGGTCGTTTTGGGGTTTCCTTTTTCTCTGCCATATTTTGCTCCTTATATTTTCGTTCATGTAACTACTCAGGCTAAGGGAGAGATGAACTTTCTCTCTATGGCTGAACAGTTACGCGTTCATATTTATTATGGCATGTGTGCGTTGCGGCGTCAAGATGGGCGCTGTAGTTAGGCGGATTATCTCTCGAAAGACTGTTTCGGAAACATCCACCAGGCCACTCCGACAATGCCGGGACCGGTATGTGCGCCAAGCACCGGAGTCAGCTCAGTAATGAAGCTCTCAGTGGGTTTTAGAATCTCTTCTAGTCGCTTACTCAGTGCTTGAACTTCGTCGAGGGCGTCAGTGTGGAAATAGGCCAGCGCGACTTTGCCTGGGGGGAGATGCTCTTCAAGCCAGTAGCGCATCCGTTTGACGGCTTTTTTCTTGCTGCGGGATAATCCCGCTAGTCGGATCTGGCCCCGCGTCAGAGTGATCAATGGGTAAACATGCAAGGCGGATCGCATCCAACGGTGAGCCGCTTGCACACGTCCCCCTTCGACCAGGAATTTGAGCGAATCTAAAACGCCAATCAATCCGACATTGGCCTGGGTGATTTGGATGGCTTTTAGGATCATTTCGGGGTCCAATCCAGCTGATTTTGCACGCGCCGCGGAAAGAACGACGAAACCCTGAGCAGGGCCAGCCACCCTTGTGTCGATAACATGCACATCTATGCTCTTTGGGGCTTGTTCCCCTGCCAGCCGGGCGGAGTCCCAAACTTGGGTGAGTTCCTTGGTAGGGGTGAGTACCAGGGCTATGTTGTTTGTCTTTGCCAATTGCCTATATAGGTCAATATATTCGCCTGGGGAAGGCGCTGATGTTTTGGGGGAGATATCTTTTTCGCGCAACCAACCATAGAACTCCCGGGTATTGATATCGACTCCATCTCGATATGTTCTGTCGGGCAGTACTAGCGTGAGCGGTACCACATGTACATTTTCCCGCTGACATAGCTCTAGCGGCAGGGAAGCTACGCTATCAGTGACGATGGCGATATTATTTTTGCTTTTTGAATCTTTTGGGTGCAGCCAACTGACGATCAGGCGGCCTTTATCATCACGCTTGCGCCAGGCAGGGATAGCCTCAGGAAGTCCACACAGCCCCATAACGAACAACAACACCACTGGGGCAAGCACGACAACCAGCGAGTGACCGCGCCACAGGTTCAGGCAGATCAGTAAAGCCAGAGAAACTAGCGCGCCAGTGACAGCGCTTCCCGTAATAACCAGATAAACCAACCCCAGCACTGGCAAAGTGAGGAATGTTTCCAGTGGCGTGAGCACCAACAAGGCTCCCAGAGAGACGGCCAGCCCTTTACCTCCACGGAAACGGAAATAGAGAGGGTAACTGTGACCGAGGGTGGAAACAGAAGCCCCAGCCAAAGCCCAGATATCACCCAAATTTAAGTAACGGGCCAGCATGATAGGAAAGGCCCCCTTGGAAAAGTCCACAATGGTTACCAGAGCAGCGGGAAAAATCCCCACGCTGCGCCCGACATTGGCCGCCCCTGCGTTACGATTGCCCAATGTTCGAATATCTTTCCCCGTCCACAAACGTGTGATCAAAATCGCAGAGGAGACCGACCCAAACAGGTAGCTGCCAATCAGTAACAAAATGCAGCTAGTACCTACTGTCATGGTTACCTCCTCTCACTGATGAAGCCCATAAGGATATTCTCAAAAAAGCGGGGACGAACACGGTTCCTGCGAAGGATGATCCAAGGTTTTTGTCATACAAAGGAACCGTGTTCAAGAGCTTTTCCAAATATTGGGCTTTATTAATTTTAACCCCCCTCTCGAAAGAGAGATACGTTCAACTGTTCACAGTTCACCGTCCACTGAACACCACATCCGTAGGCATACCCGGTTTGAGCTTGCCCTCAGGATCGTTTACCGAGAGTTCTACTGCATAGACAGTTGTCTGGCGCTCTTCCTGGGTTTGGACGTTGCGGGGAGTGTACTCGGCTTGATCGGCGATACGGGTGACAACTGCTTCGAAGGTTTTGAAGGGGAAGGAGTCTACCTTGAGTTGGGCAGTATCCCCGAGGTTGATCTGCCCGTATTGGTTTTCGGGGATGTAGACTGTCACTGTAAGCTCATCGAGTTGGCTGATGGTCATGGCCGCCAATCCGGGCTGGATCAGCTCGCCGGTTTCCACGTTGCGGGTAGTCACTACGCCGCTAATAGGCGTGATGACAATTAATTTGTCGATGAGCACTTGGACGGCTTCGAGGTTGGTAGCAGCCGAGTCTACCTGGGCCTGAGCAACGCCCAATTCTTCTGCGGTAGGACGGTCAGATTCGGCTAGTGCCAGTTGGGCCTCGGCGAAGGCAACCTGCGCTTCTGCTATGACCACATCGTCCGGGTCAGGGCCTTCTAAAAGGATCGCGTAATCCTTCTGTGCGGAGGCCAGTTGGGCTTGTGCTAAGGCTAAATCAGCTTCGGCTACGGCGATATCGAGTTCATCTCCATAACCCGTCAGGCTGTTGTATAGGCGCACCGTTGCGTCATAATCTTTTTGGGCCTGTGCCATTACACTGAGGTGAGCAGCCCGCTCGACATTGTCTTCTGGCTTATCCTCGTAATCCTCGAAATCTTCTTGTCTGTCTTCGAGTTCATCTAATGCGAGAATCATATTGGCGAAAGCCTGATCGATATCCGCCTGTGATGCCGTATTGGCATAGTTGCGTAATCTGCGTTCGGCATCCTCAATGGCTTTCTGGGCGGCGGCGATAATTTGTTGGGTTTGAGCCAGGGCGATCTCAGGGTCTTCATAGAGAGAATCTAGAGCCTGCTCAGCGGAGACAAGTCCCAGCCGGGCACCGGTTATGGCGGCTTGTTTCTCTTCGGCGGTGATGCCAGCAGCGACGAGATCATAGTGGGCCTGAGCCACGGCTACAGCGGATTCGGCCTGATGAAGCTGGGATTCCAGCAGCTTATCCTCGATCCTGAACATGGGATTGCCAGCCTCAACCCGGTCGCCCTCTTTTGCCCAAACTTCAGCGATTCGGCCTCCCTTTTCAGCGGCGATCATAACTTCCACAGCTTCGACGGTCCCTGATGCTTGAATGCTATCTTCAGCTTCAGTGGAACTTAGAGCCAACTCGCATCCGGTTGTGAAGGCTACCATCAGGACGAGAATTGTCAGCAGAATGATCTTATAATATGTTTTCATTGTGAACTCCAATCTTATTAGTGTGCATTTCAAATGAGTTGGAGATCGTTTCACGAATTTCGTATTGCGTATTACGTATTGTTTATCGACTAATACGCAATAAGCAATACGTAATACATTGCAAGGCGCTCAACTGAAATGAAACACACCCATCTTATTAGCACGTAATGGCCGGAAACGCGGAGCGGTGATCCTGCGTTCCACCGCAGAGCGGATGGAACGAGCAAATACTTAGGATGGAACAGATAATACTTACTTTTATGCCGCTACTTATTCGCGCATACAGGCGATGAATACATCTTCTAAGGATGGTTCGATAATTTCCATTTGGTCAATGGTTATTTTTTCTTCGCTCAGCGCGGCGGTAATGCCTGCTTTTGTTTTTTCTACATCGGGAGAAACCACGTGAACGAGTGAGCCATAGAGTTCCACTTCTTCCAAGGGGAGCTTGCCTGTCTGGTGGGTATCTCGGAGTATTTTGACTGTCCTGGCCGCGTCCGATGGGGCGATCTCCAGCACCTGGCCTTTCATCATGTCGCGTTTGATCTCTGCTGGTGAGCCGTAGGCGATGATCTTTCCGCGTTGGATAAAGGCCAGGCGGTGGCAGTGCTCGGCTTCATCCATGTAGTGGGTGGTGACGAAGACGGTAATTTTTTCAGCGACAAGTATGTATAGCAGGTCCCAGAAAGCTCGCCGGGAGATCGGGTCAACCCCGGCGGTGGGCTCGTCTAAGAAGAGCACATCTGGCCTGTGCAAGATAGCTGCACTTAATGCCAGACGCTGACGCCATCCGCCAGAGAGATCTTTGGTTTTAGTCTGCTCGCGGCCTTCCAGCCCTGCCATGACCAGGGCATCTTGGATGCGTTCCTCGAGCAGGGAATTCTTCAATCCGTAGGCCGCTCCGTAGAAATTCAGATTTTGAAGCACAGTCAGGTCGTTATACAGGCTGAAGCGTTGGGACATATAACCAACCCGGGGGCGAATTTTTTCCGTTTCTTTATGGACGCTCATCCCCAGGACGGAGACGGAGCCCTCGGTGGGTTGAAGCAACCCTAAGGTCATGCGGATCGTGGTTGTTTTCCCTGAACCGTTGGGTCCCAAAAATCCAAATATCTCTCCGCGGTGAACATCGAAATCAACCTGGTTTACAGCGGTGAAGTCGCCGAACTTTTTTGTAAGCCCACGGGCTGTGATGGCGGGTGCCTGTTCGTTCATGTCAATCCAATGCTCGCCTTACATAGCGCAGTGAGAATGTGCCAATAATGGTTCCCAGGATGGCAAGGGCCAGGACATGCGGCCAAAGGACATCTAATCCTGCGCCTTTTAAGAGAATACCGCGCACGATTTCCAACCAATGATGGGCTGGCACGATATTGGCGAAAAACTGAGCAGCTTTGGGCATGCCCTCGACCGGCGCAGCGTATCCGGTGAACATGAAATCGACCATGCCGACCAGCATCACCAAAAGAAAGGCCTGATGTTGGGTTCGGGAAATGACGGAAATCACCATGCCTTTCCCCAGCTCTACAAGTAAGTATCCAAAAGCTAAGATTAGTAATAGTAGTAGAGAGCCGCGAATAGGGACATCAAAGGCGATATTGACCATGCTGAGCATGAGTACAAAATCAACAAAGCCGATAATGATGACGGGAATGGCTTTGCCGATGATGATTTCCAGGGATGAGAACGGCATGACTAAAAGCTGTTCCAGCGTGCCCAATTCTTTTTCGCGGGAGAGAGATAGCGAGGCAAAAAGAAGTACGGTGAACTCCAGCATCAGGCCCAACTCTGCTGGGGTTGTATAGAGGGCTTCATTGAGGGCTTCGTTGAACCAGACCCGCAAGCTGGGTATGAAACTCTCGAACTCGTCCGGGCTCATGCCAAGGCGTTGCAAGGTGATCCGTTCCCCTAAATCTCGCGTGACTCCTTCAATGGCTCGCAAAGCCGCCAGAGCAGGGATACTTTCAGCACCATTGAGGATGATGGGTAGTGTCGGCTGCCCTGATGGATCGGCTATTTTTTCAGAATAATCAGGGGGGATGATCACGGCGACGTTGATATCCCCTCGATCAAGGGCGTCCTCGATTGTATCCATGTCGCTGACGTAATCCTCGATGACGAATGTGTCGGTATTGATCAAGGTGGTCACAATCTCCCGGCTGGCAGCGCTTTGATCTTGATCCCAGACCATGATGGGCAGGTTGGTGATGGGGCGTGATGTCGCCCAACCGACAAGCAGCAGCTCGAGCACACCGCCAAATAACATGAAAGCTGGCATCCACCAGTCGTTGCGCAGGTGGATGAATTCTTTTTGTGCAATTGCAATGATTCGTCTTAGCATGGTAATGCTCTTGGGTAAACAAGTAAATATGGTATACAGGTAAATAGGGGACATGATCTGTATACTTGTTTACCTTGTGTACTTGTGTACATCAGCCTAATTTCTTTCGGAAAAACAACGCCGCCACACCCGTAAAGGCAAAGCCCAATAAAACCAACATTACGGCGTAGGGCCAGAGTACGTCTAACCCGATGGCAGTGAGGAAGACGCCGCGGGTGATGATAGCGTAATGTGTGCCAGGCAGGCCGAGCGCTTCCAGGCGCATGATTTCAGGCATCGAGGCAATGGGGAAGAATATGCCGGTCAGGAAGAAGCCGGGGAAAAAGATCAGCAAGAAAGACAGTGCCAGCGCAGCAGCCTGAGTCTTCATAAAGACGCCGATGAGGATGCCCATGCTGAGGATGGCAAACAAAAAAATTGCCGAGAGAAAAAAGAATAGAATCGGATTCCCGTTGAAGGGGATTTTGAACCAGATCATCGCTAAGATCGGAATCACGATCACGTTCACCAACCCGACTAAAACATAGGGGATCATTTTTCCGAGCAGGAGTTCGGCGCGACCGATTGGGGTGGCCATCAGTTGTTCGAGAGTGCCGTGTTCCCTTTCGTGGGCTAATGTCAGGGCCACGGATAAGGCGGGGAATCCTAAAACCATAGAGATCAACCCCGGGATCAGATCCACGCGCGGTTTCAGGCTGGGGTTGTACCAGGTGCGCACGCGCAAGTCGATGGGCTGCAGAGATGTCATCGATCCCATGGCCTGGATTTGATCCTCCAGCGCCCGGTTGACAAATTCTTCTGCGCGCCAGGCTATGTGATCGACGGCAAAGCCCCCACTTTCAGGCTCCGTGCCATCGATGATGATTTGTAAAGGCAGTCCTCTCAGTGCCATAAGGTCACTCGAAAATGCAGGATCGATCACCAGAGCAGCTTTGACCTTTCCATGCATCAGGAGATCCTCGAGTTCATCGAAGGTATCCACCTGGGCATACAATTCCAGGTCACCGCCGGCAGTGATCTGAGAAACAAAGCTGCGCGAGAGGGCGGAACGGTCGTAGTCCAACACCGCGATGGGAACATTTTTGAGATCGGCTGTCAGGGCATAGGCCATCAAGAGGAGCAGCGCAGTGGGCGTGAGCAGAACCAGGATCAGCGTGCTGCGATCTCGGATGATATGGTTCAATTCTTTGCGGGTGACGGCCCAGATGTGGCGGAATGACATGGTAATTATGAAAAACAAATGATGAATTTTGAATTATGAATGGCGAATGTTATTTGGCCGAGGTTTCGTCTTCCAGGCGGCGGATGAGCGAAATGAATGCCTCTTCCATGCGGGTTGGAGCTGCGCGGATACTGCTGATAGAGATGCCATTTTTGTTGAAGGATTTTTCGATGGCCTTGAGTTGTTTAGCGCCATCATCGACGAATAAATGCAAGGTTTCTCCGTAGGTCTGTACTTCTAGAACCCCGGGGAGAGTCTGGGCGAGTTGATGCGCGGCTTGCCAGTCATCAGGGAAGACTTCAATGAGATCGCCCTTCAGTTGGGCGCGGATATTCTTCGGGGTATCGCAGATGACGAGTTTCCCTTCATACATCAACCCCACCCTGGAACAGCGGTCTGCTTCATCCATGTAGGGCGTGCTGACGATGATGGTAGTGCCCTCCATGTGCAGCTCCGTCAGGATATTCCAGAACTCACGCCGGGAGACGGGATCAACCCCGGTGGTGGGTTCATCGAGAAGAAGTAATGGGGGCTGATGGATCAGGGTGCAAGAAAGGGCCAGTTTTTTCTGCATCCCCCCAGAAAGGTGCGCAGCGCGGCGGTCTTTGAACTCTGTCAACCCGGCGAAGGTCAGCAGACGGTCAACCCGCTCCTGAAGTTTGTCCTTCTTGACATCATAGATATCGGCGAAGAAGAGCAGATTCTCCAAGACGGATAGTTCGGCGTACAGGCTGAATTGCTGGGCCATGTAGCCGATATTGGGTTTGATGGCTTCCGACTGACTTGCCAGATCAAACTCCGCAACAGTTGCTGATCCTTCAGAAATGAAGAGCAATCCAGCTAATAAGCGCAGCGTTGTGGTTTTTCCTGCACCATCGGGTCCAACCAGGCCAAAAAGCTCACCTGATTGGATGTCCAAATCCAGCCCATCCACAGCTCGATTGTCCTTATAAAGGCGCGTCAAACCCTGGGTTTCGATGATAGCAGTCATCAACTTATCGCTATTGGTAAGCGCTAGTCAGTTTTTAAATACTGATTACTGCTCACTGTTTACTGTTTCTTTGCTGCGCGGATGATCCACAGCACGGCCAGCGCACCTAGGGGTGGCTCGAGAGCTACGCCCAAATATTTGATCCAAGGGTCTTTAAAGCCCATTGCCGGGATGACATACCAGTCCAGCAGGCCAATAACAATTGCGGAAATGACAGCCACAATATAGTCGCCCTGCACACCGATGGGGCGGTTGTCCTTCCAAATCAATCCGGCAACCCAGCCCATAATCAAGCCGACCAGGATCATTGCAACGATCAGAATAAGGATATCCATTTGTGCCTCCTTCTAGAAAACTTGTCTGTTTCTAAACTGACTGACCAGTCAGTTATAAATATCATAATCCAATTTTGCGTTTTGTCAAGAAATTCGTGAAAGCTCTGACATTGTCATGTTCCACCACCGAAGGGAAGATTGCCCCGAAATAGGGGGGTGCGGGCTTTCCTCGATAAGATGACATTGAATGCTAAAAATACTTTCTGGTAAAAATAACTGGAAGCGCGACGCCAATCAGTAAATTACTTGGGTTAAATTCAGTTGAGCAACTCGCAGCGTATTACGTATTGCGTATTCGCCGATAAACAATACGAAATACCTCTCCAACTCATTTGAAATGCACCTCAATTATACTTGTCCATGGCTAACTCCTGTCGTTGAAAACGCGATCTGGTAGGGGGATTCTCGCATGTGTTTAGAAAGATCAACTAATTCTATAAGTCGATCAACGTTCTTATCTCCGTAAGCTTTCCGAAGCTCATTTGGATTGATTTGCCTATCGATGCCGTAAAGAATCTGATCCGCTGTTGAAAAACCACCCAGGAGTGCTCCCTTATCATTGACTCCTGGCATCACATCTGGATCTGCCGCTTTGAGTCGGATAAACTCGGGCACTTCAAGGTACACTGCTAGCTTTTCGAGCTGGCTGCGGTAGAGATGGACTATGGGCATGACGTCGGCGCAGTGATCGACCCCCCATTTGGAATATGTGCCCGTGAGCCATTCTGTGCGGTTGGCCGCGCCCACGACCATGAGATTGCGAACTTCGGCATATTGATAAATCACCACCATCCTGAGACGGTGCTTGGCGATGGCGTAGGCGTTTCCCTTAGCGAGCCAGGAATTCGCTTTTGGTTGTAAGCGACGGGCGAGCAAATTGCTGTCTTGATGGGTAAGCAATTTTGATTTAGCGAAATCGACCAGCTTTGTGCGCAGTTTTCGCCCTGGTACAAATCTGAGGGGCAATAATCTGTAAGATCCAGCAGCGCTCAAGATAGGGGTTATCCGCCGGGTGGTGAGTTGGATCCCCAGGTGTTCGGCCAGTTGTTTGGCATGTTTCCGGTGGATAGGCTTGCTGTCGCGCTCGGGCATATTGAGCAGGTGAACTTGACCCGCTCCCAGGCCCCGTATGGTGAGCATGGCGGTAACAGCTGAATCAAGGCCTCCGCTTAATGCGATTACCGCGCCATCTCGTTTGAGATCAGTCAATGTGTTCTGGATCAGATCTTCAATTTCCCGGCAAACAACACTTGGGTCGATTTGAAGTTCCTGAGGAATATTGATAATCACATTTGTCTCCGACTTTTCGGTTCGGGACATGTTTCAGGTTACTGTTTGAAACCGGCAACGAGGAACTCAACCCCGGAGCGGACATGGCTCTCAGGGTCAACGAGATCGTTATCGTAAACCCACAGCAGCATGGTTCCCTCGAAGATAGCGCCAATGGCGATGGCTGCTTCAGGAGCATCGATATTCCTGAACTCACCAGAGTCAACACCCTGTTGAATAATCGGTATCAGGATATCCATATGAACAGCCAGGTAGCGCTTGAAGGATTTTTGGAAATATTTTGTTCGAAATGCAAGCGTGAGGAATTCAAATGCGATAGGAGCAAATCGTAACAACCGTAGAATATCAAGGATTACACGCTCGGTGTATTCAAAGATGCGCTCAGAAGAAGATTTATCCGAAGAAGTTAATGGCTCTAAATCCCTTGCTTCTTTCAGGAAGATGCGTTCGAAGATGCCGATGAAAATGTCGTCTTTGCTCTTGAAATACCAATAGAGGGTGCCTTTGCTGAGCCCGGATTTTTCGACGATGTCATCCATGCGGGATTTTTGGAGACCTTTCTCTACGAAGACATCGGCAGCGGCCTCCAATATTTGATCTTTTCGTTCTTCGCTGACATCTGGGCGAGGGGACATGATAGCTCCAATTCTAAACTGACTGGTCGGTCGATTATGATCATAATCCTTTTTTAGGCTTTGTCAAGTATCTTGATAAAAATAGCATGCCACATTTGTCATTGTTTGCCATTTTGCGATTATTCCAACTCCCCCATAGTGCAAACTTTTACAAACCGAACCAAACCAAGCCTAACACAATTATTGATCGTCTGGTGCTACAATGTTGTCGAAATAAGAATGTGGATATTATTATCAACTTATTATAAAGTACTCTATTTATCAGGAGGCATTACATGTTTTTACTCAAAAGTAAAAGTTCCCGAATTATGGTGCTATTTGTTTTTGCCCTGGTTCTGGCAGCTGCCACTTATGGTTTTGCTGAAGCAAATACTGTGAACGGCGGCACTGCTATGAACTTGGGTGAAGGAACTGGAACAATTTCAGGCTACGCTGTTACTGTTTCTTATACTGTGGATTTGGCTAACCCAAGCACTGTTGATGAAGTCGGGCTGACGCTGGATAAATCTGCGACAGATGTTCAGATTTCCCTTGATTCTGGGGTCAATTGGATAGATTGCACCGGAGCTGGTGTGAACTGGACTTGTACTACCTCTGTTAATGTTTCCGCAGCACAGTCCCTGATGGTTTTCGCATCTGACCAGAATCCAACATTTGTCCCTTAGGCGTCTGATTGATCAACGAGGTAAGAACCTGACCAGGATCAAAAATTCGTAGATGAAAGATTGATCACTGATGGTGGTCTGAACCATTGATCAACCGCTCAAATCTTGTTATTGGTCATCTATCTTCTCTTCATTACATCGTCTCCTAGAAGAAGATGGTCTAACCCCAGGGCGTGGTCTTTGAAGATCACGCCCTTTTCAATTCGATGGTAAAAGCGTTCGGAAAGTCTCAAACAAGTATTGCGGTTTCTTTGCTCCTTGTAGGGGCATTGGCGATAAGTTGGATTCTTTTGGCTCCCATGCAAACTGGAGGCCAGGTAGCTTATGTGATCATCTCAGGAAACAGCATGGAGCCAAAAATCCATCTCGGTGATTTGGTGCTTGTAAGAGAACGATCCCAGTACTTGGTAGGCGATGCTGTTGTTTATAGACACCCTGGATCTGGACATGTATTTCATCGTATTATTTCTCAAGATGGAGACAGTTTTACACTCAAGGGAGATAATAACTCGTGGATAGATTTCCACCAACCTAAAGAAGATGATATTGTTGGCAAACTATGGCTTCACATTCCCTTTGCTGGGACATTGATAAATTTTCTCAGAAAGCCTATAAATCTAGCATTGTTGACTGTTGTGATGGTGGCAACAGTCACGACGACTTCGAAAGCAAAACAAAGCCGGAAATCTAAGCGCAATCAAATGAACAGAAAGAAAGATACGCCACCCGAATCGGATAAATCCATCAGCAGCAATCTTGAAGGTATTATCGTGATGGGATTTCTTGCAGTAGGCGCATTGATTTTAGGTGTATTTGCATTCATCCGGCCTATCGAGAAGATAGCCGATGATAATATCGATTATCAGCATATCGGCATTCTGATTTACCAGGCCGCCGATTCGCAAGATGTGTATGATACGGATGAGATTCAAACGGGGGAACCAGTCTTTCTGCAGCTAACCTGTGATGTCCAATTATTCTATTCTTATCAATTAGGTTCAGCATATCTTCAAGATGTAGAAGCAAGCCAATTGTTGGGAAATTATCGCATTACCGCCCGAGTCAGCGACCCCAATGGCTGGAACCGAACGATAGGGTTAGCACCATTGACCGAGTTTACGGGACCAGGTTTTTCTGCCGGGATGGATTTAGATTTGTGCTTAATTGGCGATCTAATTGCACAAATGGAGCAAAAAACTGGCACGCACAATAGTTGGTATGATCTTCAAATCAACCCCGAAGTGTATGTAGTGGGCAGTATCCTTGGTCGACCCTTTGAAGATGCATTTTTCCCCAAGATAAACTTTCAAGTTGGTGAACTTTTAATGCGCATTCCCCGAGATTTTGATGGAGGAGCCTCAGATAATTTAACATCGGTTCAATCTGGAGTTATCCCTGGGCAGCGCATGGCGCATAATTATCTCAATATCCTCGGATTATCCATCCCTATTCCGGCCGCCCGATGGATTTCTATTAGTGTTTTCGTTTTGTCATTGTTAAGTTTGGTTTGGTTAGGGTGGCCCATATATAAAGCCTGGCAGAACGGTGATGTTTCCAGAATTCGCGTTCAATACAATCCTGTGTTAGTGGATGTCCAAGCAGGAAGTATTTCTACTAATGGACAAGCGATTGCTGTTGACTCCTTCAAAGATTTGGCCAAAATGGCAGAACGTTATGGTGCTATGATCCTGTATGAAGCTGATGAAGATAGCCATAAATACTGTGTTCAAGATGGGGATATGATGTATGTTTATATGCTTGAGTCTGGTTCTTCAGAACTTGCGCTCCCCGATTCTATTATTCTGGAAGAAGCCTTAGCCAAAGCCATAAAATTTCACGAGTTTGAACTTTATTATCAACCCATTGTATCCACCGATACCCAGCAGATTGAAGGTATGGAAGCCTTGTTGCGATGGCATCATCCAGAGAAAGGCTTCATCTATCCCGCAGAGTTTATCTCGCGCGCCGAGGAAAATGGCTTGATGGGATTAGTGGATAATTGGGTGATTAGAGAAGCTTGTCAACAGTTGAAAACATGGGAAGAAGAAATTCAACCCGTCATTATTTCAATTAATGTATCTCCACAACGTTTTTTGCAGCCGGATTTCCCTGATTGGTTTTCTCAAACGGTAAAAGTTTGTGGTTGTGATTTAAAGTATTTGCAATTAGAAATCAATCGCGTTAATGCGATAATGCATGATGAACTAGCTCTGAAACATCTGCAGCGCTTGAAGAAAATGGGAGTACGTTTGGCCATTGATAATTTTGCAGCGTCCACTTCTAATCAAGTCGATTCGGTGACCCGAATGCCAGTGAGTAGTTTGAAGATCGATCGTACACTCGTACATCGAATTTTGAAGAACCCAAATGACACTCGCTTAGTTGGTGCCGTAGTTAAAATGGCGCAGAGTTTAGAATTACATGTTGTCGCTGAGGGGGTTGAAACCCAAGATCAATTAGCCTTTCTGCGAGAGCACCAAATAGATGCTGCGCAAGGGTATCTCACCGGTCGTCCGATGCCAGCAGAAGAAATGACCCCTATGTTAATTGAAGGGTCGATTCTACCTCTAACAAATAGTGATAATGAGAGCGATGTTTACTAAGCGAAGATTATTCCGGATAAGTTTCTGGTTGATAATTTTTCTAATACTATTGGGTGTCTTTACTGCTTTCGCCGCTGTGAATATTGTGCCAAGCGGATTCCTTGATGAGGATATCATTCCTGTATCCGCTAACGATCTAAAACCCGATGAGTGTAACATCATAAACCTTAGCAATATCGTGAATATCGGCAATGGAGATTCACCTACTTCTGGGAACGACTTGATTCTAGGAACTGACAAAAATGACGTCATTGACGGCTTAGCTGGTGATGATTGTATTCTTGGGGGTGATAAGAACGACACCCTTGTCGGTGGAGATGGCGATGATGTGATTTTGGGAGGCGATAAGAAAGACTCTGCTGTTGGAGGGGATGGATATGATATATGTTATGGTGGGGGTGGGAGTGATAAAGCAGGGGATTTTGATTGTGAAGAAGTATATATTCCCTGAATAATTTCGGTTAGATTTCAAACCGTTTCCCCTTTGACGATATACAAAGAAAGACTTAGAATTCCCTGGTGTTTAAATTATCCATAACAATGGGAGTTTATATTGTCTAGAGTTATCAACCCAAACAGACCTGGAAAAGAACGTGACCGTCTGAAGCGCGCCGTCGCCCTGGCGCTGCGCGAGATGATGAAAGAGCCAGAGCCGAACGAGCGCACCCGTGATATGGCCGCTTTCATTGCGCTCTCTTTGGCAGCCATCACCGATACCGTGGAAACCACCGTAACCGCCTGGGAGAAACGCGATTATTGGGTCAAAGCGGATCGCTTCCGCATGGATTGGATTTGGGCGGATCGCCTGGGTGAAGAGATGCGTGAGGCAGTGCTGGCTGAAGATTGGGGGCAGATCGCCCAGGTCGCGGCGCAGGTGGGACAAGCCTTGGGAGATATTCAAGTTTCCCCGCGCCATCGCATGGGCACGCCCTGGGTGGATGCCTGGAAACACCTGCGATTGTCTGGCTGATCGACCCACTGATGCATGAAGCCCGGACAACTACATCGATCCGGGCTTTTTCTGTTCTTCCCCGAAACCGCCCCCGCCGGGTGTGCGGATGCTGAGGATATCGCCAGATTGCAGTTCTACTGTGCCTTTCCCGGGGAGGGGGATTTCTTCCTCACCCCGGATCAGGATGTTCTCGCCTGGAATTCCGGGTTGGCCCCCGTTTAGCCCGTAGGGGTTCTGTTCCCGACGCTCTGTCAGCAAAGTGACCTGAGCCTCCCCCAGCACCTGTATATCGTGGCGGATTCCGTCGCCCCCGCGATACCGGCCTTCACCGCCCGAACCGCGGCGCACTTCATAGCGCAGCACTCGCAGGGGGTAGGCGTACTCCAGGGCCTCAGCCGGGGTGTTGAGTGTGTTGGTCATATGCGAATGGATCGCTGACGGTCCATCCTGATCATAGAGGGCGCCCATACCGCCACCGATAGTTTCATAATAAGCATAAGGACGCGGCTTGTCTTCTCGGCTGTCGATCCCCCCGATAGTGACATTATTCATCGTCCCCTGGCTGGCCGCGGGGACTCGCTCCGGCGCGGCGTTGGCCAGCGCCCCCAAGAGCACATCAACGATGCGCTGGGAAGTCTCGACGTTTCCTCCAGCCACCGGCGCTGGATGCAGGGCGTTGACCACCGTCCCCTCGGGGGCAAGTACCTCTATGGGGACCAGGCAGCCCGCGTTATTAGGTACGTCCAACCCGATCAAACAGCGGAAGACATAATAAACGGCTGACAATGTAATCGCATAAACCGCGTTGACGCTGCCTTTCTGCTGCTGCGCTGATCCAGTGAAATCCACGCGCGCCTGATCCCCTTCGATCATCACCGTCACCTTGATGAGTACCGGCTGGTCACCTATGCCATCGTTATCCAGATGGTCGGTAAATGAGTATTCCCCGTCGGGTAAGTTTTCCAGCAAGCGGCGGGTCATGCGTTCGGTATATTCCAGCATGGCGTCCATGTAGCGATTGACTTCAACGTGACCGTATGCCTCCACCATCTCACTCAGGCGCAGGGCCCCGCGTCGGTTAGCTCCGATCTGTGCTCTCAGGTCGCCGAGGCGTTCTTCGGGGGTGCGCACGTTGGCGAGCAGCAAATCCATGGCGGCCTGATTGGTTTCTCCAGCCGCAACCAGTTTGATGGGCGGGATGATCAGGCCTTCCTGGTAGATCTCGCGCGCCACGGGCATCGAGCCGGGGGTCATGCCGCCCACATCGGCGTGATGGGCGCGCGAGGCCACGAAACCAAATAAAGTTGGCACGTTGGCATGTTGGCATGTTGAAACGTTGGTATTCTCTACGAATACGGGGGTGACTAAGGTGATATCCGGCAGGTGGGTGCCGCCGCGAAAGGGGTCGTTGAGGGCGATGACATCCCCGGCTTGCATATTCGGAAAATTGCGGATGGCTGCTTCCACTGAGAGCGGCATCGAGCCCAAATGTACAGGGATATGCGCGGCCTGGGCGATCATGCGGCCTTGGGCGTCGAAGAGCGCGCAAGAATAATCGCGCCGCTCCTTGATATTGGGTGAGTAGCTGGCTTTGCGCAGCACCGCGCCCATTTCTTCGGCGATGGCGGCGAAACGATGTTTGAATACTTCGAGGCGGATGGGGTCGTAGGTTTTTAGAGATTGGAAGTTTGACATTGGAAGTTAGCTGTTAGATATTGGATATTGGGTATTGTTATCTAATATCGTGTGTGCGCAAAACATGTCAGGAGATAACCCGAAAAAAGGGGTGTGGG
>JADHXE010000111.1 GCA_016783125.1 Anaerolineales bacterium
ATATCGCCATCACCCTGCTGGGTGGATTCGTCACTTTTTAACAGTGTAATACCCCCCTGCCCTATTCAACTTTGAGCGAACCCCAGAGATTCCCAAAGAGCCTATCCAATCTCCAATCTCCATTTTATGCTATAATTAGAACATATGAGCGAGTTAGAGCGTTTGAAATTGCTCACCAGCCAGATGCATTTGGAGCCTTCCGGCGGTGATGAGTGTCCCAAATTATCGAGCCGCAAAGAAGACTCGATCTACACCAGCCACGCCACCCTGCCCAACGGAAAGCACATCTCGCTGCTCAAAACCCTGCTGACCTCGGTCTGCGAGCGGGATTGTTTTTACTGCCCCTTCCGGCAGGGGCGCGATTTCCGACGCGCTACTTTCAGGCCGGATGAGTTTGCCAAGGTCTTCATGTACATGCACAAGGCCGGCATGGTCGAGGGCATCTTCTTGAGTTCGGGGGTAATCAACGGGGGCATCTACACCCAGGATCAAATCTTGGCAACAGCAGAAATCCTGCGCCGCAAGCACACCTACCAGGGCTACCTGCACTTGAAGGTGATGCCCGGCGCGCAGAAAGCCCAGGTCGAGCAGGCCATGCTGCTGGCTGACCGAGTCTCAGTCAACCTGGAAGCGCCTAACACCCAACGATTGAAACAACTGGCCCCTCATAAAGAGTTCACTGAAGAATTGCTCAAGCCCTTGCACTGGGCTGAACAAATCCGCAAAGAAAAATCCCCGCACAAAGCCTGGAAGGGCACCTGGCCCTCCACAGTGACTCAATTTGTTGTCGGCGGTGCGGATGAGAGCGATCTGGAACTGCTCTCCACCACCGAGAAACTCCACCGCCAGATGGGGCTGACCAGAGCTTATTTCTCGCGCTTCAACCCCATATCGGATACGCCGCTGGAAAATAAATCTCCTACCCCCTTGGAACGACAAAACCGCCTCTATCAGGCTTCGTTTTTGATCCGGGATTACGGTTTTACGTTGGAAGAAATGCCCTTCGAGGGAGAAGGAAACCTGCTCCTGGAAGTTGACCCCAAACTGGCCTGGGCGCAGCGCAACCTGACCGGGCAGCCGATTGAGATCAACTCCGCCCCTCGCCACTTGCTGTTACGCATCCCTGGGATTGGGCCAAAGGGCGTAGAGACGATTATTAAAGCCCGCAGACAATCGAAATTACGCGATCTGAGCCAGCTGACCAAACTGGGGGTCATGGCCCGCAAAGCTGCTCCATATATCTTGCTCGACGGTGTCCAGCCGGCACACCAGCTATCATTATTCTAAAACCCTCAGTTGCGTTATTTGCGCTTCGCCACGGGCGTGCAGAGCATTGGCGTGAGCATCACAGAAATCTAATGTGGTTTATAATGCCTGCAACATTATGTGAACTACACAAGGCAGCCAGCGAAAGGATGGTTCCTGATGAAAATACTGCTACTGGGTGTGGGCATGCAGGGCAAAGCCGCCCTGCACGATCTCGCACAAAGTGAAAATGTGGCTGAAATCATCGCCGCAGACTGGGATATCGATGGGCTGCAGGCTTATGTCGATGACAGGCAGTACGCGGCCAAGATAAAATGCGAACACGTTGATGCGGCTAACGTGGAGAGCATCGACCGTCTGATGGCGTCAAGGCCGGATGTGGTTATCGATCTGCTACCGGGCGTTTTCCACAATGCGGCGGCGGCGGCGGCCGTGAGGCACGGCAGCCACTTCGTCAACACATCGTATACCACGCCAGAGATGAAAGCGTTAGCGGACGAAGCCAGGGCAAAAGAGGTGACAATACTGCCCGAATTCGGCATGGATCCTGGCATCGATCTGGTATTGCTCGGTGAAGCGGTGCGCGGATTTGAGCGCGTGGATGAGATCATAAGCTATGGGGCTGGATTCCCCGAACTCGAGGCCGCCGACAATCCGCTCAAATACAAAGTCACCTGGACCTTTGAAGGGGTATTGATCTCTTACCGCCGGGCCGGGCGCGTGATTCGAGATGGGAAAGTGGTTGAGATCCAAGATACGGAGATGTTCAGCCCCGATCACATCCACGAAATCGAGATTGAAGGGCTGGGCAAACTGGAAGCCTTTCCCAACGGCGACGCGCTCAAATACGCCGATCTGTTGGGGATTGACCCCGCCGGGCTGCGCAATATGGGCCGCTATGTTTTGCGCTGGCCGGGTCACTGCGCGTTCTGGAAAACGTTGGTTGACCTCGGCTTTCTCGACGACGGGCCGCTGATGGTGGGGGGCATGGCATTGAATCGCAAGGAGTTCCTGACAGCCCTTATAGAATCGCAAATCCAGTATGGCGCTGACGAGCGGGATATAGTCGTTGTGCGGATCGACGTAGCCGGCATCAAGGATGGGAAGAAACAGCGCGTCATCTATCAGTCCATTGACCGGCGCGACCTGGAAACAGGCTTCACATCCATGAGCCGCACGGTAGGCTATACTGCCAGTATCGGCGCTCAGATGATCGGAACGGGGCAGATCACCAAGCGCGGCCTGCTTTCACCTGTGAACGACATCCCATACGACATCTTTGCGCAAGAACTGGCAAAACGAGATATCCAAATCACGTCAGTTACTTGAACATATCGCACGCCAAGACGCAATGGCGTAAAGTTTTTTAGCTCTTTTTTCTTGGCGACTTTGCGGCTTCGCGTGAGACATATCTTTGAATTTTAATGCACCAACAGCGGTATAATACCCGCGTTCACGAACCGTTCACTGATCACTGACAACTGGAGTCTACATGAGTATCAGCATACAAGCCCGATCCATCGCCCCCTCCCCCACCTTCGCCCTGAACGAGAAGGCGCGCCTGCTGCGCGAGAAGGGCGAGCCGGTCATCTCGCTGGGGATTGGCGAACCTAAAAATCCTACGCCTATCAACGCCATTATGAGTTCCTCGGCCAAGCTGCGCGTTGGAGATATCAAGTATTCTCGTGTCGATGGCACCCCCTCGTTGAAGAAGGCCATTATCCGCTACACTGAGGAGAATTACGGCCGCGTGGTTGCGCCAGAGAATATCATTGTCACCACCGGGGCCAAGCAGTCGCTCTATAATATCATTTACACACTGGTCAATCCCCAGGATGAAGTGCTGCTGTTAGCGCCTTATTGGGTCAGCTACCCGGAAATGGTCAAGATGTGCTATGGCGTACCTGTGCCGGTGGTTCCCGAGGATGGCACCTTTTACCATCGGATGCAGGATATCGAGGCCAAAGTCGGCTCCTACACCAAAGCGATTATTGTCAACAGCCCTAACAATCCTTCAGGAGTGATGTATTCCGAAGCCTTTATCGCCGAATTGGTGGAGTTTTGCGAACGCAAAGGCATCTACCTGATCATGGATGATATCTATCACAAGCTGGTCTTCGACCGCAAGCAGTGGACGCCGGGCTATAAGTACACCGATAAGGACACCGAGAACTCGCGCCTGATCGTGGTCAATGGCATCGCCAAATCCTACGGCATGACCGGCTTCCGCATCGGCTGGGTGATCGCGCCGCGCAAACTGGTTGAAATCATGACCAACATCCAGGGCAATATGACCTCCAACCCCTCCGTGCTGCTGCAAGCTGCCGCCGAAGGCGCGCTGACCGGTCAGCAGGCGATCATCGAGAACCTGCGCCTGACCATCGAGAACAACCGCACCGTGATCCTCGACGAACTCAAGGCCTTCAACGATGTCAAACTGGAACCGCCGGACGGCACCTTCTATTGCCTGCCAGATTTCCGGGCTTATAACAACGACTCCACAAAGATGGCTAAATTCCTGCTGGAAAAAGCGCTGGTCGTGACTGTCCCCAGCAAGGAGTTCGGCATGGAGGGCCACCTGCGCCTGAGCTATTCTGGTTCAGTAAAAAATATCACCGAAGGCATCGAGCGTATGCGCTGGGCATTGGATCCCGAGGCGCCCAATGAAATTTATATCGGCGACCGCAAACTGATTAGAGATTGGCTATAGAGTTATTAGGTATCAGGTATCAGGTATCAGGTATTGGGTATTGGGTATTCCCCCTAATACCCAATACCTGATACCTAGTTACCTACCCAAGGATACAGCATGAACAACCTGCTCAACATCAAAACCCCCGCCCAGGATCAAGCCCATGCCCTGAAAGCCGATTACAGCCTGAGCAACCAGGGCTTTACCAATATCCGCCTGGCGTACTGGAATCTGCCCACAGAATCGCTCTACGAAGAGATTGTCTTCCGCGGTGAAGGGCATATTTCCCATAAAGGGCCGATCATCGTGCCCTCGGGCAAACACACCGCCCGCGCTGCCCAGGATAAATTCGTCGTGCGTGAGCCTACAACCGAGGCCGATGTCTGGTGGGGCCAGTATAATCGTCCCTACAGCCGCGAAAAATTCGATGATCTCTTCACCCGCCTGCAGGGCTTCGTCCAGGGCCGTGACCTCTTTGTACAAGATTGTTTCGCCGGCGCTCATCCCGATTATCGATTACCCGTACGCATCATCACAGAATTTGCCTGGCACAGCCACTTCGCCCGCAATATGTTCATCCTGCCCAAGAGCGCCGATGAATATCGTCTGCATGTGCCCGGGTTCACCGTCGTCGCGGCGCCATCTTTCCAAGCCTTCCCGCCCATCGATGGCACCCGCTCCGACACCTTTATCGTGCTCAACTTCGAGCAGCAGTTGGCCATTATCGGCGGCTCGGCATACGGCGGTGAGATCAAGAAAGCAATTTTCACGGTGATGAATTATCTGCTGCCCAAAGAAGGCGTTATGGCAATGCACTGCTCAGCCAATCAGGGGGATGACGATGATGTGGCTTTGTTCTTTGGATTATCAGGAACTGGCAAAACCAGTCTGTCAGCCGACCCGAACCGTAGTTTGATCGGTGATGATGAACATGGCTGGGCGGATGACGGCGTTTTTAACTTTGAGGGTGGCTGCTATGCAAAAGTGATTCAACTGTCCCCCAGCGCTGAACCCCAAATCTACGCTGCATCCCACAGGTTTGGCACCATCTTAGAGAACGTGATCTACGACCCGGTGACCCGCCTGATCGACCTCGACGATGACGAGATCACCGAGAATACGCGCTCTTCCTACCCCCTGGGCTTCATCGACAACGCGCTGCCCAGCGGCCGCGGCGGACACCCCAAGAATATCTTGCTGCTAACTTGTGACGCTTCCGGCGTGATGCCCCCAATCGCCAAATTGACCCCCGATCAGGCCATGTACCACTTTATCTCCGGGTACACATCCAAAGTTGGCGGCACCGAGGTCGGTTTGGGCGAAGAGCCTGAGATCACCTTCAGCGCTTGCTTTGGTGCGCCCTTCATGGTGCATCATCCAGCTTTCTATGCTGACCTTTTAGCCCGCAAGATGGAGCGCTACGGCGCGCACGCCTGGCTGCTCAACACCGGCTGGGTCGGCGGGCCTTACGGGGTTGGCAAGCGCATCAGCATTGCCTACACCCGCGCCATGCTGACCGCCGCGCTCAACGGCGATCTGCTCGACGTGGAATACTACACCGAGCCGGTCTTCGGCTTCCAGGTGCCCAAGAGCTGCCCCAACATCCCCGATGACGTCTTCGACCCGGCCAAATCCTGGCCCAGCAAAGAGGCTTATAACGACAAGTACCGCCAACTAGCGGCGCGCTTTGTGGAGAACTTCAAGAAATTCGCCGATGATTCTCCCCCCGAAGTTTGCGAAGCCGGCCCGGACGTAGGACAGGTTGATAACCTGTCCCGTTGATAACCCGTCGCAATATTAACTTACCCCAGCGGACAGGATACCATCCTGTCCTACGATAAATCGTATCGGCAATAAGACCACGGCCAATCTTCCCACTCTTTGACCAATCCAGCTTTGACCGGATTATGCATTATGTAGTGCACAATCCTTTGCAAATCATCTTGATCCCTAACCACATGATCATAGCTTTCGGATTGCCAGAATGCCCCCTCCCGACCCAGAATTCGGTTGGCGTTTAGGGCGGTGTGCCGCTTGAGAGAGTGCATAATCGCCGAGAGA
Source organism: Anaerolineales bacterium (assembly GCA_016783125.1). Classification (GTDB taxonomy): domain Bacteria; phylum Chloroflexota; class Anaerolineae; order Anaerolineales; family UBA11858; genus NIOZ-UU35. Next base: position 6,020 of record JADHXE010000111.1, read on the forward strand.
GCATGATATTCGTCGTTCTCCCCTCTGGGTAAGGGCGTGAAGAGCACATGCACGTGGTTGGACATCACCGTGAAGGTTTCTAGGGTGTAAACTTTCTTGTGACGGTAATGCAGGCTATCCATAATCAGGGTGGCGATTTCCTCATCTCGTAACCAGGTAGGGCCGTGACCGGCCAGGTCAAGGGTTTTATCCCACTTCTCGAATAGTATCAACTGTTCTTGATAAGCCTGACGGGCGCGCTCCTTATCGTCAGCAATCAGTGCTAAGCGGGCATCGATCTGTTCAGATGCGGCCCGCAGAGATTGCATTACTTCTGCTGGGATCGAACCGGCTAAGCGAAATGTAACGAACAAGGTCGCCCCAAGGGGCTGGTAATGAGGTAGATGGCGGCGATAGAAAAGTTTGTACTTTAAGGTATTCATTACTCTGCATGACAGGTTGATAACCTGTCATGCAACTCGCTTCAATGTGGATGGGTCGCCAACTGTCAGATAAAGAACCAAACCAAAAAAGCGGTCAGGATATCATCCTGACCTACATCTACAAACATCTACAAAGCCCAGGCGATCAGAAAACCCAAAATTCCCAGGATCACCCCCAGGTGTAGTAACAGGTCACTTTCAGCGAACCAACCCAAACCAGGGATGAGCCTCAGTACGAAATTCAGCACCACCAGTAGGATGCCCAAAAGCGGGACTAATCCCTTTCGCTTAGACAAAAACTCCGATAGATTATCCAAAAATTGATTGAAGCTCTGCATTATCGCCTCTTATTATGTGCTGGTCTGTTGTTTGAGATAGGCGCTGAATTCAGCCACCAGGCGGCCGGGGATGCGGCCCTGGATCATGACGCCCTTACCGCCATGTTCGATGCGCTCGACCTCGCCCTGGGTGTGAAAAAGCGAAATCAACTTGCCTTCTTTGTAGGGCAGCACCACTTCCAGCGGGGTGTACATCTCGAATAGCTGCTCTTGAACCGCCCGGAGCAAATCGTTGATACCCTCATTCATCAATGCAGAGGTGGCGACCGCATTGGGGAATTCATCCATGGCCTCACGCGCCGCCCCAGGATCATGCAAATTGTCGATCTTATTCAACGCCGTCAGAATGGGGATGTGATCGGCCTCGATCTCGGCCAAAGTTTGGTGAACGGCCTCGGCCTGAGCGTGCACGTTGAGATGAGTGATATCCAAGACGTGTAAGAGAAGGTCGGCCTCAGCGATTTCTTCCAGCGTGGCTCGGAAAGCGGCCACCAACATAGTGGGCAGCTTCTGGATGAAACCGACCGTATCCGTGATGAGCACTGGCTTGCCATCGGGCAGTTCAACGCGGCGAGTAGTAGGATCGAGGGTGGCAAAAAGCTGATCGGCAACATATACATCCGAGGATGCCAGGCTGTTGAGCAAAGTCGATTTGCCGGCATTGGTGTAGCCAACCAGGGCCACGATAGGAATGCGTGAGCGTTTGCGCTGGGCGCGGTGACGCTGCCTGTGGGCGCGCACCTTATCTAATTCGCGCTTCAAGTGATCGATGCGCCGATGGATATCACGGCGGTCGACTTCGAGCTGAGTCTCACCGGGTCCGCGTAGACCAACGCCGCCCGCGCTGCCAGTGCGCCCAGCGCCGCCGCCAGCCTGCCGGGCCAGGTGTGTCCAGGCGCGCGTCAGGCGCGGCAAGCGATACTCGTACTGAGCTAACTCCACTTGCAGGGAACCCTCGCTGGTGCTGGCGTGTTGGGCAAAGATATCCAAAATCAGCGCGGTGCGATCTAAGACGCGGATATCCTCGCCAAAAAGTTTCTCAAGTTCGCGCTGATGCCTGGGGGAGAGTTCATCATCAAACAAGATGATCTGGGCGTCAACTTCGTCAGCTAACGATTTGATCTCGTCTGCTTTGCCCGATCCAATGAATGTTTTCTGGTGAGGCTTATCGCGTTTTTGGGTCTCTAAACCAACGATGTCTAAACCGGCTGTATCTGCCAGCAACCTGAGTTCTTCGAGGGAATCGTTTAAAGTTAGTAAATTATTTTGTTTGTAAAATTCAACCCCAACCAGGAAAGCTTTTTCGCGAGGAGGTCGAGTTTTGATTACTTCTTTAGCCATGAGGTTTCTTTTGCGATGCTCTCTTTTACTTCTTCATAGGTTTGTTCAATACCAGCGGGGCCCTCTCCGCTTATCGACTCGAACAGCTTGTTTACTTTGTTATCGGGAGACTCTTTTCGCACGGGCAGCAAAATATGGAAGGTTGATCCTGGGCAAGTAGTCTCATCATACCCCTCAGACTCGACCCATATGGTGCCGCCGTGAGCTTCGATGATGCCTTTGGTAATCGGTAATCCCAGGCCCGGTCCGCCGCCTTTGAATTTGGTTTTGCCGCTGGAGTGCAGAGAGACATCACCCAAATGACCAAATTTCTCAAAGATGTTTATTTGGACGTCCGGATCGATACCGATTCCAGTATCAGTGACTGTCATTTCGATGAATCCGGGCAAGCGCCTGCCGCTGACGGTAATTGTCCCTTCATTCGGCGTGTATTTCACGGCGTTGGTAAGGATATTCCATATGGCCTGGTATAAGCGCTCGGGGTCGCCAAAAGTCATTTCATCGTGACCAGGAAACTTTTCGATAATGAAGTTCAGAGATCGTTCTGTGATAATCCCATCAATTTCCTGTCGGACGATCCCCAACAACTGGTTGAACCATACCGGCTGGTAATTGAGTTTGAGCATATCGTTATCGATGAGTGAAACATCGATCATATCATCGATAATTTCCCGCAAACGGCGAATACCATTATCGATGCCTTTGAGCATGATCTCAACGCGCTCACGCGCCTGATCATCTGTGGGGAAATTATCCAACAACATCGAAGAATAGCCTTCAATTAATGTTAGCGGTGTACGCAACTCGTGGGCAGCAACGGAAATGAAATCTGATTTGGAAGTGTCAAGACGTTCCAGGGTGGAGCGGGCTTGCTCAAGCTCACCGGCGATATGCTGGACATATATTTCGGTTTCTTTTTGAGATGAGTAGTGCACAGCATGGGTATGAATAGGCAATACCGCGCCGATCAATTCCAGGGCGTCTTCGTGGTTCAAGTTTTCCCGGGCGACAGTATTCAAGGAGAGCAGGATGTGCCCTAAGATGGGCGCCAGGCTGGCCTCACGGCGCTCGCGCTCTGATTGGGTTTGAGCAGCCGTCCATTCATCAAGTATTTCGTTGAGCCAGGCAGGGTCACCGCTGACGATAGCATGGCGCAACAGGTCAAGATAACGCCGCAACTCGTCCTGGAAACTCTCCCGAACACTTTCGCCGCGCGCCAAACGACGGGCAACCCGTTCTGCCCATAAGTCACGCACCTGATCAAGCAAATCAACTACTCGCATAATAATAAGTTTAAGCGATGTTCGACCATTTGCCAAGCGAGGTGATATCAAATCCATATCAAATGGAGTTGAGGGGATGTCGGAAAAATGGGTGTGCGGGGGATGCGCTTTGCGTCCCCCGCACACCCATTTTTCCCGGAACTTTTCAACTTAGCGTCTCGATTCTAACCAGGCCAAGAGCGTATCGCCGACAATTTGCAGGCTTTCCGCGGAAACCTTGTCGAGCGTATCTGCGGCGGTATGCCAATATGGATAATCGAAGTCGATGATATCTACTGCGGGGATTCCTGCCTGAAGAAATGGGGTGTGGTCATCCAGGATGTGGTAGCCGGGCAGGAAGATGAAGTGGTCGCTGTACCCCAGAGCAGCTGCCTGCTCCCAGAGTTCTATGGTCAGCCTGCGATCTGAGTTTTGCTCCATCTTGATGTTCAAGTCGGCATCGCCAATCATATCTACGATGACCACCGCGTCTGGCTGCCCCTCGAGCTTATCGACAAAGGCTCGCGACCCTAAGATCCAATCCCATCCTGATATTCTGCCGTTGTCTTCAGCATCAAAGAAAACTAGCCAAATCTCTCCAGAGTAATCCTCGGGGATTGTTCTGGCTAACTCAAGCAGCACCGCTACCCCAGATGCGCCATCATTTGCGCCGGACACGGGCTGATTGCGCTTCTCCAGATCGGGGTCCTGATCGGCATAGATGCGGGTATCGTAGTGCGCGCCGATGATGATCCAGGGATCGTCTTGGCTACCTTCGCCGCGCTTCGCAATCACATTTCTTATGGGGTGCTCCAACATCGTGGTTTCTTGAACATGAACAGCCCACCCCTGCCCCTCGAGTTCGACTTGCAGCCATTCGACCAGTTGGTCATGTCCAGGGCTGCCAGGGATGCGCGGCCCCAGGGAGAGTTGGTATGCGACATGTTCGAGAGCCGCTGATCCATCAAAAGTGGTGCTTGGAGGCGCAAAGCTGAACACGCCCGCGGCAAACAAGGCCACGGATATGGCAATGATGAGTGCGATAACGATAGAGAACGTGATTGTGATGGAGTTGGTGTTGTTTAATGAGTTGTTTTTCATTTTTGTGTACTTTGATTATGCATAAATGGCTATACGCATTACCAAATATAATAGAACGCAGATTCCACTGCTCTTTATAAGGAAGCCAGGAAAGCAAGAATAAAAAATCATGGATTCCTGGTTTCCTTATGGATCATCTGCTGAGCTATTTTCAACCTTTTCTTGACTAATCCGTGTTTGCCAAAGGCACGCATAGCGTCCGCGAAATCCGTGTCCAAAAAAGAAATTACTCAGTCACTCAGCCCATTCATAAACTCTTCTAAAGCGCTCATCGCTCGCTCGGCGTACATCTGCTTACGCATGCGGCGACGTTTGCTTCGGCGGCCCTTCCCTACCCCATCTAAGGGTGGCAGCAGGCCAAAATTTGCCTTCATGGGCTGGAAGTCCGCTGCGGAGGCATGGGTAATGTAGTGGGATAAAGCCCCTAACATCGTTTCGCCAGGCAGTTGGATCGGCGTTTGGCCCGTGAGATATCGAGCAGCATTCCAGCCTGCCAGCAGGCCGGTAGCAATATTGCCAGCATAGCCCTCCACCCCTGTGATCTGCCCGGCGAAGAACAAGTCAGCGCGGTTGTGAAACTGCAGCGTTGGTTGAAGCAAAGCTGGCGCAAAAATGAAGGTGTTGCGGTGCATCTGTCCATAGCGGACGAACTCGGCTTCTTCCAAGCCCGGGATCATGCGAAAGACCCGCCGTTGATCAGGAAATTTCAGATTGGTTTGAAAGCCTACTAAATTATAAAGCGTGCCCGCTAAATTATCTTGACGAAGTTGCACAACCGCATGAGGTCGTTTCCCTGTGCGGGGATCAACCAGGCCGACAGGACGCAAAGGCCCAAAAGCCAGGGTCTCGCGTCCGCGTTGGGCGATGACTTCTACAGGTAAGCAGCCCTCGAAAAAGGTATGTATCCCTGCTTTGACGCCGCTCTCAAGCTGCTGCTCAAAGGATTTTAGCTCAATGCGCTTTGCTTCCAGCATGGCATCCACAAAGGCGTTGTATTCAGTCTCAGTCATGGGGCAGTTGATATAATCCCCCTCTTCCTGCTCGCCGCGATCATAGCGCGAGGCGCGGTAAGCGACCTCCATATTGATCGACTCAAGGGCGACAATCGGTGAAATCGCATCGAAGAAATACAGATGATCCTGACCGGTGAGTTCAGCGATGGCTTCGGATAAACCGGTAGAAGTCAAAGGGCCAGAAGCAACAATGGTTGGCGTCTCTGGGATTGAAGTAACTTCCTTGCGAATCACTGCGATGTTAGGATGTCCCTCAATGCGAGAAGTCACTAATTGAGCAAATTCGTGGCGATCTACAGCCAGAGCGCCACCCGCTGGGACGGCGGTCTCGGATGCACAATCAATCAGCAGTGATCCCATTCGCCGCAGCTCACTTTTGAGCAGGCCCGGGGCGCGGTCGGCCAGATCAGACCCCAGGGAGTTCGAGCAGACGAGTTCGGCCAGATGAGGTCCAGTGTGCGCGCCAGTTTCAACTTCCGGCCGCATTTCGTAGAGCTTAACTTTTATTCCACGTTGGGCGGCCTGCCAGGCCGCTTCGCTTCCTGCCAGGCCGCCGCCGATTATTGTTAATTCAGTCATAAAACTCTCAAATTCATATGCTCATATCGGATGCTGAAACCGCCCCGGTGACGAGGCTTGGGAGCGGAAATTACTTCCCGTTTTAGAAGTTTAACTTCTCTGCGAAGTTGAACTTCTTTGGGGAACTTATTCTTGGATGACCACTTAGTGAGTCCGCCAAAAAGCCATCCCCAGTCGCTGACGCCGCCCCGGGGACGGGGCCTGGGAGCGAGAGGATAGGGGCGTCAGACTTCCGAAGTCTACGAGAAGTCACCGGAGTCGGGGATGAATCCGTGAGACTTCGGAAGTCTTATTGATTATTTGAATTGTACCAGGACGGCAAAAATATCATATACTCAAACGGCATTAATCTTGCAACTTGTGGCACAAATATTGCACCTATTAGGATTAACAGCTATACTACAAGGGAGTAGCCGCTATGTATCCCATTCATCTTTTAGAAACAAGACCCCAAACCACGGCGCATTTGGCACAGACGATGTCGCTGCTCAATATGACCTCCGCGGAGCTCAAGCAAAAGATCGAGGCGGAGTTAGCCAATAATCCTGCCCTAGAATTGCAGGAAGCGCGGGGCTGCAGGACTTGTGGGCGCTTATTGGTAGACTCGATCCCCTGCCCTATTTGCAGCCAGCTGCATGACCCCAAGGCACTCGAGCCGATTGTATTCACTTCCTCACGAAGCGATTATTATCAATCGCACAGCGGGGGAACGACTTATAATATTTCGCCAGATGAGCTGCCGGAAGATAATGTGGCCCCAGAATTGGATCTTCCCAGCTTCGTCTTAAGGCAAATCGCCACGGAATTAGCCGAAGAAGATCGTCCAATTGCGGCGCATATCCTCACCAGCCTTGACGAAGATGGCCTGCTGCGAATCTCACCCCTGGAGATCGGCCGATATCATCACATACCCAGCGACAGGGTTCACAAGGTCATTAAGCTCATCCAACACTCAGAACCGTTCGGGGTTGGCTCGTCGTCCCCCCAGGAAGCTTTGTTGGTGCAACTGGAGATATTATCAAAATCCCAATCCCTAGGGATGCCAGGCCACATCGAAAGGGCCATTCGGGAGGGGATGGATTTGCTGAGCCGTCATCATTACACAAAACTGGGGCGCTTACTGGATATCACCACTCAGGAGGCAGAGGAAATCTCAAGTTTTATCAGCACCAACCTGAACCCCTACCCCGCCCGCTCTCATTGGGGCAGTATCCGCCAGGGAGGTGAACCAATTCCCCATGTTTATCATCATCCTGACATTTTAATCAGCCACTTGAACGGGAGTTCGGACGGGCCTCTGGTCATCGAGATCCTCTTCCCGGTGAGGGGATCGCTAAGAGTAAACCCGCTCTTCCGCAAGGAGTTCAAGAATGCGCCGAGTGAAAAAATCGAGAAATGGCGGCAAGATTTAGAGAAGGCCAATTTGCTGATCAAGTGTCTGCGGCAGCGCGGCAACACGATGCGCCAACTGCTCTCCATCCTCACCCAACACCAACGAGATTTTATCTTGCACGGCGATAAACGGTTGAAACCGATCACTCGAGCGAGCCTGGCTCAGATATTGGAAGTTCACGAGTCGACCGTTTCGCGGGCCGTTTCAGGAAAGACCGCCCGCTTACCCAATGGCCGCATCATCCCATTGAGCAAGTTCTTCGACCGCAGCCTTCCCATTCGGGCGCTGATCCGGGAGATCGTTGATAACGAAAAAGAAGCGTTGACTGATTCGCAAATTATGGGGATGCTTGGGAAAAGCGGATACGAAGTTGCCCGGCGCACCGTCGCTAAGTACCGCTCGATGGAAGGCATCCTTTCGGCTCGAACGCGACAAAATATGGCCAGAGCATAAATGTACAATCTTTTTTCCCGCCCCCACCCCTCGACGCGTCCGTTGATCAATGCCGAAGATATTGATCAAATCCTCAATACTTTCGATAAAGCGGCCTTGCTGGTCGACAAAAATAGCCACAAACTCGTATCAGCAAATCCAAGGCTCATGGAACGAACCGCTTATACCCGGGATGAAGTGGTTTCTATGGATCT
>JADHXE010000005.1 GCA_016783125.1 Anaerolineales bacterium
ACCGAGATACTCGGCTATACTGCTAAAACCCCCCTATGGAGACGGGAGAAGGTTGTGCTTCCTCACTGCTTTCTCTCGTTTCTATTTTTAATGTCCTTGAGTACGGGGCCTACGCCCCAACAGGTGATTTACTGAAATTAATTGCCAGATTGATATAAAGGAAAACACATGGACGTTGCCAAGTTGACCTGGAAGGGTAGGAGCGGTGACGATTTGGAAGAGTTCACACTCTTCAGGGGTGCTACAGTCTCCCTGGGACGCGGTAATTACAATGACATTGTGTTGATTGACGTTAAGACTTCGCGGCGGCATGCAAACATTTCGTGGCAAGAGGGGGTATTCACGATCACTGACTTAGACAGCAGTAACGGCACCTTTGTTAACGAAATACAGATTACCACCCCTGCACCCCTACAGAGTGGCGATCAAATTAAACTCGGAGACACTATCTTCACCTTCACTCCTGGTGCATCGCTTGACGAGTTTATGGAGACGAGGATGATCGAGCCCTCTGCCCTCGATGTTATCGAAGAAACCGCTGAAGTTCAAGAATGGCGGGCCGAAGCTGAGGCCATTATTCGGCTTGATAACCTTGTCAAGGATTATGAAAGCCCCGCGGGGATGGTTCATGTTCTCAAAGATTTGAATCTCAGGATACAGCCGGGTGAGTTCGTCGGTCTGCGCGGTCCGTCGGGATGCGGTAAGTCCACTCTACTCAACATGCTCACAGGTATCGACCGCCCCACATCCGGGAATGTGTTTGTAGCCGGACAGTCGCTTGGCAAGCTCGACGAGAACCAGATGGCCCGTTGGCGAGGGAAAAATATCGGTGTGATCTTTCAGTTTTTCCAGCTTTTGCCCACTCTTTCAATCATTGAGAACGTAATGCTTCCAATGGCCTTCTGCCGCATGTGGAGACCGCGTGAGCGTTCCAAGCGCGCTATGATGCTTCTCGAACAGGTTGAATTAGCCGATCAAGCTTATAAGCTTCCCAGCAAACTTTCCGGAGGCCAACAACAGCGGGCTGCTATCGCGCGTGCCTTAGCGAACGACCCCCCTCTTGTGGTTGGCGACGAGCCAACCGGAAACCTGGACACCAAAACAGCCGATCTGGTTTTTGCGCTCTTTGAGAACTTGGTGGCTCAGGGAAAGACCTTCTTTATGGTCACCCATGATATAAGTCTGGCAGCTCGCATACCGCGGGTAATCGAAATGTTAGACGGTGAGTTGAGAGAGAATGGGAGCAGGCCTAGGCCATGAATATCGCAATCCGCAAAGTTTGGCGTGATTTATGGAATAACAAAGGTCGCACGTTATTAGTGGTGGTTAGTATTACCGTGGGCGTCCTGGCTGTGGGGATGATAACATCCAGCAATGAGCTACTTACTCGACAAATGAGCAGCGCGCAGATAGCAAGCCAACCTTCCCATGCAAAGATATATTTATCCAAGCCAATAGATGAAGACACTGTTCGCAGCCTGGCTCGCATGCCAGAGATATCACAGATCGAAGGATGGATGGAGGCCTCGCTTCTCTGGAAGTCAACGAAGGATGCTGAGTGGGAGCAAGATAGGGCGCTATTGATCGCTCTGGTTGACTATGAAAACCAGAACTTTGATCTATCCACCATCCTCTCTGGATGGTGGCCCGAAACAGAGGCTAATACTGCAGCAGTTGAGTTCAATCATATTGAGCCATTTAATGTACCAGCGATAGGGGAAAAAATATACTTCGAGGTCAATGAGCGAACCAGGTCGGTGGCAATGGGAGGAATAGTTCGCGATCCAGCCCAGTATCCACCTCCAATAGTACAAGCGCCAACGTTCTATGTCACCACCACTGTGATGGAACAACTGACTAACATGAGCGGTTTTACATCGCTTCGCATCACCATTCCTAAATATAGCGAATCCCAAGCTGAAATAACTGTAGATCTAATCGAGAAGAAGCTCGATAGAATTGATGTTTCGATCAGTTACTTTGAGGTTCAGGATCCCGAACGTCACCCACTGCAAGATATTATCAATGGGGTTGGAATGGTGTTGGGTGTGATGGCCGTTATGGCACTGGGCTTAAGCACCTTCTTGGTGGTCAACACCATGAATGCTATCATTGCCCAACAAGTACCCCAAATTGGGGCGATGAAGACGATCGGAGGCGTGAAGCGGCAGATCGCAATGCTGTATCTTATTGGCGTGGGGGCCTATAGCCTGCTTAGCCTGGCATTGGCGGTACCATTGGGGGCTTGGGGAGGTCATACTGTCACAAAATGGATGCTGTACTTGCTGAACGTCCCCTCCACAGAATTCGAGATTTTATGGAGATCATTGTTGTATCAGGTGGGAGCAGGCTTGCTTGCGCCGATGCTGGCCGGATTGTATCCAGTGCTTCAGGGTTCAGCCATTACTGTGCGGGAGGCGATCAGCTCCTATGGGTTGGGAGGGGGCTACGGATCCGGTTTGGTTGACCGGCTTTTGAGCCGTATTCGCGGGCTACCAATGTTAGCTATGCTGCCATTGCGCAACTCGTTTCGAAATGTTGGGCGTTTGGCCCTAACCGAAATCACACTGATCATCGCGGGGGGAATATTCATGACGGTACTCACTACGGGTTTTTCGTTCACAAACACTCTAAATTCTATTTGGGAAGGGTTTGGCTTCGATATTTTAATTACCTTCGAAAAGAGCCAGCGCATCGTGGAAATCTTACCCATGATCGAATCGCGCCAGTTCGTAGAACATGCCGAGATGTGGGTTTGGCACAGTGCCAAAGCTAAATCTCCTGAAGCAACAGGGCTGGCAGATGAGTACAAAATTGCCATACGCGGCATCCCGAGGAATACTGCGTTGCTCTCACCACAACTAACTGACGGACGTAACCTTGACCCTACCGATGGTCATGCCTTGTTATTGAATCAGAACCTGGCGCAAGATATGGGTCTGGAAGTAGGCGATCAGATCGTGCTCGATCTGGGTGAGGCGGGTGAGTCGACGTGGACAATAATAGGATTGATTTTTGATTTGACAGCAGGTCAAAAAACTGCTTACCTGCACATCGACATCTTGAATGCTGAACTTCATCAAATTGGCAAAGCGACGGTGGCGGAGATTAAAATCCGGGATGCGGAAGCAAGCCTCGAAGAGCAAATAGAAATGCTCAAGGAACTACAAGATTACCTCGAAGAACGGGGGCTTAGTATTGGATATGGTACCAGTGCAATACAGCAACGCGAACAGGCAACAGGGCAGTTGAGTATTCTGACGACCCTGTTGCTGGTCATGACTTTACTAATTGCGGTTGTAGGCGGTGTCGGCTTGTCAGGCACACAGTCGCTTAGTGTGATTGAACGCAGCCGTGAAATTGGCGTAATGCGCGCCATCGGCTCATCGTCAGTTGATGTAGCGTTAATATTCATGGGGGAGGGGCTAATGATTGGATTGCTTAGCTGGGTGTTGGCTATCCCTTTCAGTATATGGGCTGCGCGCTTTTTTGTTGAGGCAGTTGCAAACGCGGTTGACTTCCCCGCAATATACGCTTATTCGCTTAAAGGAGCATGGATATGGCTAGGTGTTGTAGTAGTTCTCTCGTTACTCGCTAGCTGGCTGCCAGCACGACATGCAACGAAAATCAGTGTGGCCGAGAGCTTAGCATATGAATAATCCATAACCTCTAACGATTTGTATGTCTCCCCAATGGAGTGAGAAGATGATGAACACAATTTCCTATAAGTTTTTTGTTGTTTTTTTCCTAACCGCTTTGGTGTTAAGTGCTTGTGGCGGTGAAGTCGGCGAAACCAGCGAGAACACTGGTATACCAGTCGTTATTGATAATTTTGACATCATTGCCGAAGGGCGGCTCGTCCCCCATCAACTGGTCCAACTTTCATTTGCTGCCGGCGGCCAGGTTGCTGAGGTACTGGTCTCTGAAGGCGATGAGGTAGAAACCAATCAAGTTCTAGCCCGCCTGGAAGGGAGCGAGGAACTTCAGGTCAGACTTGCAGATGCGGAACTTGAGCTGCTTTCCGCCCAACGGAGCCTGAGCGATATTAACGAAAACGCAGACTTAGAAACCGCCAAGGCTGCGCAGGCCCTTGTGGATACTCGGGACGCTTTGGATGATGCCGAGAAAGATCTCGGAAATTTAGATGTTGGTGCGAATCCGACGAATATTGAGTCGGCCAGGGCTACTGTAACGCTGGCAGAGGATAAATTAGACAAAGCCAAGAAGGATTATGAGCCTTATGAGGGCAGAGCAGAGTCCGATACGGAACGAGCTAACATGCTGCTTAGACTAACCGAAGCCCAGGCAGAGTATGATTCTGCTGCGCGAAGGCTGAATGCACTGCTGGGAGTGGGAGTGGCCACTGATTTTGAGTGGGATGAGGCCAACGCGGATCTGGCATTAGCCCAGGCTGAGTACGCTTCTGCCCAGCGGCAGTTCGAGGCCGTAAAAGAGGGCCCCGACCAGGACCTTGTTGCGGACGCAGATGCACGATTAGAAGTTGCACAGGCCGAAAAAGAAGCTGCTGAGATTGCCCTGGTAAATTTGGAACTACGAGCCCCAATTGGGGGGAGGGTCGCTAACCTAACCTTCAAGGTAGGCGAACAGGTTGCAGTGGGACAGGTGGTTCTGAACATAGCAGATTTCTCACAATGGAAAGTTGAGACGGATAACCTGACTGAAATCGAAGTGCCCAATGTTTTCGTTGGTCAGTCGGTGACGATCACGCCGGATGCCTTGCCAGAACTCTCTCTCGCGGGAACAGTAGAGTCAATCAGTGATTGGTTTGAAGTCAAGAGAGGTGATGTGACCTACACAGCTTTCATTAGCCTGGAAGAAAGTGACACTCGCCTGCGCTGGGGCATGACATTAGTGATCACTTTTAAGAGCCAATAATACTTACCGAAAGGAGTCCTTAGATGGCTAAGGTTAAAAAAAGTGACGAGGCTCGTCAGATCGCAAAGTTAGGATGGACAGATAAAGGTGGAGCTGCAAAGGAGCTCATCCTTTACGAGGGTGCCACTACCTCTCTGGGGCGCGATAAGCGTAATGATATCGTATTGCCTTATCGTAATGTGTCGAGACGACACACGAAAATCGCTTGGAGCGATAATATTTTTTCGATCATAGATTTAGGTAGCAGTAATGGCACCTTCCTCAACGGTGAGCAAATCACCGACCCCACCTCCCTAAAAAGCGGCGACCTGATCACAATTAGCGAACAAATCTTAAGTTTTACCATTTCCCCTATTGAGGATATGCATACAAAGATATATGAGGGGGCTGAACCAGAGCCTGTAGTGGAAGCTGTTGGTTTGCCAGCGGAGCCTGTAGAGGCTCCAATCGAACACAGGGAGACAATGTTATATAAGGAACCCGACGTTAGCGTGGAAGTCGAATCCGTAGACCTGCCATTGGAGCAGGCGAAGATACAGATGGAGGCTGGTAGCATGGCTGAAGCATTCACAAAACTAGTTGATCAATTACGCGCTGCTCAAGCGGCGGCGGAAACGTTTGGAACCGCAGGACAAGCGGCGAGGTCCAGATTAGAATCCCTGACCGGACAACTGGAAACAGCAGCCCGTGACGCGGGTGACCTTGGGCAAAAAGCGGCTAACGTCAAGCTCATGGATCTGCTCGAAAAACTGACTGCCAATCCCAATGATGTTACTCTGTTGACTGATCTTGCCCAGCACACGGCACTGATCAGTGGGTTAGTAAAGGGTTTTGCTGCCCAAGTTTCGGCGTTGAGTGAAATCAAGCAGGCATTGGACGCAGAGGTTGCTCAGTTACCCAGCTAGCGGCATGGTAGCAGATCACCATGGATGTCGTCTTCGTTTGGATCGCTTCAACCCCTATTATCAGGAACCTGAAGCTTATGGCATGGTGAATGTCCGCCCTATCGCAGCTTACCATTACGTTTATCCTTTCCCTGAAGAGAGCCTAGCCCGCCTGGCTTACTATTTTGACTTTGACTACGCCGACGGCCGACAACCAGAGAGCTACACCCGCGTGCTGAGCGAGGCTATAGAAAAGTGGCACGCGCTAACCGACTCTGGGTCGCTGCTCTCCCTCCAAAGTGACGGACGGCTCACCCTGTACGACACACGATTGAGCGCCCGCCAGCGAGAGATTGCCCTGGAGGGGATGACAAAAGCCATCTACGACTATTGTGACGAGGGGCGATCACTCCCAGCTATCCTGCGTCATTTGGAGCGAATAGGCGAGTCTTATAAAGCAGCTGATGTTCAGTCTGTGCTGGATTCCCTGGTGGAGGTCAGGGTAATGTTGCATGCGGACGAACGTTATCTGAGCCTTGCCATCTCCATGGATGAACATGCCAAAGGTTTTATAGACAGCTTCGTGACCGCTCTGACTTTACCCCAGCCGGATCCAGGGAGCGATAGTAAGAGGCATCATGGATAAGGTACTTCTGATCACCATGCCCTTCAGCATCGCAACTCAGCCAGCTCTCGGCATTAGCCTACTCCGAGGCGCTCTCCAACGGCAAGGCACTGCCTGCGACATTCGCTACCTTCAACTCCCTTTTGCTGCGCAGATCGGTCTGAACCTCTATCGCCATGTGTCCCTCAGCCACCCCAGCCTGCTGCTTGGTGAGTGGCTTTTCGCCCATCACCTTTTCGGCGACCATATCCCTAATCCCCTTAGAGACGGAGTTGCTGTTCTGAGGCAGTACCTCACCGCCCACGACCGCGATATATACGTGGATCTTATTGATCAGTTGCCGCGCCTGCGCGCCTCAACCGGGCCATACCTGGATGCCTGCGTGGACGCTGTCCCTTGGGAGCAATACGATGTGATCGGCTTCAGCAGTACCTTCGCACAGAACACAGCCTCGCTTACCCTGGCCCAGCGGGTCAAGGAAACCTGGCCCGACAAGACGATCGTCTTTGGGGGTGCCAACTGTGAAGGTGAGATGGGGGTTGAACTGCACCGTCAGTTCCCCTTTGTGGATTACGTCTGTTCTGGAGAGAGCGATCTGCTTTTCCCGACCATGATAGAGCGGCTGGCCTCGGGGAGTGATATAGACGACCTGCCGGGGCTGATCTACCGCCAGGATGGGGAGACGATGATCAACGGCAGCTACGCGCCACCTATTCTCGATCTAGACGCATTGCCCTTCCCCGATTACGATGACTACATCACCCAACTTGAAGGGAGCGGTTTAGCGCTTGGGCCGGCGGACATCCGATTGGTACTGGAAACCAGCCGAGGTTGCTGGTGGGGAGCTAAGTCACAATGCACCTTCTGTGGTTTTAATGGTAATAGCATGGGCTACCGCTGCAAGAGCAGCGAACGGGTGCTGGAGGAGTTCACCTATCTAGCCCAACGGTATCCAACTATCAAACAGGTGGACGCTGTGGATAATATCCTGGATGTACGCTTCTTCAGGGATGTGATTCCGGGGCTGATCGAGCGCGACCTGGGACTCGACATCTTTTACTTTGTCAAGGTTAATATGAGCAGGGAACAGGTTCGCCAACTTCGACAGGCTGGCATTCGACGTATCACGCCGGGTATTGAAAGTCTGGATACTGAAATCCTGCAGTTGATGCGCAAGGGATGTATCACTACGCAGAACGTGCAGCTCCTCAAATGGGCCAGGGAGTTCGGCATCCAGGTCAACTGGCTTCTCCTCTCAGGCTTTCCTGGCGAACCTCCGGATGCTTATAGGCGCATGGCCGAAATGCTCCCCGCGCTGGTTCATCTTCAGCCACCCGAGACGTGGGGTTTAAGTCGTCTGCGTCTGGACCGCTTCAGTCCCTATTTCCAGACCCCTGAGGCCTATGGCATGGTGAATGTCCGCCCTTCGCTTGCCCACCGCTTCGTCTATCCCTTTCCGGAGGAGAGCCTAGCCCGGATGGCCTATCATTTCGATTTTGACTACGTTGACGATCGACAGCCGGAGGTGTACACAAGCATGCTGCGCGAAGCTTTGAGGCAATGGCGCGCGCAGGCTGACTCTGGGTCGTTATTATCTCTGCGTTCCGATGAACGGCTCACCTTGTGCGATACCCGACCTGGTGCCCACCAGCGGGAGATTGTGTTGGTGGGGTTGGCAAAAGCCATCTATGAGTATTGTGATGAGGGGCGGACACTCCAGGCCATCCTGCATCACCTCAAGCAGATCGGAGAGCCTTACGAGACGGAAGATGTTCAAACTATACTGGACTCAATAGTGGAAGCCCGGGTGATGTTATATACCGATGATCGTTATCTGAGCCTGGCCATCCCCATGTACGAACCTGCACGAGGGTTCATTGATAGCTTTGTGTCCGCGTTGACCCTGCCCCAGAACGATTAGATAGCAACTGGCGAAGATTACCATGGACAAAGTCTTGCTGATCACCATGCCCTTCAGCTTTGCCCACTCGCCGGCAATAGGCATCAGCCTGCTCCGAAGTGCTCTGCGAAAACGGGGCGTTGCCTGCGATGTCCGCTACCTTCAATTTCCTCTTGCTTCCAAGATTGGGCTTGACCTCTATTTCCGCTTTGCCCAGTTTGCCCCTCGGGCAATGGTGGGCGAATGGCTCTTCGCCCATCACCTGTTCGATGATCAACTCCCTACCCCACAACGTTATGTGGATGATATTTTGCGTCAGCATCCTGATGCTATCAACAAGAACCTGATTGCACAATTACCGGGTCTGCGTGCGTTGACCGGACCATATCTGGATGCCTGCGTGGAGGCTGTCCCCTGGGAGCAGTATGCTGTGGTTGGCTTCAGTTCCACCTTCGCGCAGAACACGGCCTCACTAGCCCTGGCTCAGAGGGTCAAGGAAATCTGGCCCGACAAGGTCATTGTTTTCGGGGGTGCCAATTGCGAAGGCGAGATGGGTATCGAACTACACCGCCAGTTCCCCTTCGTGGATTACGTCTGTTCCGGGGAGAGCGATCTGCTTTTCCCAGCCCTGATCGAGCGGTTGGCGTCTGGGGGTGAGGTGGACGACCTGCCGGGACTGATCTATCGTCGTAACGGTGAGACAATCTCCAATGGTACGCACGCACCGCCTATCTTCGACCTGGATGCGCTACCTCTTCCTGACTATGATGATTATTTTACGCAGCTTGAGGAGAGCGACCTGACATTGGATCCGGCAGAAATGAGGCTGCCGATGGAGACCAGTCGAGGTTGCTGGTGGGGGGCTAAGTCTCAATGTATCTTCTGCGGACTGAACAAAGATACCCTGAGTTACCGCAGCAAGAGCAGCAAACGTGCCCTGGAGGAGTTCGCCTACTTGGCCCGTCGCTACCCGACCATCAAGTACGTTGATGTTTCGGATAAAATCCTGGATGTACGCTATTTCCGGGATGTTGTCCCAGGTTTGATCGAGCGCGACCTGGGACTCAACATTTTTTATTTTGTCAAAACCAATCTGAGTCAGGAGCAAGTTCGTCTGCTTCGACAGGCAGGTATCCGGCGTATCCAACCGGGTATTGAGAGCCTAGATAGCGATATCTTGCAGATCATGCGTAAGGGGTGCACAACCACGCAGAATGTGCAACTTCTCAAATGGGGGGGCGAGCTAGGATTGGAAGTAATTTGGAACTTTATCGCTGGTTTTCCAGGCGAAGACCCGGCGGCCTATCAACACATGGCCGAGATGATCCCTGCTTTGGTTCACCTCCAACCGCCTGCTGGGGAAGCGGGTCAGGTGCGTCTGGACCGCTTCAGCCCCTATTTTCAGGAACCGGAAGCCTATGGCATGCTGAATGTCCGCCCCACCCAGGCTTATCGGTATGTTTATCCATTCCCCGAAGAGAGCCTGGCCCGCCTGGCTTGCTATTTTGACTTTGACTATGCTGACGACCGGCAGCCAGAGAGATACACCCGAGTGCTGAACGAGGCTATAGAAAAGTGGCGCTCGCTAACCGACTCTGGATCGCTGCTCTCCCTCCATAGTGACGGACGGCTCACTCTGTACGACACCAGACCAAGCGCCCGCCAGCGGGAAATCGTGCTGGTGGGGATGGCAAAAGCCGTCTACGACTATTGTGACGAGGGGCAAACCCTCCCTGCTGTCCTGCGTCACCTCAAGCAGATCGGGGAGCCTCACGAGGCAGCAGACGTTCTGGTCATGTTGAATGCACTGGTGGAGGTCAGGGCGATGTTGCACGCCGACGACCGCTATTTGAGTCTGGCCATTCCCATGGATGAGCCTGCACGAGGGTTCATTGACAGCTTCGTGGCTGCGCTCACCACATCCGGATCAACATGACTATCGAATCTTTTGACGTCATCATCGTCGGCTGCGGGCCGGCGGGGGCCTCGACGGCACTGCATTTGCTTCAGCGCGACCACGGCTGGAGCGAGCGCATGCTCATCCTCGAAAAAGAGCACTTCCCACGTGAGAAACTGTGCGGTGGCGGTATCACGCGCCTCGGCGGATCAATACTGGCGGCGCTGGGCTTATCCATCGAAGTCCCACATGTGTACGTGCGCGAGGCGCATCTGCAATTTGAAGACCTTACCATTCTAGCGCGAGGTGTACCGATGTTTTGGGTGACTCACCGGTCCGAGTTCGATGCCTGGCTCAGCCAAAAAGCATCCGAGCGTGGGGCGCGCCTGCGCGAGGGCGAACCGGTGATTCACATTGAGGTAAACACGATCGGGGTTACAGTAACAACCAATAAAGCCCAGTACCGCGCGAAGGTACTGGTCGGCGCCGATGGCTCAAAAGGCATCGTGCGCAAGCGGGCGGGTCTAAAACGTGCTAAACGTGTATCAGTATCACGCCTGTTGGAGGTGATCACACCCGAAGACCCCGCCGTCACCCCGGAGTTCCGCGAGCAATTTGCGACCCTAGACTTTTCGCCAATGATGAACAACTTACAAGGTTATTACTGGGATTTCCCCTCGTTGGTTAAGGGCGAGCCCCACATGAACCGAGGCGTATTCGATTCGCGCACGGCCTCCCGCCGTCCACGCGCCAGGCTCAAATCCATCTTGGCCGAGAACATGAAAGCGCGCCATCGTGACCTGGCGGTCGTGGAATTGAAAGGGCATCCGCTGCATTGGATTGACTGGCGCGGCCTGTTCAGCCGCCCTCATGTGCTGTTGGTGGGCGATGCTGCCGGGGCTGATCCGCTGCTGGGCGAAGGGATCGCTTTTGCGCTCGACTATGGCCGCATTGCAGCCGACGCCATAACAGATGCCTTTGCCAGAGAAGACTTCTCCTTTCGGGACTATCGCCGCCGCATCATGACTGACCGGCTTGGGCGTCTGCTGCTGCTGCGCTGGACAATGGCAACAGTTTTGTACAGTAAAATGGGTCGCTGGGTCTGGCGCCTGTGGTATGGCGCGCTCGTGCTATTGCACTTCTGGAAATTCCTGCGCCGTCAGGTATTCCGAAAAACAATTTAAAGGACCGAAAATGTTAGTTTCTGAAATCACACGAAGTCTTCCTGCCTCTTTAGAATGGATGGTGCTTTTTAACCTTAGCGCCCTGAGGCTCCTGCTTGATGATAACACAGCCAGACAGATGTTTTTTCTTCCTGAAAGCATACAGCTCGAACTATTCAGTCATGTCATCCTGACGAGCGAAGGGCCTGTTCTGGCTCCCCACAAAGAATCAGGGCTGGTTAACCCTCAAGATGACAGCATCTGGCCCACTCCTGAAACCTCATTGTATGAGCGTTTTATCACTCAGCTTGATCAGTTTCCACTGGATGAGGCTGATTGCCTCGGCGTAGGAGAGATTGCCCCGTTTTTCCCACCGGTTTTATTATATCTCCAGATCAGGTCAGGCGTGGGGGAAGCGCAGGCAATCTTCTCCGAAAAGCCCTTACAGTACCACTATGAGCTCCTTCGGGCTGTGGGAGTGAAGTTCATCGGTGGGGAAAAGCGAGGCTCACACTATGTTGCTAATTTCACCGTCGACCTGTCCACGCATCTCCACGCCGGAGAGTTGGCGGACTTCACCAGGACAGGCCATTGCAATGCCTTCTTTCTGCAGCATGGTGGCATAAGCCCTAAATTGGAAGCCGGACTGATCTCAGCCGTCAATGATAGGGTAACCTGGGCCAGAGACCTCAGCCTTAAAACCGCCATAGAACTTGGCGAAAAGGCCTTTAAACAAACCATGGCAATGACCTGTCAGCCGCCGCCACCAGCACAACCTTTTCCCTTCGGTGACCTCGTTCCTCTTGGATTTTTACTCAGAGCTTTAAACGCTGCCCCTAAAAACTCTTCGGCCTCGAAGATACGCAAGAAGTTAAAGAAACTGGTGCTTGGCAAACGCCAGGACAACCTTTGGCCCTTTCACAGCGGCGATATAACCACCTCGACCGACTCCGCGCTTGTACTACAGGGGATAACTGCCCCTGAATCTGTCCAGACCCTGGAGGAGTTCGCCGATGGACGTGGAGGATATTATCCCCAACTTTGGTCTCGCGAGGAGCAAACGGGGAAAATGGTGGTGGGGGACTGGAACCGTCATTGGTGCCAATCTGATTTCGCCACCACTTGTCTCGTAAAGTCACTCAGGCGAGAGGCTGGGCTGGCTACCAAAACCCCAAGTGAATATTTGGAGAAGTCTTTTACGAAAAGAAGCGGACTTTATCTCGCCAATCCCTATCTTGTTGATTGGGCTTTGGCTTGGGCCATCCGGGGAGATGAATCAGCATCAGAGCTGAGGTCTAGACTCCTAAGGGAGATCCTGGTGAGCATGAATGATGATTACTCTTTTGGTACCTTTGACATACCCCTATCCACCGCATTCGCCATCCTGAGCCTGGCCAAACTCGGCTTTCGTGACCGGCCCCTGCGGCTAGCTCAACTTCGCTTATCAGAGTTTATGGAGGAAGATGGCAAGTGGCCTGAAGCTATCCCCTTCTACTCGACCTACAGACTTCCCGATGCCTTTTCAGCACTGATAGGCGATGACCGCGCAGACCAAACTTCCGCCACTGGACAGATCGTCCGTGTAAACAGCCAATGTCACGCCATTTCCTACTACATTGACAGTCACGGGATCATAACAGCGGCTGTGGCTATGCTGGCCTTATCCGAAGATTGTGACTCGACCAAACAAGATAAAAATAGGAAGGACAAGGGGAAAATGGAAAGCCATCCTCGCTATCGTTGTTGCAATCATTCAGAATATATTTCTTATTTCGCACTGCCTCCCTATCTATAAGCTTTCGATCAACGGGGATTCATCAATGCGCCAATCGTAGGCGACTTCCTATATCAGGTATTTCATCACTCGCGGCCCCAATGCTTCCCATTGAGGGGGTGCATCACTCGTCCAAAAGTCAGCTAGTTCCGGTACGATCACTTTGACCACCGGTATGTTGATTTCAGGCTTGGTCAGGTCAACCGCAATGACCTGCTCCAGCCCTCTGATTGCCAGTGCCTCCATCATGTATTGGATATCTTCCAGGATGTCCAGGTGAATATGCGAGAGCACCTCTGCGAAGCACCGGTCGCCTTGTTTCTCCATGATAGTACGGCGCCGGTCCCACGGCGTCCACCGCCACTTGGTAGGAGACGATATCCTTGATGTATCCCCGCCCAGCCCCAGCACAAGTCGCTGTTGGGCAGCCTCGGTCAGCGCCCTGGACAGCGCTAGGAGCGCATTAGGATGGGCGCCTAATCCGCCCCCCTCTGGACCGCCTGGGAGCGCGCTTATGGAGACGGAGAAGGTTGGGATACCAATATCTGAAGTAATGTCCTGGATACCAACCTGCGCTCCGACCTGATGGATGCGGTTCAGCAGACCAGCTGCTGGAACGACGCCATCAAGGGAATCCAGATCCAGGCTAGTAAAGGGGTCATTGGCTGGCGAATCCGCCTCGACGATACCTTCGTCAAATTCGCCAAACAAGATTTCCTGAATGCCCTTTTGTGCCGACTTGATTGAACTGCGAGCGACGGCCAGGGTCCAGGCGTCGTGCTCAATGGCTTCAGCCAGTCCGTGGCAGATTGCCTCTTCCAGACTGTTGCCGGCGCCAAGTCCGGTGGGAGTATCACTACAAACCCTGTCGACCTGTCGCGGTTGGTAGGACAGTGTAGCTGCATCTGCCGGAACCCAGACTTCCTCGCCAGCAGACAAGTCTGTTCCTATGACCCATTCTAACTTCTGATCGTGGCTGTAGGCCGCTGGGGAGAGAAGAGTGAGTTTCAGCGGATCCACGACCTCTGCATCCCCTCGATTTCGCATCTCCCGATAGCTTCCCATGATCGGTGTTTCTGTTGGGCAACGGGCCGAAAATTTCTCAATGGCTTCCATCATCGCGCTCATCTTGGCATCAAGCGGGGAAAGACCCTTACCGGCAGAGGATAAGAAAGACTTTCCAGGGGCTGCGTTATCTTGATGAAACACTTCCACCCTCGCCAGCAGCTTCTCGACCTTCTTTTCGTCTCCAGCTAAAGCCTGGCTGGCGAAGCGACGCAAATCTGCCTCCTCCCTCAAAGGGCCAAAAGCCGCACAAATTGGTATTCCCAAGATATCGAGGTCGGTGAGTTCAATGAGGTGGGTAATGCCAACAACCTGCATGAGCGGCTGGATGCGGCGATAGGTATCAGCGGGGGCAACGGCCCGCGGGAGAATACCGTTTTGCCATTTGGGGGCGCTACGAAGTTCGATCATTCTTCAGAAATCTCCAAGTCAGAAAAAGTTAGCCGACACAGACGAGCGGAAAGCCGCCTGTGTCGGCACGAGATCACCCAGCAAGCCTGAACTAAGTTGGTAATTTGACCTATTGACTCTCCGGAGTCTCCGGTTTGACGGGGGAATTATTCCCAGAGACAGGTGTCTATTGGTTGAGACTTGCCCCAGCACCCCATGGTCAGTCGTTGATCGAGATCAGCCAAACCCGCTTCCAATTTCTCTTTGTCCATCTCTTTGATGGCTTTCATTTGCTCAGGGGTCAGTTCCATTCCGGCCTCCGCCACAGCCGCCTCTGCATCGTCCAGCAGCTTCTGGCGGAAGTCTGGGTCAGCGAGGGCTTTGCCTGCAATCGTGCGTAGATCTTCTTTACTAGCCATTTTGTACCTCCTAGTACTCTAACTTAATTTGATAGTACGGGATGGCAGAAACGTCGGCTTGCTGGGTGCCATCCTTCGGATGTTTTACCGTCCTCTTTATTACCTCGAACGCCTATTTCGGCGGGGATATTAATCCCAGGTACAAGGATTATAACCCTTCCCCCAGCAACCCATAGTCAGTCGCTCATCGAGATCGGCAAAGCCTGCTTGCAACTGCTCCTTGTCCATATCCTTGAGCGTTTTCATCTGTTCTGCTGATAGTTCGAACCCGGCTTCTGCAGCCGCCGCCTCTGGGTCGTCCAGCAACTTCTGGCGGAAGTCTGGGTCGGCGAGGGCTTTGCCCGCGATAGTGCGAAGATCATCTTTTTCAGCCATTCTGTACATCTCCTTTTTTACTACATTATTCTTCTTGTCTTGACAGTATGAGATTGTAGGAACCTTAATATACTGGGCTGGTGCTGCGACAATCAGAATCTTCCAGTGGCGTTACCGCTCCAACAGGAATGTCTCGAACCACTGTTGATAGCGCTGTTTCATCCAGGCAGCTTCTTCAGCCAGCCCGCGCACCAGGCTGGCCCATGGTTCGAAGCCCAGTTCGTCTATCACGGCCTCGGCCCGGCCGGCATAATCCCGGATAGTCTCCACATACCGTTGGAGGATTTCGCTGTCAGAGATAGCGGTAGCGACATCCTCCGGCTTGAGCAACTGATCGGCGGTAAACCGCCGGTCTGCTGCCAGCATCCCCAGGAAGGAATTATAGCGATGGTGCTCCAAATCCTCGCGCCAGTCTTTCAAGTCGTCCACCAACTGCATGGTAGCGTGCATCAGATCAACGGCCTGCTCCAGATCGGGAATCAGATCAGGGTGTCCGGATAGCAGGGCCAGACCGGTGGGACAAATTTTTAGTGCAGCGGCTTTATGAGCAGCCCGCTGTAAAAAGGTATCACTAAAGGGGCGACGTGTCTCGCCTTTCTCGACCTCCCAGAGAATGCTCTCGCCCCACTCCTGCCAGTACCCTTCCATCCGTTCCCAAAACAGGGAGTCAGCCGGAAAGTAGGGCCGGTAATGGCGCACCACCTGCAGGTAGCACAAGTTACCCAAAACGATCTGAGAGCGGGATGAAGTGCCTGGCCGGTCCCTATCCATAATAAAATCGAAGGACTGGAAGCAGTGCAGCAAGAACAGGTTGCCCACCGCCATATCCTGGCAGACTTGGTGCTCCACATCCCATTTTTCACCCAGCCAGAAAGGCAGAGCCACCAACGAGAGAAGACCTGGAGAGCTAAAATCGTCATTCGTGTAAGGTCGGATGAAATCCGAGCGTAATGCGACCGGAAAAGTATCCAACAGTGCATCGAACCGGCGTCGGATGCTCTGTATCAGTGCGGCCTTTTCCTCGGAAACCACACTAAGAACGCTCATCTATAGCAAATACCTCAGCCAGCGGCCCCAGGACACTCTTGGCGCTATTCCCGTACAACTCGTAAAAAAGCTCAGGTCGTTCATTCAGCATTTTAACGTAGAGCCAGAGGCTCAATTCGATAACGTGGCGAATCCAGATGCATTCCCGGCCGGCATTCTGTTCCAACCCACCTTCGTTTCCCAACTCAACCGAGGCGCAAGCTCCGCCACAGAGGTAGCGCGCCCAACATTTCCGGCAGCCGATCTTGTTATCTACATCTACAATCTCCAGAAACTTATGTTTCCGATCGCGCTGGAGGCCAGTAAAGACATCGCCTAACCATAGCGCCTCATGATCTCTTGCAACCATGTCTGTGCAGGGAAGGATGGTGCCATCGGTCGAGGCTCCAATCATTTGCCTAGCAGCACCGCAGGGCGGTTTGCGGGCCTGCCCACTCATCAACACTGGCATGTAGTCGTTGAAGAATAGATTAATGTAGATGGCCACCTCGTCTGGATCACTTTCCAGCAGATGTTTTGCCAACACACCGTAGATCTTATTGACATGAAGGTAGTCTTTGACGGTCATCCCGTAGGCTGGGTCGTTTCCAGTGACGGGCTTAATTCTTGGATTAGTAAAGCCCAATCCCCGTAAATGGTCGAACGCTTCCAGGCCGTCTGGATTGAAATGAGTAAGCGTAGCCCGAGCACGCACGTTTTCAGGCCCTAAAGCTTCCAGGAGCTGAGGTACGTACGCCGTCGCCTTTTCATAGGTCCCCTTGCCATCAATCCCCACGCGGAAAGCATCATGCATCTTTTGCGTGCCGTCAATGCTGATCTGCACCGAGAAATTGTGCTCTTTCATGAAGTTGATGACTTGCTCGTGAAGCAGGATGCCGTTCGTTACGATTGAAAAGCTCACCCCTTTACCCGTTTGATGAGCCTTTTCTTCCGCGTACAGGACACCTTTTTGAATGACCGCCCAGTTCATCATCGGCTCACCGCCGAAAAACCGGATGTGTACTTCTGGGGAATCCAATGACTCTTCAAACAGCAGGTCAATGGATCGGCGGGCGACATCCCAACTCATTTTCGCGCGCATGCGATCACTGCTTTGATCGACGCCAAAGCTGCCCTGGCCTACACAACAATAAATGCAGCGTATGTTGCAATCCTCGGCGATATTGAGCTCCAGATGGGTGATCTCGGGGTAGTCCGGTTCCTGGGGTTGGTCTGGTAATGGGTCACCTACGGGGAGCAAAAGCCCCCAATCTTTGAGCTTCTGGATAGAGTTACGGACGGCTTCCTCCGAGAATTGCACGCCAAGCTGTCGAATGGCTCGCGCCTCGCCAATAGGTACACGCATCTGCAGCACCGCCTTATCCGCAGGTTCGATGAGATAGGGCCGCCCGCGGTAAATATCGAAGACGATCATGTCGCCCTCGAATTCAAAAAGGTGTAGCTTGACCTTATTCCACGCTTCCTGAACCATTGCATTAACCTTTGGAAAAGTGTGCAACCTCTTACCGTGACTACTCAGGCTAAAGCCTTCATAGTGAGAGACCCACAAAAGGGTGTGCGGGGGGCGTACGCCTCCCGCACACCCTTTTGTGGGTCTCCTCAGCCCGGGCTGAATAGTCAACTCTAGCCTTATTATTAGGATACTCAGGCAGGTTGATGCTGTGTTTGATGGTTTGATGAAGTCTTTGACGGGGTTCTTGACTGATTGATTTAGAAGATAAGCTCTAAGTGGGTCTGCGACCTGTTGAGAGCAAGATTTCATTTCTGTTGACTATGGTATTGGGATGCCATTTACCTCTGTTAGCTTATTCTCCCTGAACGCTTTAAGATAACGTCCAACGGTTGTACTATTTATTGGGACAACCCGCGCAATAAAGCCTGGCCCCCAGCGCCCCCCCTCGGTGCAGTGCAAGTTATAAGCTTGGGGTATTGCATTGACGATCTCTCGCGCTGTGCTTGGAGAGTAGTCTGGGTAAATATTGCGCATCGAGGCTAAATCTGAAAGCAATTGGTCAATATCCATCACCGCCCTGTCTTCGATGGGTTTTTGTTGCTCCTGAGACTTAATCTCCAATATCTCATTCAGGTCCAAGGCAATTATGTCACGCAACCTTTGGTCGCGCCATTGTTCCGCCCCCTGGACCGTTCGTGTGATGAGTTCAGCCCATTGGGTTAATCCTATCTGTCCAAGCAAGGCCTGAGCCTCCTCTGCGATGGCCCACATGCGTTGAAGGTGAATTTCATCTACCCTATCAATAAAGACCCTCCGGCCTATCCAGTTTATATCCGGTCTTTCCTGCGGATCGAGCGATAAGGTGGAGACCAGCGTGCTCAGCAGTGTGTTAAAGCGGTTACCAGCCAGATCCTCAGCCATGTCCACCAAATCGTCCGCCATTATCATCACCATATGCATCATATCAACAGCCCGTTCCAGGTCGGGGATCAGGTCCTCACGCCCGCTAAGCAGCGCCAGCCCGCTGGGGCAGACTTTCAGGGGTGCAGCTTTGCGGGCGGCGCGCAGCAGGTCCTCCTCTGAGAACGGGCTATAAGGGCCCGCCTGTCGCTCCCAGGCGATACTGCCCGCCCACTCCAGCCAATACTTCTCTAGCAGAGACCAGAAGGAGGACTGAGGTGGGAAGCAGTGTTGATAGTGAACGAACATCTGCTGCTGAAATAGCGTTCCCGAAATAACGCGGTCCGGCAAATCGCCTTCGTTCCAATTGCCGTCCGTGATGTTGTCTTGAACTACAAAATGCAGCAAGCCAAAAAAGTTGGCCAGCGAGATGCGGCGACACATTTCTCGTTCGACGTTCAGAGCCTCTCCCACCCAAAAGGGCAAGGCCAGGACGGATAATTTACCAGAGGACATGAAGACATTTTTGGGGGAGAACGGAGTCACTGCCTGGCGAACTCGTGGTGGAAGCGATGACAGATAGACCTCGTAGTCAGCCTGGACGCCTGCCACATCTTCGGCCAGGTCACCGGTCAGGAAATCCCGAAAATCTTCACTCACACTTTGGTTGCCCATAGCATTTCATACCATTCTTATGCTGCGCGCCGCGCCTTTGCCATCCGCCACCGTTGTACTAATCTCGGAAACCCGGTGATCTGACGGCGAAAACGATACAGTACCAGCACCCCCAACGCAACGCCGATCCAATGCCAGCCGATATTCTGGGTAATATATTCAACAATGGTTTTGCCGAAAAATATAATAATTGAAGACAAAACAGAAAAAGTATATGCAGCAGTGAGGAGACCATATATGGCAAAAACACGCTCCTCCCGGCTGAATTTCTCTCGCTTGATAATCTTGTGGAACAGTTTTCCAGATTTTAAGAAATCTAATGATCGTTTTCGCAGGGATGGCATCTCCAAAATGTCCATCAATATATAGTACCCATCCCACTTCAAGAGAGGATTGAGGTTGAAGATAGAATCAAGGATGAGGAGGAAAGCAAATTGATAAGCCAACCCATTGGGAACAGTCCAAGGGCTAACTAAGGCGAAGATAGAAGCCGCTCCTCCAAGGATAAAGCCCGTGTAAGGCCCGCCCCAGGAAACCATGATGCGCGGGATTCGAGACTCCAGCCAGATATCTGTTGAATCCACATAAAATGCAAGGCTCCCATAGTAGATCATGACACCTGACTTGTGGATCTCCCGTCCATAATGTTTACAGGTGTAAGCATGCCCTCCTTCGTGGATGAACAGGGCGATTGTGCGAGCAATATAAAGGGCAACAACCCCAATTGTTAGGCTCGATGTACCTCCTTCGAGTAGAGAGTATTTACCACCGGCAACCAGTATCCCAAAAGCGGCTAACCCCACCACAGCGATGATTAAAAATAGGATCTGAACGGGCTTGGTATAGAAATATTTTATTCCGTAGTTATAGGTTCGTGTATAGAATTTATCCATTCCGCGGATGGGGAATTCCTTTTGTAGGAAACCTTTGCCAATTGCCTTCAACCAGTGCCCTAGACCCCGTCCCAAGATGTTTGTCCTGAGTTGATCATAAACACTGGTTTTCTTTGTGGTTAGAAAACCACCGTTTTCAAGCTGATTCAGCAAGGTGATGAGCGAATTGATGTCTAATACATCATACTCAGACATATAGGCGACAGCAATATCCTGAAGAGTATTTTCGCCATCCATCAAATTCCAGAGAAAATATTGTCGTTCGTCCAGGCGCAGATACTTCCCCTGACGCAGGTTCTTGAGCACGTAGTAGACTTCGCCTTTGTGGGTAGTGAACCCTTTCAATGCATAGCCCAACTGTCGTTGGGGTTGCATGTCGGTAAAGTCGCGACTCCCCCTGGCTTCATCCCACACGTTTTGCGTTGGCGTGGCTAAAATGATGGTCTCATCACCTACCTCACGCCATAATTCGGGACCACCTTCCCCCGATAGGATAATCGTTTCATCGCCAATTTCGGACCAAAGGTTGCCCATATCACCCGCCAATATGATCGTCTCGTCGAAGGCCTCGCTCCAAAGCCCCTCAACATCGTCAGTGGGTAGGATAGTTTCATCGCCCATCTGGCGCCAAACACCGCCTGGTACGGAGTACAATGTATCCCATACACTCAAGCGTGGCGCGGACGAGGAAGCTGGACGTTCGGCAAGTTGGCGGTTCACCTGCTGCCAGACATCTCCGGCAGTCTTGCGGGCCAATCCTACCTGCCCCCAAATCCCTCTGGTCTTCAACGGAGCCATCGCCTAAGCACCCTTAGGAGTGCGAAAGACAAGCAGGGTCTCACCGAAACCAACGATATCGCCTTCCTGCAATACACATGACTCGCTAATCCGCTCGCCGTTGACGGTTGTGCCATTGGCACTGCCCAGGTCAGTGATCACCCACTCCTCACCCTGTCGCACCAACTCGGCATGAGGGCGGGACACCGCCCGGTCAACCAGGTCCACCTCCCATTGTTGATCCCGGCTCGCCCGCCCCACCAGCATGTGTTCCACTGTAAGCGGATACTCAGTGCCCTTGCCAACACCGGACGAGATAACGAGCCGGGGAAAGTCCGTTGTTGGTGGAACGACGTACGTCTGTTCAAACGGCGATATTTCTTCCTCGGCCGGCGCCTCCTCGACTGCAATTTCGGGCGCCAGCGAGACGAATCTAAAATCCTGCTGACCAACCCTTAATGTGTCCCCATCGTGCAATGTGCGGCTATCCTCCACTCGCTCGACATTGACAAAGGTGCCGTTGCTACTATCCAGGTCTACTACAATAAAACCCTCAGTCCCAGGCATTACTTTGCAATGGAAGCGTGATGCCTCCACCTCGCTCACGACAAGGTCGTTTTCGGAGCTTCGGCCAATAGTCAAACCGGTGCTGGACACGACCTGTTCTCTTTTTTCGCCCTCTTCCTCCCAGACAAATTTGGCCAAGGGGTGCAACGGGGAAATGTTCGTTTTTGCTTCTGCTCTATCCTCACTCATCGCCAACCCCCTAATCAGTATCCAGATATGGCATATCGAGCGGTTCGGGCTGAGGTTTGCACAGCCCACAGAAGACGGCATCTGCTACGACCAGCGAGCGCGGTATCGCCTTCTTCCCAACATAGACAGTGATGATATAGTTCATCCCCTGAATGTGGTCACCACAAACTGCCCGTCCACAAAAGCGGCAGACGGCTTCTGCAATCTCACTACAACGACAACACTTCATAATGATCCTCCCAAGGATTATTAGAACTCCTCAAGTAGTGTAAGCATAGATGGTGTTATGAGAGAGTATTGTGTTGAGGCATATTGCCTCAAACATTTGTATGATCAGTGAGTAATCTCAAACACGAACTCAGTACCCGAAAACGCTACTCGATCACCATTGGAGAGTATTGCTCTTTCTCCAGGGCTTATCTTGCGATTGTTTACAAATGTCGGATTTCGATTTGTGTTGGTAGGTTCTAGCTCCCAACCAGAGTCTCCATATCTCACGATAGCGTGAACTGAGTGGACGTAATCGCCGCCTTGTTCGGAGCTAATGTCCACTTCGACCGCGCTGAAGGGCTTCGTTCGCCCGACGCGATTATCAATTATCGCATCAAGCTGATACACGACACCACTAGAGACAGAGCGAAAACAGGCGCATTGGGGTGGTTGAACCTCCTTTTGTTCGATGGTGGTTGCTATATCAGGCGCAGGTTGGTTATCCGCTTCGGATGTAGCAACCGCTGCCGAAAATCCATCAGCCAACTCGCTGGCCATCGGAAAGCGAGCCTCAGGGGACTTGGCAAGTGCTCGTAGAATCACATTTTCCACTGAAGCAGAAAGTTGAGGGTTGATCTGCTTTGGGGAAGGGGGTGTCTCCTCAATATGGGCCTTAATGAACCCCCCTAATGAATCAGCCTTGAATGGAAGGTCACCAGTGCACATTTCATACAACATCACCCCCAAAGAGTAAATATCACTGCGGTTATCGGCGGGTTGGCCTCTGCATTGCTCAGGTGACATGTAAAACGGCGTTCCAAGTAGGCTGCCCTTGATGGTGAGTCCCGTGCCATCTAGGATCTTCACGATCCCAAAGTCCATCAGCATCGGCTGATTCTGCTCATTAAATAGTAAATTGGCCGGCTTGATATCCCGATGAACCAACCCTGCACGATGGACATTATCTATCGCGTCGCACACCACAGTCATGATACGTTCAACTTCTTTCAGGGGCATGACCTGGTTCTTTTCCCTGAGCACCTGTAAACGGTCCTTCAGGGTTTCACCCATGACGAGCTCGACCACAATGTAGAATACGTCGTCTTCTTTGCCCATATCATAAATATCAATGATATTGGGATGGTGAAGACTAGCCAGCGTATGTGCCTCTCGCTCAATACGTTCGATGAATCCTGGCTGGTGACACAAATACTGGTGAATAACCTTGACCGCTACGTCTCGGCTTAAGATAGGGTCGCGCGCCTTGTAGATAGTAGCCGTCGAACCCTTGCCTATCAATTCACCAACTTGGTACCGTCCAAGTTGTTCCTTTCTAGACTGATCGTTCATGTGCGCACCAGACGGACTAGATAATAGATTCTTATTATACTCTGGTTGTGGTGAGGGGTTGTATGGGGGCTGCGCGATGGAGAATTTACAAATATAATATACCATGTTTTTCGGTAGTGTCCCTCAATGGCCTTGATGGGATTGGATAACAATTAACGCAATGGTGCAAAAGTCACCCTGTGAGATAAAAAGGGGGTATCATGGCAAAAACTCTGCATAGGAGGAATAGCCATGAGAACCCCGAAGAAATTATACTCCGATGAGCGCATTATCTACCATTCCGAATTATCAACATGCCCGCGCTGTGAAAGGCCGCTGGTGATGCACAACTACTTGGCCTGGGACAAGACGGTGCAAACATTGGGAGGCGTTCTGTCCATAGCCAGTCGTCCGGGTCATTGTGTCCAGACAACGTGCTCCGGGCACACGATGCGGTTGCTATCGGCTCAGGGACAGCAAATTGCGATGCCCGGTTCGACCTACGGCTACGACGTTCTGACCCGCATTGGCTGGTTGCGGCAGGAACGTCGGGACACCTGGGCCGAGGTGCAAGCTGACCTTGCGCTGCGGATTCATATCTCGGTTTCGCATGTGCGCTATCTATACCAGTCGGTCTATCTACCGCTGTTAGCCTGCCACGAACGGCAATCCTGGGAGCGTCTGGCACAGGTCGCCGAAGCCAATGGTGGGTTGCTCATTGCACTGGATGGTTTGGCCCCAGAAGGCGGCGAGCCGCAACTGTGGTTCATCCGTGAACTGCTGACGGGGCTGACCCTGCGGAGTGGTTGGTTGAGCCGGCAAGATCAGGCGACCTTTGAAGCTTTTCTTCAGCCGGTGAGTGCACTGGACTGGCCGATTCTGGCAGTGCTGAGTGATAAGCAAAGAGGCCTGGAACCAGCTGTGGCCAGCGTCTTGCCCAATAGCCTGCATCAATTCTGCCAGCCCCATTATCTGAAAAACTTGGCCGAGCCTCTGCATGAGGCCGATTCGGCGTTCAAGGTTGCTCTACGCAAGGCTGTTTGGCAGGAAATTGGCGTCTTGATCCGCTCTGAGCAAGCAAACGAGACACCAAAACACGGTTTGTTGACCACGACTGGGCTATTGCCCACTGCGATACCCAAGACAACCATACCTGACAGTGCTGAAGATACCTCATCTACCCCATCGGCGAAAAAAGAACTCCTGCCAGCAGAAGTAATAGAAAGAGCAGAGACGCGTGTGGCTGATGATCTCATCGTTCAATTGCTCCGTCGCACTCGCTACCTGTTGACCCTCAAGGGCAGACCGCCCTTTTGTCTAGCGGGTATCGAGACTTATCAACGTTTGCAGGAAGTCGCCAGCTTGTCCTCAGAGTTACTTGCTCATCGACATCACCCCAGCCTGACTTGCCTGGCAGAAGGCTTGCAAACCAGCTTGTCGCATTTCACCGACCAATACCAGGAACTGCAACAGGGTGCGACTTGGTTGTGCGACATCGCCGCCATCCTGAACCCTCCCCCGGAACGCCCTGCCACCGGTAAGCAGGTCGCCCAACGACTGCGCACCTATCTGGATCAACGCCTACAGCAGTCAGACATCTCACCACGCCTGGACGCCTTCAGTAAACACCTGAACAAGGTCAGCACCAGTTACTGGCCCGGCTTGTTCCACTGCTATGACCTGGAAGGCCACTTTCGGGATACTCAACGTCGCTTATTGCGTACTACTGGCCAGAAAGGACAGACCCGCCGTACCTTGCATCGGACTGGCGCTTGGGAACTCTTGCCCAGACCCCCGACCGAAGCTGAACGCCTGGTCGCCTTCCGCCAAGTCCCCTTGACTGCATTGGCAGATGAGCAACAGCGCCTTCGCCAGCATAGGAAACGGTTTCGCCTGCACACCCGCTCTGCTAGGCGGGCTAAAGCTCAACTAGACCAACTCCGCCTGCAATGGCTGGCCTTGTCATCCACACCAACAGGGTGACTTTTGCACCATTGCTTTTTTTTTGATACTTAACGGTATGGAGTCTATTCTGTCCAAGGGGTAGGAATATTTGGGGGTAAACGTCTTTTGCTCCAGTATATCCATAATTTTTACTCAGATTGCCCCATGATTGCACCAGGGAAAAGAAGGAGAGGTAACGCCACCTAATCAAGAATTTATCATAAAAACCCGATAGAAATATTATTGTTTATTTTCTATCCAATACTTCATAAGCGATTATGGGCTGATCTCGTTTTTTGATTTTAATAGGACCAACTTTAGTGGTCCAAAATTGTTCTCCGACAGACTTTTTAGTTTCCGAACCAATTAATATTTTATTGGGTCGTGCATGCGCTTGTAAACCATTTGCTACATTCACAACATCACCTAGAACAGTTATTTCTCCCTGTTGGTACGTTCCAACAAATCCAGCCATAACATTACCTGAGTTGATTCCAATACCAACGCGTATATTTGCTTGAAACTTTGTAGCAATAATTTCGATTGCTGCTAATAATTCTATACTGGATTGAATTGATCGACATGCATGATTCTTATCTGATTTCGTCATACCAAAAACTGACATCATCCCATCACCAATATATTTTACAAAACCATTATTGCTAAAAATGATATTTGTAAGTTCTTTATAATAACTGTCCAATATTTGGCTGAAAATTTCTGATCCGAGGGATTCGGCCATTCTTGTTGAATCTTCAATATCAACGAATAATACTGTGACATGTTGATTTTTCAATCCTGGGAGATGAAAAGTGGTATTTTTATCAGTCAATAAATATTCTGCAACTTCATGAGACACAAATCTTTCTAATAAGATACGAGCCTGTTGTTCCTGTCTGATCCTTTCCATAAGCTTCATGCGTTGAATAGTTAATGATGCTTGATGGGAAATCGCAATTGCTAATTGTAGATCTTGTTGAGAAAATGGAAGAGCATGTGGATCTGATTTATACATGTATAATAGAGCAATACATTTTTCTTCTGCGAGAATGGGCACACACAATATGGAACGAATATGGAGTGTGCGGACACTATCCCCCATATTATTATCTAGATCAGGATTAATTTCAGGCAAGACAAAAGCAGAATTGTTTTTGATTGCATGCCTAGCAAATGTGCTCGAAAAACCCAGCTTATTTAGTTTTTCAAATTCTTCTGGCAAGATTACCTGACATTTTTCGGCCCCCATTTGCATCTCAATAAGACTAGAAATTGTTCTTAATGCAGTTTTTACATCAGAAATTGAATTGAGTTGATAAGCAATCTCGCCTAGCAAGATCGAATTTTGATCTAGTGATCGATACAACAATTCTCTTGTATAGGCATAAAATGCTGGTGATTGTTCAGAGGTTTCGCCCTTTTCACTATTTACGATAAATAATATGCAACCGCCCATCCGAATTATATCTTTGTAGTGCAATTGGCAACTCCCCTGGATTTTTGTGCGATTAACGTAAATACCGTTTGTGGAATTTAGATCATGAATATAATATTCAATTGTTTCTTTGCTGTATCTAATTTCGGCATGTTCCCTAGATATGGAGTCGTCGTTTAGGTTAATATGGTTATTTGATGATCGGCCTATTGTGGTGCAATCATCTATTATTGGGAAAACTAGAGGTGGCGAATTTTGGGAATGTACTTTCAATATCCACATAAGAAATCACGCATAAATATATCTCAGGTGTCTCATGATGATGTAATCTGTTCTAATCCTGATATTTCTTCTAATCGGTATGGTATTTCCGGTAGTAGGAAACAGGCAGCAATTTACTTTGTTTATTTATCCGCATTTAATACCATCAATGCAGGAAGATGTAGCAGTGATAATTGGAAAATTAATTCGTGAAAATCCAAAGGTTGTAACAAGATTGGGTGATGATGGGGCAAATGAATAGCAAAGTGAAATCGCATGATTATTGGAAAGTTGACACAATGACACACATAATCAGTAGTGCCTATCAAATGTTTGTGCCTTCTTGTTTCTCTTCCGTTGTCTGCGTTTCTAAAAAGTAAATTAATTTCAGAAGCGTATCCTTCTGGATTTTTTCATCGCGCTTGGCGTTGGGATCAGGGATAATTTCGATATCATCTTCATCAGCGTACAATATATAGCTTTCAACATCCTTGAATATTGTATGTAGTGTATTGGTTATTTCGCCAAAGTATCTTTGGTTTTCTTGATCCCAACGTTTATTCGAATGTGGAGTCAACAGAATAATACCGGTATTATCAATGGCTGGGAAAAAACCGCCCATCAGGTGACCTGTGGAGGTCAGATTCAAGGCCTTACCAAGGCTATACAGATCTGGCGAAGTGCTGCTTGCATGCAATCGCAGAGATACAGATTTGCGAAACGAAGAGGCCAGCAGTGGAACTTGCTTCTCGTGTAATTTAATTTCGTCGATTTCTCTTTGGTGATGTCTATCATAGCCCCAACGCAGGATGAAATGATGATCTGAGGTGTGTTTTATCCGAATACAGATATCCGCCTTCATGATTTCAGCCACTACGCGTGTCACCAATTGATTAATTTTCTTTGGGTAGAGATCTTCAAATAGAGATATGATGTAACGAAACTCTTCAGGGTTGATAATATATGGTCCCGTATCTTCAACGACGATGGGTTCTTCGGGTATTATGAGCAGTTCTTCTTCCTGAAAATCCACCCGGCGGGACAAGGCAAATAGAAGTGGATACGCTGCCATCTGGAAAAGACGGATACCACCAGGGTAATTACCTTGCACATTAGGAGTTATTAAATGCAACAGGTGTCCAACAAATAAGGTTACCAGCATCCCCAGCCCAATACCGAATTTGATGGGTACTCGAATCAAGATTAGAACAATGCAAATACATAAAAGAGATAACCCATAAAGATTCCAGCCATCATCCAGAAAACTCTGATTGAAACTTATGTCTGGATATTTGCCAATCCACCACGTCCCACTCAATGCAGCGAAGATTATTGTCAGCACCACGAGGGCGGATGCCGAGGCATCGACAACATGAGATGTGTCAGGGAATAACCACATCCAAATAATGATTATCAAGCTAAAAGTTGTTGATAACCAATCTAGAATGGGAAGAGTATCAATTGAATTGGTAAATACAGTGCCAGAAAAAAACGAGTACACGAAAAACAGGATTCTAATCCCCAACAAAACACCCAAGCCGAAGACGGTTCGTTTTTGAATGGGATCATGTTTCGACCTTTGGGTAGATATTGTTGAGAAGAGCGCATTGAGAATTGAGAAGTTGACGATGATGTGATAAACGATGTTCCCAGGAAATGTAGTCAGCGCTGAATATACCTGCTGAAGTTGATCACCCATAAGAAATATCCATTCCGAGGTTGGCGTTGAACTGCCGCTCAGTCAAATTCCCAAAAAGGAGAGCCGGATACTGAAAAGGAGTACTAATAATAATGAATGTTGTGGTGGATTACTTATATTACTTTAGTTCTATCAAGAGATGCGGTTTATTTGACCATGTAAGGAGGGTCTTGCAGGTAGACAAATGAATCAAGCCTGATCAGAGATCAGGTCTCGTTCACCTGATTAGATACGAAAGGTAACAAACTTGCCAAATATCCGAATTCACGACCTTTACCATACTGATGCTACATTGATGTTAAGAAGGTGGACATCAAAATGTAATTCAGGAAAGGTTAGGGCATTCTTCGATTAGTATGACGTCGGATAAATATTCATATATGATACCATCGATACCAAGGTACAAAACGCCATTACTTCATTTACAAAGAATAATTGCTGAAGTTTTTGTTCCCGTCGTTAGATCTCCAAGACCAGCAGCAACATCAATGATGATAGTACCGCATGAATTTGTATGGATTGAGAACTCACTTATGTTTATGCCCTTTTCATTGGTTACACCTGGATATACCATCTCCGAAGAACCATCGGGCAATATGACTTGGTATACTAATAATGCGTCTTGGATAGAGGAATGATATTGATCAGTTACTATTATACTTACTAATATGGTATCTTGTTGCTCAAGATATACCTTATCAGTAAAAACTTCAGCAGTTATTTTTTCTGGTATTGTAGGTATCCCTGTGATAATTAGAGGCTCTAAGTAATTTTCATCTTCTCCATGTGAATAGAAATATTCATATCCAATGTTTGCTATAACAACTGGGTCTTCATCTGATAATTCGGGTTTCCACTCAAATCTGGCATATTCAAAGTGTTGAACGATGAAATGATTATAGATTTCAAATTCGGAGATGGGAAATCCGAATTGTTGTACTCCCCCATTGGTTTCATAGAAATCCAAAAAATTATGACAAACGGATAAGCCTTGATCTGGAAATTTCTTACACCCCCCAATTGTATGATTAGGTAAATGTTCTCCAGGATTGTATAAGTATGTGCCAAGTGGCGATACTTCAACCCTGGTATTTCCGTTTTCATCAACATATTGTTCAAATCTTGTTTTTTCAAAATATTGAACATACATTTGATTATTTTCATCGAAGTATGCATCCGTGATTGGAGCGCCAAATAATTTTTTGGAGTCTAAAGCAGACATATATTGAGTCAAAAACTGGCCGCTAACCCAATGTCCTGTACGTGGAAAATAGGTAATAGGTTTATCAATTGAGGATTGTGATTGACTTTCCCGACTGTTTTCTTGAAAATTATTTCCAATAGGTTGATCTGGTTTAATTTCTTGGGTGAATGTATTAAATGCATAATAATAACCTGTAAAACATGAAACTATGAATATGAGTAAAAAGAAGAGTCTCGACATTGGATAAATAAAAAAGCTTGCTAAATAT
Source organism: Anaerolineales bacterium (assembly GCA_016783125.1). GTDB lineage: Bacteria > Chloroflexota > Anaerolineae > Anaerolineales > UBA11858 > NIOZ-UU35. The sequence continues at coordinate 30,240 of JADHXE010000005.1, forward strand.
ATTCTGTTATCGAGGCAGAAAATGAATTATATTATTGATCTACAATTTTCTAAATTACATCGGCGTTTGTGCAATATATAATATCTGAAACAAATTGCCCAATTTTACTTTATGATTTTCTGCTCTATAGGATGGAATTAGTGAAAGTAATCGAAACGAATATCAGCACAAAATAAATTTATGCACCAAAGCCAACTATATCTATGGCGATGGACCGATTGCATTGTAAATCTGCTCTAGGTGGTCAAATATATAAAAGGAGAATCTGTTCTCGATATCTCATGGTTGCATGCCCCAACCGCGGAATGTGGGTTTTTTCATTATATAACAAAATATTATGATGTAAACTTAAATATTTTGGTTTGTGCTGGCTACTTAACTCGTCCACGGGGTTTCGGATTGATTCACGGTTGGTTTTCGCCAGCAGGCCAACCAATTCCTGAGGTCTCAAACGAATAATGGATCGAAGCGTAAAAAGCGGAGCGCAGAAAAACGGCAATTACGGGCATTTTCAGGAACCATCAAAACACAGACAGGCCATCAACAATTCGTTGGTGGCCTTTAGCTGTGAACAATTGCCAATAAGGGATCGTGCAGTTAGTTCGTACTGACAGCAGTCCGAGCGTAGCTGTGGTGGAGTCCACCCAGGATGGGTGTGGATGTGATCTTTCCCCCAGCCGCAGGCTGGCTTACAGGCCAGGGATCGCCTTTGGCAAAGCATTTCGGGATCTGCTGGCCGAGGCCTTGGTGGGGTCTGGAGCGGTTGAAGTATTTGACATACTCCTGCACAATGCGGTGCAGTTGGTCGCGACGCAGAATGAGCATGAGGTCCAGGCACTCTCTTCGCAGACTGCCAATGAAGCGCTCGCAGAATGCATTCGCCTGAGGCGTGCGTGGTGGTGTCTTCAAGATCTCGATACCACTGGCCACAGCAGAAAAGCGGTGCCCGAACTTGCCATCCCGATCGCGGATCAGGTATTTCGGCATCTCGGCCCAGGATGTGGCTTCGCGTAGTTGCTGGGCAGTCCATTCGTCGGTGGGAGATCTGGTGACGGCGGCATGCACGATGCGACGGGTGTGCAGTTCGATGATCACAAAGACGTACAGGGGCTGGAAGAGCAGATCGTGGACAACAGTGAAGTCGCAAGCCCAGATATCTTGGAAATGGTTCTTCAAGAAGGTGCTCCAGGTTTGGCTTGGTTTTTTGTGACGGTCTTCAGGCAAATACTTCTGGATGGTGCGTTTGCTGACCTTGATCCCCAAATTCAGCAGCTCGCCGCGGATGTGCTCCGCTCCCCAGGTCAGGTTCTCTCTGGCCATTTGTTTGATCAGCTTGATGGTCTCTGGTGAGATGCGCGGCTTTCTCTGCTTGGGCTTTGATTTGCGCCGCCAATAGCCGCGGAAGAGGTTGCGGTGCCAGCGCAGCAGGGTGTCTGGTTGCACGATATGCAGCGCTTGCTGCCAGAACCCTGTCAATCTGGACAGTATGATCAGGTTGAGACGATCGCCTTGGGTCAGCTGTGGTCGCTTCACTTGTCGATTGAGCACGATCAACTGCTGTCGTAGCATGGCATTCTCAATGATCAGGTCCCTGCGACTGCGTTTCAGGTCTGAGAGTGACCCAACTGTGATGGCAACAGTTGTTGGCCTGGTGCGCTGTTTGATGTGCTGCTTCATGTCGATGAAGAGTTGGTTCCAAAAACGACTGATAGCTTTGATCATGTTGGTTGGATCCACGTGGCTACAGATTTGAGCAGCGTCATGATACCTGATTTTCAATGTCTTGACACCCTCATCTGTCAGGAACTAGAATGAGCGCAGAAGCACAAAATGTCTTTCTCCTTATCTGAGGTGGCATACGATGAAGATGGTCAATCGAAACTCATTTGTTGTCAAACCGAAACAACCCTATGTGGATTGGATCAATGCTCAACCCGATCAGGATACCCCTGTATCCCTGGCTGAAATTCACCGGGATTGCACCACATATCTCATCCCTGAAATGATTGGTGAAGAAGATGCTCAGGAGTATATCCAGGCATTCAAACTCGAGATATTCGCTATCGAACTGGATTCATGGTATCGAGATCCCAAGACCTGGCCCAAGAAACGCACTCTGGCAATGTTCGATGATTGGTTTGATCTGGAATTTCATTCCATGATCTTCGATCTGGAAAAGAAACCTATATTCAAAGAGTAACTACTGGGCGTTCACTCATTTTCTGATATAAAAAACGAAATTGTGCGAAATTTTATGATTTTGTCAACTTTTTTGCCGAAACAGATCGATTTAAATCGAGTTCGGATCATCAAGTTACCAAAATCGGACATGGTTCAAACGAGGGCAAATAAAGTACCAAGTTCCTTTACAATCTAAAAAGTGTTTCGGCTGATACAAGGCATGACAAACGAGCCAACCCCGAAGAGTCAGGCTACGAAAAAGGGGTGGCGAGTGCGATTTAGTTGGCTGGTGGATAACCCAAAAGGGTCAGCCAATCAGCATTGCCTGGGTCGATACCGGCGAGTCGAAAGGGATTTTTGCCGCCGCGTTTGCAACGATGATCGTAGACACGCATATTGTGCCAGAGGACAAACAAGTTGAGGAAAGCTTGCATCGTTTCCTGGTTTTTGAACCCTTTTCTGTTTCTGAAGAAGGATTTGAGCAAGCTGTTGATCGATTCAATGAGACTGCTGGTACGGCCGGAAGCGTCCAATATCTGGCGCAAGGAAAGGGCGAATTCAGCCAAGTCGGCATTGGCGTCGGTGATTGACTTGACAGAGGTTGCTGCGTTTTCGGCTTCTGCTTTCCATTGGCGATGTCCATTGATGACAGCCTGATTGAGTTGCCAACTGCGGGCGACTGCTCGTATGAATTGCAGCCGGGTACTCGCATCCGGGATGGAAGTGGTCAGTCGGGTATCATAATCAGCCAAAGCTGTCGCTGTCCAGGCCAGAAAGGTGAGCAACTGGGGTTGGTGATTACGCAGGGTTTTGGTGAACTTATTGACCCGTTTGTGTTCAATCTGCTCCATGCCGCTGATGATTTCTTCGAGGAACCATTGACCTGTCTCAAAATCGCGAATGTCTCCGTTGTGTATGTCTACCAACACCAAGGCGTCATGAAAATGGCTCAACCAGGTTTCAAATTGGTCGTGCTGCTCAATCGTTTCTGTTTCTTTGGTTGCGGCTGGGATGTATTCCTGCTCAAACAACTGGACATCCCATTCCTTGTTGAGTTTCTTCTCCAGGTCAATGGCCGCATTCATGGCTCGATAGGCCGCCCGCTCCAATGCCCGACGCACGGTGGACCCATCCCGTTCAATATGCCAGGTGTCTTTCTGTTGCGGCTTTTCACTCATCCCGGCTAACTTCAGAGACTTGGTGTACATCTTGGCCATGTCTTCCGTCAGCCCTTTTAGAGAGACGCCTTGATCTTCAGCCATCAGCAGGATCGTGCCCCAAGTGTCGGCCTGTCGGTCAGTACATACATGCGCCGCCATAATGGTGGTGCTAACCGGATCCACCAGAAGCAGCATTGGCCTTCCCTGAAAAAACGTCTCGTCCCGCAACGCAATCACCGGCCTCATCGGGGCATAATTGATCTGGGATAGCACTTCGCCCGCGTTCCGCCCGGCTTCCAAACGCAATCTGCTGATATAGCCAACGCTTCTTTGATCGCCAAACGCTTCCTGCAAGATTTCTTGTGTCGGGTGGATGGACGCATTCCCTGGAAAGAGTGCGGTCAATATCGTCCGGTCTAGCCTGGTTCTGTTGACTTCTTCACTTTCTTTTCGCCCGGGTAAGACCAATTGCTCGGTTGGTTTTATCAACCGCTACACCACCCGATCCCCCAAGGTGTACACGCTTACCCGTGATATCCGATAGACATCCGCCAACCAGGTCACAACCCCATATGGACGTTCTGGTACATTGACTACGGCGTCTAGTAACAATATATCCGCCAATCTCAAATGAGGCATCTTGCTCGCCAATTCTCCCGCTATGCTTGAGCGGGTGGACTGGGCTGGCATTAGTTGCCAGCTTTGCTCGATTGGTTCTGGCCACAGGGTATCCGTTCCTGCGTACTCGTTGTATACTAGCATTTGAAAGGCAACCTCCATTGTGCTAATAGATTTGTTGGAAAATACTATCTTACTCGGTTGTTGCCTTTCACTCTTTCTAAATTGTAAAGGTGCTGATCTTCAATTTTGAACCATGTCCAAAATCGAAACAATCAAATTCGGCAACCCCTACATATAGGGGGCAGAGAATCCTATTTTTACGCCAAAAAATGAGCGAACGTCGAGTAACTAAGCTGCTTTTGTCAGTTTCTGGCTAAGAATCTCCGTGGATGAGATAAGTAGCCAGCACAGCGTAAAAAGGTCTCCCGAATTCAGTAAGTTGGTTCACATTCAAGCAGATACGGAATGATAATTCCAACTTCTAGATTTTCTGAGAAAAACTACTATGCGTGAAGTTCTTATCATGGTGGGGAAAAGGCAATTATGTCTATACTCAATTTTGCAATAACTATTATCGATTCCCGAAACCTGAATTCAGATCAATCAATTCCCCAAATGCGTCAGTTAATTCTCGAAGAATGTGTTCTGTTTCGACGAGACTGACACTGCGCACATGTTTCTCTATAAGATCGATGGCTTCGGCGTGTTGATTTTTGGCAGTTAATACTAAAGCGTAGTCAATGACAAATTTGGCGCGCTTGTGTGGATCGTGATCCATTTCAACCATTTGCCATGCCTCTTTAGCGATATCTCTGGCATCTTCAATATCTCCCCGAATCCGCAGGGAACGCGCGTATACACGCAGGGCTTGGGCTTCAATGTCGCGGCGCTTCAACTCGCCAGCCTGGTCAAGCGCATATTTGGCGGTCTCGATAGCAGCATCGATATCATCTAGTGCGATTAGGCATTCCGATTTCTTCCATAGCATCTCACCCAGTAGATCTCCATAACGATGAGTGCCGCACAAATTCTCAGCCTCGGTAAAAGATTCTAGAGCTTGATCTAATTCCCCTGTCATTGTAAAAGCATAACCAAGGTTAGTAAGCGCCTGGGTCAATGTACGATTCAACTCAGAAAGCCGGGCAAACCGAATCGAAAACCCCAGGTGGTTGATGGCCTCAACAATATTGCCGCGAGTTGTAGCTAGCTGCCCTAAATTATTTCGCGTTATTGCATTACCCTCAATATCCCCTAAGGCTTCATGCAATTCCAGGGCGAGCGAAAAATAATCCTGGGCAACTCCGTGATCCTGCTTGGCAACCGACAAAATTCCCAGATTGGAATATGTATCGCTGGCCCCGTCCCGGAACCCATTGGCTTGATAAATGGCCAGACCTCTCTCTGACAACGCTAATGCCTGATCTATATCCCCTTCTCGATAATAGATACCTGCCAGCAAGTTATAAAGCCTGGCGGCCTTTCCCGGATAACGATCCTGATTGAAACTGTCCAGCGCCCTTCGAGCTAGCTCCTTGGCATCCACAGTTCTTTGTGTATCGAAATAAACTCTTGAAAGCCCGATCTGAATATCAATGCGCTCCTCCTCATCTGAGACAACTGTTTTCCCCCCCAACTTCATTTCCCGCCCCTTGGCCGAATCGATGATTTCCAAAGCCTGCTCATACTTTTCAAGCGCTGCGATCATATCGCCCTGCATACGCCACGCGGCTCCCAATCGACGAAGACAAGCAGCGTGCATTATTCGAGATAATTCTTTGGAACCAGACAACACTTTTTGAACAGAATTCACCACTTTAGTTGGTTCACCCTGGCTAAGGAACACGTCCGTTTGCCCTAAGATAACCCGGTGCATCATCCTAGATTGTGGTTGATACCGTTGATCTAGGATTGCTTCAGCTTTTCGGTAATAACCGCGACTTTCCTCCAAAGCAAACCTTCGGGTGCATTTCTCGGCCGCCCGTATGGAATAGTAAAGACTCTTGTCCTGCAAGCCACTATTTTCAAAATGATAGGCGAGATTTTCTAAGTTCTCTTCTTGCGATTCAGGATATAAGAATTCAATTGCCTCCCCAGCGCGCTGATGAAGTAACTGTTTTTTCGATCTCACCAGGGTGGAATATATCGATTCGCGCGTCAATGTATGGTTGAAGTGATATTGTGAGGGGTTCACCCCATCGGATTTTTGTAGCCACCCTTTTTCGGACAATTCAGTTAATTTGTGAGCTAGTGTGCTTCCAGAGATCATGTGATTCAAAGTAATCCGATCGAACACTTCGCCTAGCAAAGCCGCAGCCTGAAGAACATGCAACGATTCATCATCAAGCAGATTTAGCCGTCTTAGAAGTAGATCGCGAAAAGTTGTCGGCATGTGGCTTGCGGTAGAACTCGAAAAATCTGCTAACAACCAGGTGTTATCTATCTTACGTAACCAGCGCCGTTCAATTAAGAACCTAATAGCTTCTTCAATCGATAGTGGATGCCCAATAAATGGTACTAATAAATCCAGCAAACCTACAGGCAAAATATCAGTTTTCAGAAGATCCCTCACCAAGTCAAGGCTTTGTTCTTTGGTCAATTCGGAAAAGCGGATATGTAAATAATCATCCTGGCTGACTCTTTCAACCTTTTTAACAAAAGCACGATGCGGGCCAGGCATTTCAGATCTAGAGACAAGGATGAGAGATATCGGAGCTTGACCTATAACCGACAATAAATAATCAAGTAATTCCAACGAACTTAGATCAATAAAATGAACATCCTCAAATATCAGAATGACCGGATTATTATTGGCTTGATCAAACAAAAGATCGCGTGTACACGAAAAGATCTCTTTCCTAAGGGCATCTGAGGGTAAATTTCCAAGTAACGCTTCGTCAGCCTCAACTGGAGGGTGCATACCCAAAAAGCTCTTCAATCGTAAATAGGTCTGGTTTCCAGGAAGATCAAACTTATCGAGTATCTCGACAAGTGGCCAGTAACTAATATTGGATCGAAAGGCCTCGCATTTGCCATTTAGATAGAGGTATTCATCTCCAGAATTTCTAATTACCTCTTTCAGCAATCTGGTTTTCCCCATCCCAGCTTCAGCTTCAATATAAGTAACAAAGCCCCTATTTTCTAATTTCGTGCGCCTAATCCTGTTATTGATAGCAGCCAGCTCTGCTTTACGGCCGATTAGACTAGAACTTGATTGCGGCAATGTTCCAGCAGTCTCGGACTGCGAGACAGTCTCACCGATAAGGTAGATCAGCGAAGGGAGGCGGCGATCTGAAGCGTTGTCGAATAAATGCAATTCATAAGTATCTTGTATTTCGGAATGCAACTCCCCTGTAATGAGTATTTGAAATTCGGGTGCTGTCTCTGCCAAAATATTCGCATTCCGACCGGGCTGAGATACACTGCAAAACAGGGTTGCTTTTTCTTGATTGCTGACAAGTTCACTGGTACTCCCAATCGTAATTCCCGCTTTCATGCCAATTTCATAGCCATATTTCCTGCGATATGTTTTATTGAGAAGAACGCATGACATGATTGCCGATTGAGCATATTCAATAGCTCTCACAGCCATTCGATCAACCGCGGTTAGATATGCATTCGTAAGAACCAGTGTAAAGCCGGTCGGCGAGGTATTCAAGAAAACATTCTCTTCTTTTGCCAGGGTCTTGAGTTCATTGAAGATACTCTTTTTTGATAAGATTACCCCTTCGAGATGTTCGGGACCCAGGCTGGGTAAAAGAAGGTTGATATCCAGCACCACAATTGGGTATTTCTGGATTCTCTTTGATAACTTTTGCTCTTCAGTCAGTTTAGATATGATCTTGAAAAGGATTTCCTCACCACGAGCAATGTCGGCTTTGGCGCCCAATTGTTGGAAGGTTTCCAATGCATTTTCTGTCTGGATTACTACGCCCTCGTCATAGTGCATTTCCTGTTCAATTTGAGCCAAATAGATCTCCGCATGATCAACCATCAAACGGGCACATTCATAATGGTTCCCGATTTCGCCAATTAGATTTCGAGCTTCAAGGTTTTCGCGAAGCGCATCGACAAACTCATTTTTTGAAGAAGCTATTCTAGCCTTGACTCTAAGAATATCGGCCTTAAACTCATTTGTAGTTGTACTATCAACTAAACCCAAGGATTGCTCAATTAATTTTTTTGCTTCCTTGGATATCCCCATTTTTAAATGGCCTTCAGCAAGGTAAGCAAAGGCTAAAGCGCTCAAATCATTATTACTTTGAGTTTGAGCACCTTCAAGACCTTCTTCAAAATCACATATTGCCTTTTCCGCATTCCCTGAGCGCAGAAATACAAGACCACGATTCAGATAAAAACCACTAACGATCGACATAGGGAATTCGTGATCAGGCAAAATACCGATAGCCTCATCCATACATTCCAAGGCTTCATCAAACTGACCCTTATCCAGTAACAGCAAGCCCAAATTGATCCAACTCCCCGCCAGGTTGTAATAATCACCAACTTCTTTCTGAACGTATATGGCCTGTCTTAACATTTTCTCGGCCAATGCCCATTGGCCAATTTGATGATAAAAATACCCCAATGTAGTTTGTGAGGATGCTGCTCCCCAAACATCCCCAGCGCTCTCGCGGATGTTCAATGAATCCTCAGCACTTTCAATTGCTTCATTCACCTGACCAGTTCTAAAATGAATTGAGGCTAATAGTTTATGGGCACTGCCTTCCGCTTCTGGACTGCCTTCTTGCTTGGCTAATGCCAAGGCGGATTTGGCGCGTGGAAGTGCCTTATCTAATTCCCCCTCGAGAAATAAAACCCAGCCAATTTCCCTTTCAACATCCGTTTGATCGAAAGTACGGCGCTCGCCGGGATCTTTATCCAAAGCAGACGAAGCCAATTCTAAATTCTTCAGCGAGTCGCCTAGATCACCCGTGCTGTAATAAGCTAGTCCTAGGAGCTTGTTGCGCATATCGTAGGTCAAACCCTGGGCCAGCAATGCCCGGCAAACGCCCTGCCCCAAAGTTGCTGCCGCACCTGTGAGTGCGGTTCCCAACATGATGGCCGCACCGCGCCAGATGGCTGCCATATCTCCCGCTTCGATGCCGGTGTCGATGATGTAGTTGAGCGCCTTGGGCACCAATAGTTCCATGGCGACTGGCAAAACCACAGTGATCACCAGCCAGAATACAACCCAGCGGTAGGGCTGCACAAAAGGTAACATGCGTTTCAATGAACTCATTTGGCTACTTCAATCTCCATCAATATTGCTTACATATCATTCGCACTTTTCTTTGTTATCGATCCCCGCTTTCATCCTTCCCTACTCCCCCTCCTCTATCGGTTTCTGCGCCCAGGCTTCCACAATGTTGAACTCAGAACCGATGCTGAAATCGTCCCCTTTCTCTTCGATTTCTCTTTGTAAAGCGGCCATGCCTTCATTATATAAAGCATCCGAGAGGTGCGCTAACAGTCCCGGACGGCTGCTGGCCACTTCTTCGGCTATACGCAAGGCGATGGGCTGGTAGAACATATGCCGTTTGACTTCGGTGAGGAAACCCTGACTTTGAAGTCGGTTGTACAGCATGTACAGGTGCCAGGTATGGGCTTTGACCCACTCCCAGGATGAAGGGAAATAGCGATAAACCCAATGCGCTGGCATATCCTGCGGCAGCAGTTCGGTGAGATACCACATTCCCCCTGGCTTCATCCGCCCCCATACTTGCGCAATCAGGTCTTCAGGCAATTGATTGGCGATCATGTGATCCCATAGCTGGTATTGAGTGATCAGCATATCCATGTGTTCGTGGGGAAGATCTAATAGCTCTTGGGGGGAAATCGGTTCATGATCGGCTTGCGGCCATCTACGTAGATCTATGGGCAATACCGGACGCTCTGGAGTGATTATTTGGTAAACTTTCTCCGCCGCGATGCCTGTCTTGCGTTGTTCTATTAGAGCATGGCTGACCCCAGGTGCAATTCGTTTGCCTTCTTCAAGCTTCAAAGGCGAATCCAACACAAAGGGTACGGCAACCCCCTGCTCAGGAGTCCGAACAACCCCGTCCAACCGGGGGAAGGTTAATAGATCACCCACTCGGTCTTCGCTCCATCGGGGGACGAAATATCCAAGTTCGCGCTCTTCCAACATTTCCATATCCCTGAAGATTGGGTACAAAAACGCTTTCGGTTGAATCGCCACAAGACGGTCTTCGACGACATCGAGCCATACTCTGCGGAGCATCAAGCGCAATAAATCACGGCGGTCTGCTGGCTCCGCATCTCCCCAGGCTTCATGCAAGTTTTTCACAACCGCGATCGTGCTCTCCAGACCCTCCAATTGGTCATACGTGGGGATGTTGTCCAGCTCACGGCGGATGCGGGCGGCTTCCCTTTTGTAGAGGTCGATATCTTCCTCGAATTCGCCGCGAATGTAGAGCTGTTTCACCCGTTTCCGCTCTGCTTCCAACCGCTGACGTTTGTTTCGTATGCTGGCTAATTCTTCATCCTCTCCGATCTGCTCTCGTATTTCTTCAAGCCAATCATTAGGCAATTCAATCCCTTCGATGATCGCATCCACATAGGGGTCCACCAAATCGGTGCGAGTTCCCTGGCGCTGATGGGGGCAATCCAGATTGCCCCGCTGATAGGACATTTCACGGTAATAGGTGCCAGCATCAGAACCTTGTGAACGCAAGCTGCGCTGGCAGACATCGCAACGCGCTAATTGTGAGAGCAAATAGACACGGAATGCTGTTTGCACAGCGCGCGATGATGAGCCATGAGAATCACGCACCATCTTGCAGCGCATCCACAGTTCTTCCGACACAATCGCTTCGTGCAGCCCATCGAAGATTTCGGTTTCGCTGGTGGGATGCGAGCGGTAGACCACCTTGCCCATGTAAAATGGGTTGCGTAGCATTTGGGCAATGGCATCCTTGGAAAATCGTCGCCCTCTGCTGGTTCGATATCCTTCGTTGTTCAGGATTTCAGCGATTTCCTGATACGTGTATCGTCCGATGGCGTAGCTCTCGAAAGCCAGTTCGACAGCCTTTGAATTTTTTTTGTCAATGATCGGCGCATCTTTTGGGCCGCCGGTGTGTTGATAGCCAAAGGGCGCAAACGAGGCATTGTACAATCCTTGCCGGGCACGCTCGCGTTTTGCTTTGCTGGTGTGCATTCGCAGCAAGTCGATATAGTAGTGGTTCATCGCCGCCAGGATGGTCAAGAACAGGCGGCTGCTCGGATCGGCAAAATCAAAATCGGGTTCCTTTACCGAAGCAAATCCGGCACCATGCTTTCCCAAATTCTCCAAGATATTGAATGTCTCATAGATCGAGGAACGCGACAATCTGGACAGCTCATGCACCAACAGTACATCACATTCATTGCCTTCGACCATGGCTAATGCCGCGTCAAGTTGTGGACGGTCCATGCGAGTGCCCGTCACGCCACCATCGACAAACTCGTTCTTCACGATCCATCCCCGCGCTTTGGCATAATCTTTCATCTCGTTGAGCTGCGCTTCGATGGAAAAGTGCTCGTCTGAGGCTTGTTCTTCGGTTGAGACGCGTGCGTAAAGGATGACTTCCTGTTGTTTTTTGGGCATAAGATTCACCAATTCTGTATCCTAATGTTGGGGGCCGGGTTGTTTTCCAGCCCCCATTTTAGCCTATCTTTAGTTCAGCTACGAGTTTATTTCTCCATACGCTTCCTTTTCTTGCCCTGCTGCTTGCGAATCAGTTCGGTCAATTTCTCGAGAAATGCCTTTTTCTGGCGTCCGATTTCCTGAGGAGACACTTCTTCAGGTGAGCTTTCAGGCGCACGTTTCTTGACTTCTTTGTCTTTCGTCATGGGTACTATCTCCTTATGAGTAAGTACCCGACCGGTCGGGATGTTTATGGAATGCCATTGACTGCGCAGTCTTTATGGCGCGCAGACATCCGTTATGATGTCAGCAGCCGCCCATTATATACTGAAAATATATTAGTCACATTGCAGGAAAGGAGAGTGTAGAATCCAATAATCCCCTTGACGTTTTGGCTTCTGGCGATCAATGTGGAAGCTGCTCAATGAGAGTTGATGGAACAGCTTATCTTGAAAACGAATGATGAGGATCAATTCCGCCCACATCGTCTAGCGGCTCTCTATGCTGCTCAGCAAATGCGCGGTCAAAAAAAGTGAGCAAGAAGCAGGAATTGCATCAAATTAGCAATACGCGCAACTAGAGTTTTGGAGAGAAAATCTCTAGTTGCTGTTGACAAGTGTGCAGCTACTTGGCTGCCAGTGGCCATAGCCTTTGCGCATGAAGAACAACATCTCCGCTGGCTTTGGCGCGGATCATTTGCCCCTCGACCACAACCAGTTGATCGGTGGAAAGCATCTTTCGATGATGTTGATAAAAGTTCGATGTCATCATCACGGGCAAAACTCCATCCAAGTCGAGCAATTCCAGCAGGTAATAGGCTTCTCCCCCAGGGGCATGGAAGCGTTGCGCCGTTTGCCGAACGCCCACAACCTGAACTTGCTCATCGAGCTTGTCCAAGGCTTCAAGTGTGGTGACAGCATCCAGCCTGCCGATCTTCTCAGAAACCAACTCTAAAGGGTGTGCATCCACACTTGTTCCCAGGATCGCCTTTTGCGCGGCCATACGTGCAGGCAAATCCCAACTTTCTTGGGTAGCAGCCTCTTCAAAGTCCAGCAGCGGAGGTTGGCCATATCGCCAGACCCTCGCCTTGATTCTTTCCAATAAACCTGGAATCGTTCCCAATCCACCCAAAGCACCCACCCGAATTAGAATTTCAGCTTCCTGAGGACGGGGATCAACACGAGTCAGGAAATCTTCTAGGGAGCGGAAAGGGCGTCCGTTTAGAATGCGTTTTTTGCTGCGCCGAGTCAACCCATTCACCTGGTCAAGCCCCATATAGAGTGTTGGCTTTCCATTGGGATAAACAACGGTGAACTGCCTTTGCGCGTGGTTGATATGCGGGCCACGCAAGACCAAACCCAAACGCCGGGCTTCATTCAGATAAACCGGCTGACGGTAATAGCCGCCCCAACCGGCCAAGACTGCGGCCATGAATTCTGCCGGATAGTGTGCCTTGCACCAAAACGGAGCACCAGGCTACCTGCGCATACGAAGCCGCGTGTGCTTTGGGAAAGCCATACCCCGCAAAGGCGGCCATCATATCCCAGATGCGCCCACCAATTTCATGGGGAACCGCGTTTTTCTCTCGTGCCCCGGCAACAAAGCGCGCCTTGAGCGTTTTCATGCGGT
>JADHXE010000112.1 GCA_016783125.1 Anaerolineales bacterium
GGGGGGTACCCCCCGCACACCCCTTTTTCCGGAACTTTTCAACTCGTTTGAAACACACCCATATGTTTTCAAGCAGGGATCGAAGCTAACAATCCATATGCGATTGCCCTGTGTTTTCAAGTGGGGTACACTTGTATTTGAAAGACAATCGGTTATAAACAGCGCTTTACTTCAGCAACAAGCTCCCTAACTTGAAAAGGTTTAGAAACATATCCCTCACAACCAGCGTCGAAAGCTTTAAAGCGTTCATCGTGCAGAAGGTGCGCGGTGACGACTACAATGGGGATATCACGCGTCCCCTTGTCATCCTTTATCTCTTCAATCATCCGCCAGCCATCCATGACTGGCATATCCAAGTCCAAGACGATCAGATCAGGCTGTTCACTTTTCGTAACCGCAAGCCCCTTCTCGCCGTTATCGGCGGTGAACACATCGAAACCTTCGCGCTCTAATAGCAAGCGAACCAGGGTGGTATTATCGAAATCATCTTCAACGATCAAGATACGTTTGTTAGCCATGTTCTCAATCTCTTAGAAATTTGACTGGTATCCTTTGGGAATCAAGCAAAGCGCTGCTCTTCCCAAACGTCGGCATTGTTATGATAGCCTGCTTTTTCCCAAAAGCCCAATCGATCTTGTTCAGTGAATTCTAAACCTCGCAGCCACTTGGCCCCTTTCCAGAAGTAGGGGGTTTTGAGATCCTCCCGTCCGGGGATATAACCGATAATACCTCGCAGAGGGTAGCCATGATCAGGGGGCAGGGGTTCGCCATTGTAGTGGGTTGCCAATAAGAAACTATCTTGGAAGACAACTTCTAACGGCAGATTGGTTGTATAGCCATATTCTGCATGTTGCACGACGAAACCGGCCGAAGGGTGCAGCTTGATAAAACCTTCATCTACTAAAGTCCGTACAGATACCCCTTCCCAAAAGGTATCGAATTTACTCCAACGAGTGACGCAATGGATATCCATCTTCAACTGAGTTTTTGGCAGCTCATTGAAAGACGCCCAATCCCAGGAAATCTCTTCTTCAACCTGACCCCAGACGCGGAAATCCCAGGTGGCAGCGTTAAATGTGGGAACGGGGCCATAATGAAGCACCGGGAATTTATTGGTCAGTGACTGCCCTTGGGGAAGCCGCCCTTCTTGGCGAACGCTTTCTTCAGCTTCTTTACGAGATTTGATCGAATCAAACATCAACACCTCCATAACTCGGGCACATTATAGCAGGATTCGGGAAACGATCTCCAACTCATTTGAAATGCACCCTAATCAGATGTTCAACCTATTAACATGCAGAAAATGGTCAGATCAAGTTACACTGGCAGCGACATCTTCGCCATAACTGAGCAACGCCTTTACCATATCGGGATTGCGACCCTCGGCGTACACCCGCAAAACTGGCTCAGTTCCCGAGGGGCGGATCAAGAGCCAGGAGTCATCAGCCATGATATATTTGACGCCATCGATGGTCAGCATATCTCGAACTGCTTCCCCACCGATCTCCTCAGGCGCTTCGTTCATTAACCGCAAAACCATCTTATCTTTTGCAACCGGGTGGCTGAGGCGCTGATCCTTACGCTCGTAGAAGGCAGGGCCGACTTCTTCGAGCAAATCATCAACTAACTCGTGCAGAGGGGCGCGCGCAGCAGCGACCATCTCCACCAACAGCAATCCCATCAGAACGCCATCGCCTTCGGGGATATTGCCTTTGAATGAGATGCCGCCAGATTCCTCGCCGCCGATCAACACTTCTTCTTTAAGCATATGGTCGGCGATGTGGTTGAAACCCACCGGCGTCTCATAGATCGGCAGGTCATATTTCTTCGCCAAACGGTCGACCATGCGCGTTGTAGAAACGGTACGTACTACTGGGCCGCTCCAGCCGCGCTGTTCAACCAGATAGCGCAGCGCCAGCGCCATAATCTTGTGGGGATCGACAAATTGGCCGCGCCCGTCCATAGCGCCAATGCGGTCAGCATCCCCATCCGTGGCCAGGCCAAGGTCGCCAAAACCAGTTCCAATGGCCGTCGCCAAGGCCCCCAAATTGCGGGCGATCGGTTCGGGATGCGTACCACCAAAACCGGGGTTCATCTCACCCCGAATTTCATGTACCTCACATCCGGTTCCCTTGAGAATGCCCTTGATCACTTCGCGGCCGGAGCCATGCATCGAGTCAACCACCACACGCGGTGGCCGCTCAGCAATCACATCGAAATTGATCAGCGTTCGCAGGTGATCGTAATACGCTGGAATCGGGTTGAAGCGCTCGATCAAACCTAATTTGCGGGCCTGCTCCCAATCCATCATGTTGGGGCCGCGGCCGCGCTCCTCATTATCATTCAAATAGACCTCAACCCGATGGGATTGTTCGGGCAAAGCCGAGCCGCCATAGGCGGCTTTAAGTTTGATGCCATTGTAGCGCGGCGCGTTATGGGAAGCTGTGATCACCACCCCAGCGATGGCACCCAGGTGATGCACCGCGTACGAGATGGCAGGGGTCGGCGCGTCGGCCTGTGACAGGAAGACGGTATAACCGTTTGCCGCCAGTACACGGGCAACGTCAGCCGCGTAACGATCAGAGAGAAATCGGGTATCGAACCCCACTACGATCTTATGAGGATCGACGCTGCGCCCGGTGTTCTTTACGACTTGCCAATCGCCCGAATTGATCGCATCGGCAATCGCCTGGGTAACCATACGTAGATTGTAAAAAGTAAAGGTGTCAGAGATGACGGCTCGCCAGCCGTCGGTTCCAAAGTGAATGGGCATATATCTTGCTCCTTAATTATCGAATTTGTATTCTCGTAACAGTTTTCAGTACAGAGAGAAAATCCCTGAAAACGGGTATGCGCAGGGGACTGCGCCCCCTGCGCATACCCGTTTTCGGGCCATTCCCTCAGACAACTTTAGGCAGTTCATGCTAAAATGAGACTATGAACCCCAGCGAAATTGCCGACTTTCTTGCGGAAATCCGTCTCTTTAGAAATTTTGATGAGAGGGAACTAACTACGCTCGCGCGGCACTTCGAAGAAAAATCAATCAACGACGGGGAAAATCTCTTTCGTGAAGGTGATACTGGGGGGGATTTCTATATTATCACATCCGGCAAAATCCATCTAGCACGTAGTAGTGGGAATGATATTATTGTAGAAGTAGGTACTCTGAGAACATATGATTTCTTTGGAGAAGAATCTTATATAAGAAAGAAAGGCCACTCCGCGACAGCAACTGCCATCGGGGAAACAACGCTGCTCGTGATGAGGTCTGATCATTTCGGTCAGTTGCTGCAGGAATTCCCTACCATACAAGAAGAATTCGAGATCTTAGCAAAAAGTTATCAGATTGGTCGCCGCCAGAATTTCGAGTGGCTAGCAGAAAATGAAATCATCCATATGATCACCAAAAAACACTACTACGTGTTATTAGGTGCTTTACTACCGCTTCTACTTTTCACCCTAATCGGCCTCTACCTCGTCTGGAAAGGTTTCACTGTAAACAGCGATTTCACAGGCATTCTAACCGCCTTCGTTGGGATTATGCTCGCTGTTCCTATGACATTATGGGCATTGTGGAGATGGGTCGATTGGGGTAATGATTATTATATTGTCACAGATAGACGCGTGGTCTGGGTGGAAAGAATCGTCCTGCTTTATGGCAGCCGCAATGTAGTTCCTCTAGACGCAGTGCTTTCGGTCAATGTGAACTCCGGTTACTGGCAAAGGTTCTGGAAATCAGGAGATGTGGTTGTCAATACCTTCACAGGAAGAATGACGATGAAAAATGTCAATCGCCCGAAGCAGTTCGCTGATGCGATCGAGGAATATTGGCACCGCGCCCAACAAAGCGCTACCGAAGAAGAACGCCAAACCCGGGTACGCATCGTCCGCGAGAACCTTGGCTTTCAAGAAAGAGAGGAAACTTTAGAAGAACCACAACAGACACCCCAGAGGAAAAAGCCTGGGCTGCTGCAGCAAATGACGAATTTTCTAAAAACACGCTACGAAGAAAACGGCACTGTGACCTATCGCAAGCATTGGTTCTTGCTCTTTCGCCATAGTTGGAAATCTATTTTATTTCTCATCGCAATGACGATTATTTTGATTGCACTCCTCATACGTCCTAATTTAAGCTTCGGTTGGTTGATTTTGTGGCTGATTATCCTCGCAAATGTTGTCGCGGCATTGTTTTTCTTATATAACCTGGTTGACTGGGCTAACGACATCTATCAAGTTACCGATCGACATATCTTAGATATCGACCGCAAACCCTTGGGACAGGATATGCGTAAGTCCGCGCCTTTAGAGCAAATCCTCAGCACGAGAGTGGGACAGAATTTTTGGCAGCGACTTTTGAATTACGGAGATGTGCTCATCCGGGTTGGTGAAGCCGAGTTCTCTTTCGACGGTGTGGTAAACCCTTCAATGGTGCAACAAGAAGTATTCCACCGCTTATCGGCCCGCAAACTACAAATAGAGGCGCAAGAGGCCAGGCAGGAACGCAATCGCATGGTCGAATGGTTGAAGATCTACCACGACCAGGTCAACGGCGGCCGCGACATAGATCACAAGCCTGACTTCTACTAGATTATCGAGTAGAATTATGTCTTCATTGCAAGGATTTCCGAAAAAAGGGTGTGAGTGGGGATACATCCCCACTCACACCCTTTTTTCGACTTCTCTTGGTTCGAGTTAGTAACTACAAATATTTATCGATCAATGGCCATAAGAAAAATCATAACCACTCCCCACCCCGTCCTGCGGGGTAAAGCAAGAAAAGTCGCCAATTTCGACGCTGAGCTGCACGAATTAATTGATGATATGGTGGATACCATGCGCGCCGAACCCGGGGTTGGTCTGGCCGCCCCGCAGGTGAACGTACCCCTGAGAGTCTTCGTGGCTGAATTCGGCGACGAAAACGATGAGGACGCCCCCTTGCAGCTCTACGCCATCGTCAACCCAAAAATCACCAAAACGTCCAACGAGACCGAACTGGGTGTGGAGGGCTGCCTCTCCATCCCAGGGATTGTCGGCGAGGTGATCCGGCCACACGCTGCTACCGTTGAAGGCTTCGATAGAGATGGAAATCCCATCACCATTGATGCGGAAGGCTGGTTGGCGCGCATCTTCCAACATGAAACCGATCACCTGCACGGCGTGCTTTTCACGGATCATGCCTTGAGTGTTTGGGAACCCGAAGTCGATGTAGGTCAGGTTTCCGCAGCCGATTGATATGGTGGAGAAAGCACATTGTGAGGGTGTGTTTCAGACAAGTTAAGAAGTGTCCCTATTGCGTATTGCGTGTTGCGTAAAGCACTCCCAAATTCAGAATACGCAAATATGGGCATGGTTCAATATTCAGAGAATCTAGCTTTACAAACCAGTGTCATGATGAAACACGAATATGCACGAATTGGCCGAATGACACGAATAAAACCATAAAAAATTCGTGTCATTCGTGACATTCGTGATAAATCTGTGGCCTAATTTGTAAAGGTGTTTTTGGTTCAAATTGAACCATGCCCAAATATGTAATACGCAATACGTAATACGCAATACGTAATACGGAAGCATGAATCCTCATGTACCTGACCCACCTATCGCTGACCAATTTTCGCAATTTCTCCCGCCTGGATATCGACGTGCTGCGCGGAACGATGCTGTTAGTTGGAGATAATGCCCAAGGGAAAACCAGCCTGCTGGAAGCCATTTATTATTTATCGACGTTCACATCTTTCCATGCCAGCCACCAGCGTGAGTTGATCAACTTTATCGCCGCCCGCGAGCCGCTCGCTGTGGGAAGGATCACGGCTGACTATCAACGCGGAGATAGAACCCATCGTCTCGAAGTGCGCATTATTCAAGAGAAGAATGGAGTCAACAACTCCCGCGTACGCAGGGAAGTGCTCTTAGATGGGGTCAAACGCAAAATCAGCGAGGCCATCGGCCATTTCAATGCGGTGCTCTTCCTGCCCAGCATGTTGAGCATCATCGACGGGCCTCCGGCCGAGCGACGTCAATATCTCAATTTAGCCATCTCCCAGACGGATGCCCACTACACCGCCGCGCTCTCCGCTTATGACAAAGCCCTCGGTCAGCGTAACGCCCTGCTCAAACTGTTGGGAGAGCGGGGTGGTGATCCTGATCAACTGACCTATTGGGATGAACAAATCATTCTGGCGGGAGCCTACATTATCAAAGCGCGCATTCAAACCATCCGTGAGATCGAAGATTTAGCTGCGCTGGCTCACAACGAGTTGACCCGCGGGGCTGAAAGATTGCGCCTGGTTTACCGTCCGGCGTACGACCCTTATTCAGCACCTGCCAATCAAATAGCTTTGCCGCTGGACGCGCCCATCGACCGCACAGGTTTCAGTAAAGAGGAAATCGCAGATGGCTTCCAAGAAGCGCTGCTTACAACCCGCAAAGAAGAGATCGCCCGCGGTATGACCACCATCGGCCCTCATCGCGATGAAATGCACTTTTTATCAAATGGCATCGATCTGGGGACATACGGCTCGCGCGGACAAATCCGCACTACGCTGCTGGCGATCAAGATCGCTGAAGTAGCCTGGATGAGGGAAAAGACCGGCTTCTGGCCGGTGCTGCTTCTCGATGAGGTGCTGGCTGAATTGGACCCCCATCGAAGGGAAGATCTGCTCAAACGCCTGAACGGTATCGAGCAGGCCTTACTCACCACTACAGACCTCGACCTGTTTAATCCCAAGTTCGTAGAATCGGCTGCTACCTGGTATTTCAGAGATGGAAGACTGACGACCGGTTAGCAGCTCTCTGTGAAAAGTTTGCACATTGAGCAAGAACTTTTACCACTAAGAACACACGCCAACGGCGCGCAGAGCGAGAAACACGAAGGACAAAAGCTTTAAACTTTGTGTCCCTTTGAGTCCTTGGTGGTAGGAGGGGTCATAAAAACCATTGCAACAGAAAAAGCGATCCCATCCCGGCGATGATAGTCCAAATCACATTTTTCGTTTTCCAGGCAACCAGCATTGCAATGCCCCCGGCCAGCAAGCGCAAGTTATTCAATGAGACATCCGGCACCCCTTCTGGTGATAACAACTCCGGGACGAAGATGGCCGTCAATACCGACACAGGCACGAAACGCAGTGCCCGCCGGATGATCGACGGTGTCTGCCATCGTTCCAGAAGGACAATGAAAGAAATCCGCGTAGCAAAGGTCAACACGCCGATGATGATCATAACCAGCCAGGGATAGCTCATCGTTCTTCACCCCATAAGCCGACGACAATTCCAACCAACGCCGCGGTCAGCAAACCCAGTTTGTAGGGCAGGCCAGCCGCAACGATAGCGATGATCCCTGCTGCTATCGCAGCCAGCACACTGGCCCTATCGTTTAAGGTGGGTATCACCAGGGCTATGAAGGTCAGCGCCAGCGTAAAATCCAATGACCAGCCTGGCGGCACTTGGGCGCCCAAGAATATCCCTACCGCGCTGCTGAGTTGCCAGGATCCCCACAAAGCTAAACCCGCGCCAAGAAAATACCAGTGTTTATGCTTATGCTCATCGCCCTGATGATAGTAAGTAATCACCACTGCATAAGCTTCATCCGTCAACAAATACGCCATCAACGCTTTCCATGGCAAGGTCAGTTGGCGCGTGTACGGTGCAATGGATGCGCTGTAAAGCGCATGGCGCAGGTTGATGACAAATCCAGTCAGGATCATCACCAAAGCAGGCGTGCCAACCCCTGCCAACTGTACCAGCATGAATTGGGCTGACCCGGCAAAGATAATCGCTGACATCGCCTGCGCCTCAGTCGTGGACAACCCCGCGCCCAGGGCCAGGATGCCATAGATCATGCCAAAGGGGATCACTCCCGCCAAGATGGGCAATTCATCTTTAACTCCGGATAGAAATTCACGCCACACAATTTGGGTGTGTTTCATTTCAGTTGGATGCCTCGCTGCGTATTTCGCATAGCGTATTCCGTAACGCTTCCCAAATACGAAATACGCAATACGAAATACGGATACCTCTCTCAACTCAAAGAGGTCGCTTAGCTGGTACCCCCACCCTCCGAGGGTATTTTTCCGGCGTGGCGGCTACTTTCTCCACTACTACCAGATAGCGCTGCTCGACAACACCGGGCAATGTCACCGGGATGAGACGCTGCAAATGCCCGCCCAGCATCCCCATAGCCCGGTCGGCAGAATGCGCCTCAGCAGGGCCGCTCTCCCCTTTCATTGCCAACACGCGCCCCCCCACCCGCACCAAGGGCAGGGTAAACTCCATCAATATCGGCATCAAAGCCACGGCGCGCGCCACCGCCCAATCGAATTGTTCGCGGAAAGTATCATCCTTGCCAACCACTTCGGCGCGCTCGCGCACAATTTCCACATCATCCAATGCAAGCTTCTCCACAATATGCTGGCAGAAACCGACTTTTTTAGTCACCGACTCGACCAGCGTCAACTTGATCTGCGGGCACAATATCTTCAGCGGCAGCCCAGGGAAACCGGCCCCCGTCCCCACATCGATCACCCGCTCCACCGAGGTATTACGCAGGGCCAAATACGCACTGAGCGAATCCAAAAAATGCTTAACGCGCACTTGCGCGGGGTCACTAATGGCGGTCAGGCTGTAGCGCTCATTCCAGTCCACCAACTCTTTGGCATAATACTCCAGAGATGACAACTGCTGCGCGCTGAGCATAACACCTACCAGGGTTTCGAGTTCTTGAGCCAGCTTGTGCATATGGTTGATTATACCGGTTTGATAGGTTTTGTTGAGGGACGAATCCCAACCCCGAGGATCAGATTCCACCCCAAAGGGAGTCCTGCTCATCCGGCCCGGATGCACGGACTCCCTTTGGGGTGATCTTTTTAAACAGGACTTACGCAGATGAATGAGAAATATACCGAAAATAAGGGGTGTGCCAGGTTGCTCCAAGCAACCGGGTTCCTTGACCTTATTCTGTTTGTTGAGCCTGCTTCTGCTCTTTACGTTTTTTGCGCCAGCGGCGGAATCTACGCCACAAGAACGAGAGCGGCACGCCAATCACAAGGCCAACAGGGAGCAAGAAAATCACCATCCAGATGACCACATTGACCAGGCCCTGCAAGGTATTGATCAACGCTTCAATGGCGTTTTTGGCTACGCCCACCGGCTGCCAGCCACCGATTTGGATCGGTTGATCAGCTGCATCAGCGATAATGTCAACACTGATCGAAGATAGCGCGGCGGCCTGTTCGTAGTACTGCATCTGGCCTTTGATGACCTCGATCTGTTCGCGTACGCTGACCAAATTGTTATATACCTGAAGCACATCTTCGGTCTTGGTGGCGTCCTCCATGATTTGCATCAGTTGGGTTTCAGCCGCTTCCAGGTTGCGCAGGCGGGATTGCAAATCAGTGTATTGGCTGGTGACATCTTCGCCAGAGATATTCTCAGAGCGCACTTCACCAGCCCCATCCTTGATGAGTGTCAGGGCTTCATCCAAACGCTGCGCGGGGATGCGGATGTTGATGGTGGCCTGATCGACGGTCGCGCCGCTGCCGAGGGTGGTCTGCCATAAATTGGATGAAACCACAAAACCGCCCATCTCTTCCGCCATGGACATAATCTCATCCATAGCTAT
The DNA here is from genome assembly GCA_016783125.1 of Anaerolineales bacterium. Taxonomy (GTDB): domain Bacteria; phylum Chloroflexota; class Anaerolineae; order Anaerolineales; family UBA11858; genus NIOZ-UU35. The sequence goes on from JADHXE010000112.1 coordinate 9,620, forward strand.
GGCCGGATCGGTGACCACGATGGACAGGGATGCATTCTTGATCACCATCCGTTCAACTGCCCCCGAAGAAGTGCTATCGGCAGCCCTGAACTCGCCTTCTGGGGCCATCGGCGCGGCGGACTCTTCCATTTCATACATCATTTCATCTGAGGCGAAACCGCCGCCATAATCGCCGCTGACGGCCATCGGCTCGGAAGCATAATTTGCGCCACAAGCAGACAATAATAAAGCAATTACTGAAAGGGCTAATAGGGTTCGTTTAATCATGGGTAAACTCTCCTTCAAATTTGAATAATTATCGGTTGTCCTTAAAACGCCCCTTGGGGCAGAAAAGTTCCCGGCTCTTATTTCAGGTGACAGTCACTTGCGGTTCGCTTACCAGCCAGATTCAAGACGGTTGATATGACGCTCTGGCAAACCCGCTTTGCGCATACGCTTTTGTACCGCAGGAATATCGTAAGCGACTCGCCGGAACTCGGTCATTTTGGTTTCCAGATCGAATATCGCGTAAGCCGCTCTGAGGTCGCGGTCACGCGGCTGCCCAACGGACCCCGGGTTGAGAATAAGCCGCGGGCTTAACTCAAACTGTGAGTTTTCAATCGGCACAAATAAATCTGCCTGCGCTCTGCCATCTGACAACCTGAAAATACTCGGTAGATGGGTATGCCCAACAAAGCAATAAGGAGTTTCAAAGAAGAAGAAGTTCTCTGTAGCTGTTTGCGCATTCAAGATATATTCCCAAACTGGCTGCCGGGGGCTGCCATGGGCAAGGGTGACATCATCCATCACTTGAACCTTGGCTGGCAACTCACCAAGATACGCCAGATTCTCTGGGGACAAGTTTCCTTGAGTCCAGGTTACCGTGTAACGCGCTTCAGCATTGAAGGCGTCTGTGCTGAGTTGATTCAACGTTGCTGCATCGTGATTCCCCTTCAGGGCTACCAAATCTGGCAAAGCGCGTATTCGTTCGACACACTCGTTAGGGTCAGGCCCATACCCAACCAGATCACCCAGAAACCAGACAGAGTCATAATTCTCCGCATCGTTCAACACAGCTTCCAGGGCGGTAAGATTGGCGTGAATGTCAGAGATCAATAGTACTCTCATAGCGCTAATCTTAGCATAGATTCTGGGAATTTGGGGAGGATTGCTTTACCAGCCATACGGTTCGCGATATGATCGTAGGACAGGTTGTCAGCTTGTCCTACATATCAGGAGAAAACCATTGAAGACGCATCCCGCTCCTAATGTTATCTTGCTCGGTATATTGTTCGGCACAGCTTTGGTGGCCTCGCGCTTCGGCGTGGGGCAAATGGCGCCGCTGACCTACGTAGGGCTACGACTGAGTGCAGCTACCCTTGGATTTATGATCATTTATTTGCTGCCCAACAACAAACGAAAATGGCCGCGTGATCGAGTTCTCTGGCAGCGCGGCATTATCTTAGGGATTTTTGGTACAGCGCTCCCGATGATGTCTTTTGTAAGCTCACTGCAATATATTTCGAGTGGGGTTGCATCGGTGCTGATGACAACCGCACCAGCGTTTACTGTGATCTTGGCCCATATTGCGCTTCCAGATGAAAGACTGACACTCAAAAAAGGGGCGGGGGTGATCCTGGCCTTCATCGGGGCCTTGTTCCTGACGGCTCGCAACGAAAGCGGAATTGTGGGAATGGCGCAGGCCAATCCCTTGGGTTATGTCTTTGTGTTTTCTGGTATCCTGAGCGCCAGCGTGATGAACGTATATATCCGCAAAAAGATGCGTGATTTCAGCACATTCGATGTTGCTACTATCAGGATGATCACATCAGCGGTCATCGTATTACCGTTCGCCTGGTTGATCTCTGATTTAGACATCTCCCAAATAAACAATACCGGTTGGTTGGTGGTTATTTACGCCGCCATTGTCGGAACATTTTTCGCCATGATGCTCGATTTCTCCAACACAAAGACCTTCGGCGCCACAATTGCATCCATGGTGACGTTTGTTATCCCCGTGGTCGCAGTGATATGTGGCGCCTTGCTGCTAGGAGAGCAAACCACCTCAGGGATACTGCTTGGCATGGTGATGATCATCGCAGGGATATGGCTCATCATCCGTAACTGACGTAATACTGACTTAAAATCCCGAAAAAAGGGAGTGCGCAGGCGCAAAGCGGTCCGCTCTGCGCCTGCGCCCCCCTTTTTTCGGGCAAATCCGTTCTGTGGCATTGTATGCTAAACCAAATCTGGAGAAACACATCAGTTTTTTTATCTCGCCCGGCTGACATCTTAAAAAACTATCAGCTCAGCGATTTACGCCCCGACCTTGTAGCAGGTCTGACGGTGGCGATAGTACTACTACCCCAGGCTATCGCTTATGCGATGATCGCCGAATTGCCGCCACAAGTGGGGCTTTATTCTGCAATTGTGGCGGCCATCATTGGCGCATTGTGGGGGTCGTCCAACCATCTTAGCACTGGGCCTACCAATACCCTTTCCCTGCTTGTTTTGACCACTTTGCTGCCTGTTGTTGCACCAGGGTCACCAGAGTATTTAGCCGCGGCCGGGATAATGGCAGTGATGGTAGGTGTCTTTCAACTTATTTTGGGGTTAGCGCGGCTGGGGGTATTAGTAAACTTCGTCTCTGATTCGGTTGTCATCGGCTTTACCACTGGGGCAGGCGTGCTGATTGGGGTCAGTCAATTACGCCATCTGCTTGGTTTAGAAATTCCAAGCCATCATTCTTTGCTAGCCACAATTGAAGAAATCGGTGCGCACATCCAGGAAATTCATTGGATCAGTTTATTCATCGGATTAGGTATTTTTCTACTTATTGTTCTGATGCGCGTATTCAAGCCCAAGTGGCCTGCGCCGCTTCTGGGCATGGTTGCTGCTGCGTGCATTGTCGCCGCGCTGAGCCTGGATCAACAAGGCGTCATCGTTATCGGTGAATTGCCGCGCAGCTTACCGCCTCTCACACAGTTCTCCCTCGATCTAAACTGGATCGCGAATCTATCATCAGGCGCTCTAGCCGTTGGGGCCATTGGGCTTGTAGAAAGTATCGCCATTTCACGATCCATAGCCAGCCAATCCGGGCAGCGTTTGGACAGTAACCAGGAGTTCGTCGGCCAGGGGCTTTCAAATATTGCTGCCGGATTTTTCTCTGGATACAGTACAGCCGGATCGTTCACCCGTACTGGTGTGAACTTCGATGCAGGAGCCAAAACTCCTTTGGCGGGTGTGTTTTCTGGAATATTCGTACTCATTAGCATACTGATATTTGGCCCGTTAGCGGCTTATGTTCCCCGTACCGCTCTCGCTGCTGTTCTGCTAGTAACAGCCTATGGATTAGTAGACCGAAAAGAAATCATGCGTATTCTACGGGGTATGCGTGGAGACACGATTATCATGGTGGTCACTTTTCTGGCAACCCTTTTTTTGCCTCTCCAATTTGCGGTTCTGACCGGGATTATGCTCTCCCTGGCAATCTACATTCTACGCACGAGTGTGCCCCGGGTTGAACCGGTATTGCCTGCTCTAAACTTCCGTCACTTCGCCCATCAACCTGAAAAGACCCCCTGCCCTCAGATGGCGATCTTCGACATTTTAGGCGATCTCTACTTTGGAGCAGTCAATCATATCGAAGAAACCATCCGGGGTCACCTTGAAAATTTCACTACCCAGCGCTTTTTATTGCTGCGCATGATTAGTGTGGGTCAATGCGATATCAGTGGGATACATGCCCTGGAGAGTATTGTTGATCTGATGCGGGAACGCGGTGGGGATGTGTACTTCATGCGGGTACAGCCTCCAGTGCTGGATCAAATGAAATCAACCGGCCTCTACGATAACGTCGGCGCCGATCATTGCCTGAGCTACGACCAGGCCATCTCATATATGTACCACCACGTACTCGATCCAGCCATCTGTATTTACGAATGCAGCCAGCGCGTCTTCATGGAATGTCAAAATCTTCCCAAGAGAATCGATCACCCCCTGGAGGCCCCCATAAAAACAGAAATCCCCTCCGGAAAAGTGGCCGGCATATCTCCTGAAGAGTTGTGGGGTGAACTCCACAGCGAGCATCCACCCCTGGTGATGGATGTGCGCGAACCGCGCGAGTTCAAGAAGATGCACATCATGCAGGCCCAATCAATGCCCCTATTCAAGCTGTTGTCAGACTCATCGATGATTCCCAAAGACAGACAAGTAGTATTCGTCTGTCACGGGGGTAGGCGCAGCACCCGGGCAACATATTTGCTAACTAACCAGGGCTATGATAACGTCAAGGTTCTGCGTGGCGGCATGTTGGCCTGGGAAGCAGCTTGTTTAATCGAAGCAATTGATGAATAAGAGTTACTGCTCAACCATAGCACAGATTACCCCGAAAAAAGGGTGTG
>JADHXE010000113.1 GCA_016783125.1 Anaerolineales bacterium
AAGTCCTGTTGTGTTCTTTATCTTGAAACCTTCCAATCAGGCACTGATAATCACAGCGAGAAATATGAACAGATCTGAACGAAAATACTATGAACGAAAAAGGTGACAAAAAAGTACCAATTCCTGAAAATTTTTCCAGCGTAAAAGATGCCGCTGATTTTTGGGATTCACACAGCCTTGCAGATTACTGGGATCAAACTAGCGAAGTGGAAATCGAAATACGCGCCCCTCGCAGGCAATGGATCCCCTTGGCTACAAAATTAGCCCAACTAGCGGCTGAACGTGCCCGTCAAGAAGGAGTATCTGTAGAAACACTTGTGAATCTGTGGGTAGCAGAGCGCTTGCAGGTGAACCCATAGGGTAAATCTGTATTTAGGCGTACACTGTTGATCAAATCTTTGAAAATGTCACCACCCAAAAGCCCGGCTGTTCGATTAGCCGGGCTTCTTGTTTATTGGAAATCTTCTCAGCTTCCTTCTTTGTGCTGCCTCACCAACTCCCTGCGTAGGATCTTACCCACGGTCGTCTTGGGCAGCTCATCGCGGAATTCCACGTGGGTAGGCACCTTATAAGCCGCCATCTGTTCTTTGCAATATTCCCGTATCTCTTCCATAGTAGCGGTCTCCCCTGGTTTCAGAACAATCCAGGCCTTGACCGTCTCTCCCCGTTTGGGGTCAGGGATGCCAGCCACGCCGACCTCCAACACCTTAGAATAATCCGAGATGACCTCCTCTACCTCACGCGGCCACACCTGAAATCCACCCGGCTTGATGAGTTCTTTCTTGCGATCAACGATGTAGAAATAGCCATCCTCATCCATGCGGGCGATATCGCCGGTATAGAGCCAGCCTTCGCGCAGGGCATTCTTCGTCTCGGTGGGCATATTGTGATAACCCTTGAAGACCTGGGGACCCTTGATCACCAACTCGCCAACTTCCCCTGCTGGCAGCACAGTAACCTCGTCATCGAGGCTGATAACACGCGCATCCACATCAGGAAGCGGCATCCCAATCGAACCGGTGCGGTTCTCGCCGCTCATCGGGTTGCAGTGAGTAGCCGTGGGCGCTTCGGAAAGTCCGAACCCCTCAAAAACCAGGCCGCCCGTCAGTTCTTCGAATTTCTCTTTGGTTTCGCGCATCAGCGGAGCCGACCCAGAAATGCAGGCTTTGATCGAGCTGAGATCATACTTCCCGGCCAGCACATCCGGCCAGTTATTGATGGCGGTATACAGCGTGGGGACTCCGGGGAAGATCGTACAGCGGTATTTCTGAAGGTTATCCAGATCGTCTTTGATATCCCGAACATTAGGAACCATCACCAGGGAAGCCCCAGTAGCCATGCCAAAACTCATCCCTGCCACCATGCCGTAGACATGGAAAAGAGGAATAGCCATCAGCACGACTTCTTCACCATCGATAGCATTAGGCATCCAGCGCCGGATCTGCAGAGAATTGGCGACCAGGTTGCGATGCATCGCAATAGCTGCCTTCGGCGTGCCCGTGGTGCCGCCGCTGTACTGAAAGACAGCCAAGTCATCGGGTCCCACATCCACCTTGGGGCGGTCTTCTGGTGTGAACTTATCAAGCAGGTCTTGCATCCAGATATCGCCCTCCGCCAGCTCAACCCGGAATCCAGATTTCTTCTCCTTGAGCAGCGTGAACAAGAAAGCCGTAACCGGGGGCAGGGTTTCCTTGATATTGGTAACGACCAGTTTCTTGATCTTGGTTTTTGGCTGCACTTCTTTGATGGTGTTGTAGAAGTTGCTCATCACGACCATGATTTCCATACCCGAGTCATTGGCCTGATGCTCAATCTCGCGCGCCGTATACAGCGGGTTGGTCGCTACCACAACCGCGCCAGCCTTGAGCGCGCCATGATAAGCCACTATGAATTGCGGCGTATTGGGGATGAAAATCCCCACCCGGTCTCCCTTTTTTACACCCAGACTCGCAAGTCCGGCGGCAAACCGGTCGGTGAGATCATTCATTTCTGTATAGGATATCTTGGCCCCCTTGAAGATCGTACAAGAGGCATCAGGGTATTTTTTCGCTGATTCTTCGAGGAAATAAAACAGGGGAACTTCGGGATATTCGATCGTCTGCGGAACCCCCTCATCGTACCGCTCAAGCCAAGGTCGGTCACTCATGTTTCACTCCTTTGTTTTTCTAAAGTTTCCGTAACTGCTCAGCCATGTCACTGCGAGCCATGTCACTGCGAGCGCTTCGTGCGCCTGTCCTGAGTTTGTCGAAGGGAAGCAGTCCCCCTCGCTAACGAGGAGATTGCTTCGGCGGTGCCAAGGCACGCAAAGCGAAACTACCTCGCAATGACAAAAGCAAGAGTTTTGAATTATGGCTGAGTAGTTACAAATTTCCTATCAATAGTATAGATACTTCTAGGGGGAATGTCAAATTATTTATCATAATTATTGTGTAAAAATCTACCAATAACAGCCTCCATTTCGTCGATTGCACCAGGGCCGGCGCGAAACCATTGGATATCCGGATCATCTTCTTTGAACCAATTAGCCTGATGGCGCACAAAACGGCGCGTGATGCGTTTCATCTGCGTGACGACTTCATCCATACTGATTTCTCCATTCAGAAACTGGATCACCTGCCGGTATCCAATCGCCGAAAGCGGCGGCAAATCAGGCGAATACCCTTGATCTAATAATTTCTGCGTCTCCTCAACCAGGCCTTTATCAAACATTTTTTGGATGCGCGCGTCGATGCGCTCGTACAGTTCCTGACGCGGGCGCGTCAACCCCAGCATCAACACCTCATAAGGGGATGAACCGGACTCCCTTTGGGTTGAAAACAGCTGCCCGGTGGTTAGAATCACCTCCAACGCCCGTACGATCCGCCGCAAATTTTGCGGTTCGATGCGTGAGGCTGCCTCAAGGTCTATATTCTCTAAACGCTGATATAACGCCTCCGAGCCGATCTCCTCCGCCCAATTCTCCAAAGCTGTACGCAGCCGGGGGTCAGGCCGCACCTCGGGGATCTGCCATCCCTCCACAACCGCCCGCACATACTGACCAGTTCCCCCCACCATCAGAGGCAGCCGCCCGCGAGCGTGAATATCAGCCGCCGTTTTGCTTACCGCACGCAAGAACATTGCCAGGCTCCACACCTGGTCTGGGTCAGCCACATCGATCAAATAGTGGGGCACGCGCTGGCATTCATCCAGAGAAGGCTTGGCGGTACCGATGTCCATGCCGCGGTACAGCAAGCGCGAATCCGCCGAGATGATCTCCCCTTTCAGGCGTTCGGCCAGTTGCAGCGACGTTTCCGTCTTCCCCACCGCGGTCGGGCCAAGGATAATAATGAGAGGCGGTTTCGGTTCAGTTGACGGCATTCTCAAAATGTTCGATCAATGGTTCTTTTGTGGGATCCAGGCGTTGGATGGCGATCACATCGATGCGCCAATCGCCACTCAACTCAGGATGTTTCTGTAAATAAGCTTGAGAAGCTTCGATTAAATGCTCGCGCTTTCGGGGTGTAATGGCCTCTTCAGGGTAACCAAAAGCAGTATTTGAGCGCGTCTTGACCTCAACGAACACCGTCGCATCCCCCTGGCGAGTGACCAGATCGATCTCTCCGTAGGGTGTGCGGGCATTACGCGCAACGATTGAATACCCTCGCTTGGCGAGGAACTCCGCAGCGACGGTTTCGCCCCATCGACCCAGGTTATGACGGTATTTTTTCATAGTCGCCAGTTATCGAAGAACCTGTATAAACGAGCTTTCAGGCTGCGTTTCCGCCCCCTCGAATCGCCCGCCAAACGCTCGTAGATTTCCAATAATTTTTGGGTGGTGCCTTCGATAGCATACTTTTGGGAGTTTTGGCGGGCTTGCGCGCTCATACTGCGGCGCAATTCCTGGTCGGTTGCCAAACGGATCAACTTGGCGGTGAATGCGGCCAGGTCTTCGTCTTTTACAAGGAAGCCGTTATCTCCATCCTGAATTGTATCGCCAACGCCAGGAGATAGGATCCCCAACACCGGCAACCCGGTCGCCATGGCTTCAATAACCGAAAGCGGATGAACTTCAGTGACTGAAGCCGTCACAAAAATGTCAGCCGCTGCCAGATAGCGTGGTATCTGGAGATAGGGAACCATCCCCGTGAAGTGTATAGCCTGCTCAATTCCCATATGGTGAACACGGTCTTCCAGATTATCTCGCTCAGTACCGTCGCCAATAATCAGAAGTTTGATATTATCAAAAGCCTGAACTGCCCCATTTACGGCACGCAGCAAAAAGGGCAGATTCTTCTCCGGGCCAAGTCGGCCAGAATAGACCAAGAGAATATCATCCTGGCTAAAACCTAACTCCGAGCGTTGGATCGGGTCAGATACATGCTGATAAGGTTTTATATCCACACCATTAGGTACAACTTCAATGGGCACATCCACCCCGAATTGCTCAAGCACCTTCTTCATCCCAGGGGAAGGCGCAATCACATAATCTACCTCTTGGCAGAACTCGGGCAGGTATGTCTTTAAGAAAGTCTCACTAACACCGTGAGGCAGCATGGGAAGATAAGCACGCGCGTAGAGGTCATAGCGAGTATGGTTCGTGAATAGTACCGGTATGCCTCTGCGAGTGCAGTATAACCGGGACAGGCTCCCACTCAAAAAAGGATGATGAACGTGTACAACATTCATCGTCGATAGAATTTTTCTCGCTTGAGGTGAATAACGCACGTTGAGGTAGAAGCCCGTATCCATCAATGGTACCCCTGGGGATCGGATCACATTGATCTCGTCATCTTGGTAATCTTCATCGCCAAAGGTAAAAACAAAAACCTCGTGTCCGGCTTCTTCCAGATACCGTTTATTGAGAGTAATATAGTTGGTTACTCCGCTGATATGTGGTTTATAAACATCAACCATCATGCCAATGCGCATAAGTGTTTTCCTTTTTCTACAAGGATTATCATATGTGCTTCGTGGTAAAAGTCTTCGCACTTCGCACACAATTCCATAGACAACTTAGTAGTACTAACTCTGCCAAGTAACGATCACTTCCGTTCCCTGGCCAGCCTGTCCGGCTTGACTCTCGATCTCCAGTTCTGCGCCAACAACCTCGGCGCGCTCTTTCATAATCCCTAAGCCCAAACTTTCTGGAGGCAGGTTCTCCAAATCGAACCCGGGACCATTCAAAGTATATCTTCCACCGGGAAGGTTTGTATATCGGCCAAAACGTTTCGTTCCGATGGTATTCCATTCATCTTCAAAACCCTCCAGGATATATGCATATTGGTTATCTTCAGGATGCTGATAGCTCAAGGCTGCGAACTCGAAGAAGTTTTTCAGCCACGAAAAGGCTACTTCATTGATGACATCTCCTGGTTGATCCAGAAGGACAGGCTCTCCGCCCTGGGTCAGTGAGGTCAGTACAATCGGTGGAATGTAGGCATTATCCGTAATCCCCTCAGGATCGAAAGCGGTTAGACCGGAAATACCACCGAAGTAAAGTTCACCTGCGGCGTTCTTATGATAAGCGCCTTCACTGAATTCATTGTTTTGAAGCCCACCGGTTACATCGAAAGTTGTGAATAATTCTGTCTGGGGGTCGAACCCGGCTAAACCCCGGCTGGTGCTGAGCCATAAGAAGCCCAGGTCATCTCCTAATATCCCGTACACCACATCAGATGGTAAGCCATCACTTTTGCGATAATGTGTGAATTTAAATGTTTCGCGATCATACCTGTTCAATCCGTCTTGGAATGTGCCTATCCACAAGGTTCCCATTCGATCTTCATGAACTGACAACACCAGCTTGGCGCTCAAACCGTCGGAGGGCTTGATCATTTCGATTGAGTGAAAGCGATTGGTAGATCTATCGTAATAAAACAAGCCTGTATCCGTACCAATCCAAAGGACTCCTATCCGATCTTCAAAATTATCCCTGATGGTATTGTTACCAATATCCTTGAAATAGATATAGCTGTTGAACAATCCTGTTCTGCTATCGAACCGATTTAAACCGTGATTGGTTCCAACCCACAACACCCCCTGGTAATCTTCGAAAATTACCCGCACAGTATTATCGCTCAGGGAAAGCAGGTTTTCGGGATCGTGATCGAAGATTTCGAATTCGTAGCCGTTATATTTATTCAAGCCATCCCTGGTGCCAAACCACATATATCCCTGGTGATCCTGAATAATACAAGTCACTGTGCTTTGGGAGAGTCCGCCCTCTACGGATATACGCTCGAAACGAATATCGTTATCCTGCAGGTAGCGGTATTGTGGGGTGATGTCTGGCGATGGGTTACTTGCCAACGAATCAGCAGGCCATAGAAGCACTGCGCCCAAAACAACCAGGATAATGAACGTAGCTTTCTTCATCAGGCTTGATTTTAGGTTCAAAGTCGTCAAAGGGCAAGGTGATATCACCGTATCGTTTTTTGAGTGCTGTCTTTTTAGTCGTCGGTCATCGCCGAAAAGTAACAATCATAAGGTTATTCCGAAAATATTCTATCCATGCTAAAATCCCGTTCACGTTGCTGCCAACTTAGCCATCTGATCTCATCTCCCAAATAGTAGATCACCAATCTTTGGGTCTATGGGATTTTGCGTGAAGGCTCCCAGATTTGGGGATATGCGGGGTGTTTCACACCCCGCATATCCCCAAATCTGGACATTACCACGCGAAGTCCCATAGAGCCCAATCTTTTCAAACAACCAGAAAGATAAACGCCATGTCTCACAAAGAGAGATATCAAATTGTTCCTCAGATGGAGACCTACAACACCAAGTTTCCTAAAGTGATCACACCCTATTTGACGTTGTTTCATCAAGCTAATTATCGTTCTGAGATCATAAACACTGACTCGGCCGGGTTCAGATTTTCATATCGCGAAGAAGTACGCATAGATAATCAGTCCTGGTGGAGTCAAAAAGATCGTGGAATTGTTTTAGGCGGGTCCTTTGCCTTTAGCGAAGGTGCAACTAACGACCATAATACGCTGGTTTCAAATCTAAACTCGATCACAGGGTCATCATTCATAAATCTAGGCATAAAAGGTGGCAACTCGATCCAGGAACTGATTACAGCAATTCCCTTTTTAGCAGACACAGAGAAAGCCATTGTATGTAGTGGCATGAATAACCTTGTAGTTAGTTTACAAAGCACTGGAAGAAATGAATTATTTGGCCCCCTATTTTCTGAAGGTTTGGTTGATAAACTGACAAACTATAGTATCAATACACTGGTGAGACGAGCTTCGTTTGACGAAGTTGGCACTGTAATACTCATAAAAATGTTGCTAACACGTATCGGTAAAGTTCTCTTTGGTCAGAGGCGTGAGAAAAAGAAACGCCGAACAGCCAAAGGTCAAGATAAATATGAAGCCCTCAGAAAAGCGGTCGAATGGACGCAGCGCGATCTAAGAATTATTGATCGATCACTACCAACTAGTGTAAAAGTGACCTTTATTATGCAACCTTTTGCCAGCGCGAGTTCGAAGGAACTTACTCCTGAAGAACAGCGTTTGTTCAACATTACAGATAATTTAGCAGGAAGCCACTGGGAAGTGCTCAAAAATGATCTGGTCGAATTGTGGCCGTCATACGTGCATGAGCTTGAAACCATGTGTAGTGAGTTAGGTATTGCCTTCATGGATTTGAGCGAAAAAGAGTTCGATGGATGGGTTTATGTCGATCGGGTGCATATGACAGACAAAGGTTATTTACAGGCAGCTCAGTTCATTGCGGAGGAGTTGTAAACCCATGCAGGCTATATCGCGTTTTATAGAGTGGTTGGGGAATATAAAAAATATATTCCGGCGTGTTTTCAATAAGTCTATTGTTGATATTAAAAAGCAGCATGAAAGAAATGAAGACCACTCTGATGACAATATTTACCCGCTCTGGTAAATATTGTTTAGAAAACATACAAACCGGATTTAGGCCGGTTTTATGTTTAACATAGTTCTACTTGGATATCTATCTTTCATGCAAGCCGGGACAGCAACTGCAATCGCCCATCCTAATATCGCCTTTACAAAATAATCATCTTGGGCAATTAGTGGAGTAGGTTGCTCAACGTTTCCGCTTTCGCCTGGAGGCAGTTTTGTGACCAAAAGAACAATGGGGCTTTGCCATATTACATCGCCATGACCCGCTTGATGCTCAAGCGGCTAGCCAAAACTTGACTTTTTAGACAGTTGCTTCGGAGCACTCATGCTGACCCTTCCCGAGAAAATCATCTTCCTTCTCGCTATTCTCGCCAGTGGCTTGGTCACTTGGCGAGGCGTTCATCGAATTATCCTTATCATCGGTAAAGGCCAAGGGAAACCGGATTGGAGCATCGTACCCAAACGTCTGGCGTCCACCATCGGGAAATTTGTCAGTCTTCAACCCACCTGGAAGCTGCGACCGGGGGCTAGCTTCTTTCACGTTTTCGTGGCCTGGGGGTTTACGTACTACCTGCTTGTCAACATCGGGGATGTGCTTAGCGCATATATTCCCAATTTTCACTTCCTGGGCACCGGAACGCTCAGCGGGCTCTATCGCCTGATCGCTGACATCCTGAGTGTTGCGGCATTAATGGGCATGGCAACCTTGATGCTGCGACGTTTCGTTATCAAACCCCGGGAGCTGACTCACCCAGAAGATACACTGCTGCACCCTAAAGCGCGCGCCGGCATCACGCGTGACTCTGCTATCGTGGGCGTATTCATCCTGCTTCATGTTGGATTCCGCTTTTTAGGGGAATCCTTCGCGCTTGCTTCGGAGGGGCACCTGGACCCCTGGCAGCCGCTTGCCTCCGCGCTTTCTACGCTGTGGTCAGGCATGACTTCATCAACGGCAACGGTGATGACCCACGTCTCCTTCTGGATGGCCTTAGGGTTGATCCTTGCTTTCATGCCCTATTTTCCTTACTCAAAGCACATTCACCTGTTTTTTGCGCCGCTCCATGGGCGAACTCTCCCCGCTAGATTTCGAAGACGAAACCATCGAGCAGTTCGGCGTGCTTCGCATCGAAGATTTGGGTTGGGAACAGCTCATGGATGCCTATGCCTGCATCATGTGCAACCGCTGCACCGAGGTCTGCCCGGCAAACACCACCGGCAAGGTGTTATCCCCAGCGGCCTTAGAGATCAACAAACGCTATTATCTGAATTATGACGTCGGCACAAACGAAGGATCACTCCAGTTGACAGATTTTGCCATCAACGAAGCGGCCATCTGGGCTTGCACAACTTGCGGCGCTTGCGTGGACATCTGCCCGGTGGGCAACGAGCCCATGCGCGATATCCTCGACATCCGCCGCGGGTTGGTCTTGATGGAGAACAACTTCCCCGGGCAATGGCAGACCGCTTTCCGGGGTATGGAACGCACCATGAACCCCTGGAATATCCCTCCCGCCGAGCGCATGAAATGGGCCGAGGGATTGCATGTTCCCACCATCACCGAAAACCCCGAACCTGAATACCTGTGGTGGGTGGGCTGTGCACCTTCAACAGATACCCGCGCCCAAAAGACCGCCCGAGCCTTTGCTAAGATCCTCAACCACGCTGGCGTGGATTACGCTGTGCTCGGGGAACAGGAAACCTGCACTGGTGACTCCGCCCGGCGGGCGGGCAATGAGTACTTGTTCTATGAACTAGCTACAGCTAACGTGGAGATGTTCAACGAGATCAAACCCCAAAAGATCATTACTACCTGCCCTCATTGTTTACACACGATTATGAATGAATACCCGGCTTTTGGTGGGGAGTATGAGGTCATACACCATACACAGCTTATCAATGAACTTATTGCCAATGGCCGACTAAGGCTCCAAGATGCTAGGGAGCTTGGGAGCTTGGGAGCAGATGTGCACCCCAGCACCCCAACGCCCCAGCCCCTGATCACCTTTCATGACCCTTGCTATCTTGGCCGTCAGAACGATGTGATTGCAGAACCCCGTCAGATACTTAAAGATTTATCCGTCAACCTGATCGAAATGCCCCGCCATGGAGCAAAATCCTTCTGCTGCGGAGCGGGCGGCGCCCAGATGTGGAAGGAAGAAGAACACGGCGACGAAGCCGTCAACGCCAACCGCTTCCGAGAGGCACAGGGAACCAAAGCTAAAATCCTGGCCGTGGGCTGCCCTTTCTGCATGGTGATGCTGAACGATGCCGCCAAAGATGCCAACGCCACAGGCGGGCCTCGCCGCTTTGCGCGCCTACGGCGTGCGCGCCCTTGGCGAGCCAGCGAGATGCAGGTGCTGGATGTGGCTGAAATTGTGGCTGCACAATTGGGGGATAAAGAATAACCGACAAAATGCCCAAGAAGAAAAGCACACAACTCCCCCTCCCCCCAGAAGAAATCATCAAAGATTACCGTCTGGCCTACAAAAGCCGCCAGACCAGCCATGGCCATCCGACCGATGGTCTACCTGACCCTGACCTTCGATCACCGCATCTAGGATGGGACTGGTGCGGATCATTTCTTGGCGAAGGTGGTAGAATCTCTCGAGAATTGGTGAGCTTTTCCTATATGATTGATAAGGAGAATTTATGAGCAATTACGACGTTATCGTTATCGGCGCGGGCCCTGGGGGTTACGTAGCCGCCATCCGCGCCTCTCAATTAGGCCTAAAAACTGCCATCATCGAAAAGGAATGGCTCGGAGGAGTCTGTCTCAATATCGGCTGCATCCCCTCGAAATCACTGCTGAAGAACGCTGAAGTAGCGCACACCCTGCGCAAACGCGGCCGTGAGTTTGGCTTCTCATTTGAGAACTTAGAGCTGGATTACAGCGTAGCCGTCAAGCGCAGCCGCCAGGTATCGGGACGGCTGACCAAGGGTGTCGGCTTCTTGATGAAGAAAAACAACATTGACGTGCATATGGGTTCTGCCAGGCTGACCGCCAAAGATACGGTTGTCGTGACCGATGAAGAAGGAAAGACCCAAGAATTACAGGGCAAGAATATCATCGTAGCCACTGGGGCCAGCCCCTTCATTATCCCCGGTGTGGAAGTCGATGGCGAAAAAGTGGTCACCTATCGAGAAGCTATCTTGCAGGACAAGCTGCCTGAGTCAGTGATCATTGTCGGTTCTGGAGCTATCGGGGTGGAATTCGCCACTGTCTGGAACTCCTACGGGGTGGATGTAACCATCGTCGAGATGTTGCCGCGCCTGGTACCGCTGGAGGACGAGGAAGTCAGTGGGGAGTTAGCCAAAGCCTTTAAAAAGAGTAAGATTAAATTTCTGACTAACCACAAAGTGGAATCTGTCGAAACCACCAAGAAGGGTGTCAAGGTAAAGGTCTCCAGCGAGGAAGGCGAACAAACCCTGGAAGCCGAACAAGCGCTGATGGCCATCGGCTTCAGGCCCAACGTTCAGGGGATTGGCCTGGAGGAAGCCGGCGTCAAACTGACCGACGGCGGCGCCATCGAGATCGATGAGCATATGGCAACGAATATTCCCGGCATCTGGGCTATCGGCGATGTAACCGCCAAGCTGATGCTGGCCCATGTCGGCTCAGCGCAAGCGATGGTTTGTGCGGAGAATATTGCTGGGGTTGAGACAACCACCCTGGATTACGAGATGATGCCCCGGGCGACTTACTGCCAGCCGCAGGTGGCCTCCTTCGGCATTACAGAAGAACAGGCCAAGGAACGCGGCTATGAGGTCAAAGTAGGACGCTTCCCCTTCCAGGCCAACGGCAAAGCCCTGGGATTGGGTGAGTCAGCTGGCTGGGTGAAGATCATCGTTGATGCCAAATATGGTGAAATCCTGGGCGCTCATATGATCGGCCCTGAGGTCACCGAATTACTGCCGGAGTTGACCATCGCTCAAATGATGGAGCTGACCCCGGCAGAGATCGCCCGCAACGTGCACGCCCACCCCACCCTGAGCGAAGTGCTTATGGAAGCGGCGCACAGCGTTGAAGGGCACGCTATTCATATCTAAATTATTTGTACACGGATGACGCGGATGAACGCGGATCTCTTTATGTTTTCCTTGTTCATCCTTTTTTCATTACCACGATTTGTTACCGTACACTTTTTCATAGCGGAGAAAAATGGGGCACGGACGCCAAGGGCGCGCCTTCGGCGACACGGATATCGCAGATTTTTCTGTTTTGAAAGCTGATTGGGCATGTGTTATCCCTGAATTGCACTTCTTCAGGGGTGAATGGCAGCAAATCTTGTCTAAACGAGCGGTTTTTATCCGTCCGATCCGTGCAAATCCGTGTCCGATTTAAAAGTGTCCGGTAGTGAATACCACGATAAGGGTTCACAGGAGGTCAGCATGGAAAGAGATAAACTGATTCAACAATTAGATCAAGCCCGAGGTAAACTCAAAGCAGCCTTGGAACAAATCGATCCGCAAACTGAACTCAGCCCAGGCTGGACGACAAAGGATACGCTGGCCCACATCTCTGCCTGGTATGAGGTTTGTGTTAAATCGCTGCGTGTCTTAGTCACCGGGGATGAACCTCAAATTACAGTATCCCAAGGAATTGATGCTTTCAATGACGAAGCGACCGCTGCTCGTAACAATATGAGTTTTGATGAAGTTCTTCAGGAATTAGAGGCTAACCGCCAGCATTTCAAAGCCATCATCGATGAAATGCCAGCTAAATTACTCAGCGTGGAATTTATTTATCCATGGGGGGTGTTAGGCACGGTTAGCGGAGTCGTTAATATTTTGGCGGAACACGAAGAAGAACATGTCCAAGAAATAGAGAGTAAGTAAAATCGACCCCATAATCAACACCACATCATTATTTTTCTGTATTCGGCATACAAGCAGTGCCGATCACCATGCAATAATGACCGGCGCTGCTTGTACGCAGTTTAATTTTCTAATCCGTCAACGTCAGGTCACCCCAGGTCATCGGGTGCGTCAGCATTCGGGTTCTCACATTGGATATCATACTTTGCTGCACGGTCTGGCCCCCGAGGTCATTGTCAGAGACAGAGAAGGCAAAGCCAAAATGCTGCCCCGTGTAGGGGGTAACACCGAACACACTCCAGGGGATCGCCAGCTCTATGTGATATCCATTGGCTGTTCCCAAAATACCGATCTGCACTTGCGAACGCGAACCTTCCACAATGGCCGGGAACCACAAGTAAGCCTCGGGGTTTGATCCCTTACTGGTGAAACCGGGTGACACGCCCAACTGATAATCGTCATCACTCAACGTATCGTAGTAGTAATCTCCCCCGACATTGGTATCCAGTAATATTTCAACACTGTCGCCCTTGAAGATGTTCTTCCCGGTAGCATTCTGCTGATAGAACTCATCCTTGACCCGGGCACCGATGTACATGTAATCCTCGTCCCAACCGACCATCACATTGGCTGTCAGATCAGCCTCATCGCTGATTTTATCGACACCATAGACAGCAATTGCAGCGGGGTAAATGCCCAAATCCCAATCGCTCAAATCCCCGTTGATATTGGGCGGATTGTCCAGATAAGCCGCGGCGATGCTCGTGCCGGCGCGCATTCCTGGACCCGCGTAGGATACCGTTGGTGTAAGCGTGATTGTAGGGACTGGCGTTTCCGTGGGAAGTGGGGTATCTGTGGGGTAAGGTGTCACGGTTGGCTCAGGAGCCTCAGGGGTTGGGCTGGCCTCACCAGATTGGATCTCTGCGCTCTGATTCGTATCCGCCATTATCGTTGGCAACACAGGCGTGGATGTTGGCTGATTCTCTTGCAGCAGGTTGATAATCGCCGTTCGGGTTAAATCCGGTGTGGGTGTGGGGATCACAGCCGGAGCCGGATTTCCGAAATAATTGCATGCCATAACGCTGATGATCAGAAATGCTACAGATAAAATTATATTTCGTTTTTGGGAGTTCATTGGTACTCCTCTCGCAAAATAATCAATATCACCACTAATGCTATGCACGCCGATGGCGTTGTGACTCTGTGGTTTGTTTCTTATTGACATTATACGTTACACGATTCGTGCCGGAAATTCAGTTTTTCCCCCAGACTTGTCCTGAGCGCGTGGAAAAAGCCCGAAAATAAGGGG
>JADHXE010000114.1 GCA_016783125.1 Anaerolineales bacterium
TGATTGCGCCCCCGTTGTTTGGCAATATAGAGAGCCGTATCGGCGTGGTCGAGCAATGTTTCAATATTGGCAAAATCCATGGTTTGTCCAACAACACCCAGACTGGCGGTTATTTGAACTACGCCTTTCTCCGTTTGAACGCGCAAATTGTTAATGAGATCACATACGCGTTGTGCAACGAGTTTGGCTGAAACGTTTTCATCTGTATCTTCGTTAGGCAGGTTGTCTGATTGGTGCATACTGGGAGTTTCTGGTAGCAGGATGACAAATTCTTCGCCGCCATAACGGCCAACAAAATCTGACTCCCGCAGGTCATCCTGGATGGTCAGAGCGACGGCACGCAGCACCTGATCACCAATCAAGTGCCCATAGGTATCATTCACTCTTTTGAAATAGTCAATATCCAGCATGATGATGGAGAGCGGCCGCTTGTACCGGCAGGCGCGTTGGTATTCCTGGAGAGCCAAGTGCATAAAATGGCGGCGATTATAGATACAAGTCAACGGGTCCGTGATGGCCAGGCGGTGAGCTTCTTCATATAAGTGGGCGTTTTCGAGGGCGATGGCCACCTGTGCCGCAAAAGCGGAGGCTAGCCGGGCGTGTTCATTCGTATAGCGTTCCGGTTGATGGCTATCGAGTGCCAGCATCCCCATAACCCGATCATGAACAATTAGCGGCACCCCCATCCAGCCGCGGATTTTGCTGTGTTGGGTTTTGTGGAATTCTGTGTATGCAGTAGGAGCATCTTTGACAATGAAGGGCCGGCGCTGTTCGATAACGATACTGTTGGGCGCATCATCTGTGAGGGAGATTTGCACCCCCAAGATTGCGGAGGGGTCTTTGAAACCATGCTGCCCTACAATTTCTAATTTCTCTCCCCGTAACAACTGTACGGATGCGCTGTCATAAGGCACTACTCGGTTGAGCTGTTCCAAAATGCGCGCAATGGCTTCATCGAGTTTCAGTGTGGCGGAAACAGCCGCCCCTGCTTGCCGGAGTGTTTCCGCTTCGGTTGCGCGTTGTCTGGCAGTTTCAAGCAGGTGCGCTTTGTACAGCGCCAGGGCGATTTGCCAACTGGCCTGCTTTCCCAGCGCGATTTCTTCAGGGGTGAATTTATGTTGTTCGTTGAAGGCGATCATCGCGGCGCCTAATTTCTGCTTATCGACAATCAGCGGGAGCGCCAGCATGGAGCGCGCGGGAAACTGGGCGGCCATTTTAGGGGAGATGTGCGGGCTGTTGAAAACATCTTCAATGACCAGGGAACATTCCTCTTGCAGAACTGCCTTGGTTGCTGTCGGTTCGTTGGGGTCAAAGCGGGTTTGTTTATATTGTTCTGATAATTGGCCGTATGCTGCTCTTGGAATGGTTTTTTGTTCTTTGGGGTCCCACAGCGTGATATAACAGCCATCGGCATGGATCAACTCTCCCAGGCGGTCTGCCATTATTTGGAGTGTGCTTTCGAATTCGGTGGTTTCGATGGAGGCGAGTGTGATCTCATTGAGCAGCTTTTGGTGGCGGGCATAGGATTTCAACTCCTCTTCGGCCTGTACTTGAGCGGTGATATCGCGTTTTACGGCCGCGTAGTGGGTAATTTCGCCTGCTCGATCTTTGATAGGAAAGATCGTAGCTGCTTCGTGATAAAGCGTGCCGTCTTTGCGTTTGTTGATGAAGTTCCCCTCCCAGGGTTTTCCCCCCGTGATCGTATCCCAGAGATATTTATAGAAAGCTTCGTCTTGCAGGCCGCTTTTTAGTACCCGGGGATTCTGCCCTAATGCCTCCTCAACGGTGTACCCGGTAATTGCCTCAAATTGCGGGTTGACATATTCAATATCTCCGTCTAGGTTTGTGATCACGACCGTCTCTTCAGCCTGGGTGACCACAGCTGCCAAACGGCTGATCTCGACCTCGGCCTTCAACCGTTCGCTGATATCGCGGGCGATGGTCAGGGTTGCAGGTTTACCATCCAGCGTCATCAGGCTGACATTGGCTTCTATGGGCACGCGTTGGCCTGATTTGTGAAGCAGAGCGGTCTCATAGCGCGATGGCACTTCTTCGCCCCTCAATCTGCGTTTGTATCGCTCATGGATCACTTCAACCTGATCCGGGGGGAAGAACTCGATGAAAGGTTTTCCCCTGACTTCTTCAGGCTGAGAGCCGACCATGGCGGCGAGTTGCGGGTTGCAGTATTTGATGATGGTTTCCTGCAAGATGGCGATGCCGTCGTTGGCGTTTTCGGTGACGCTGCGGTAAAGTTCCTCGCTGGCCTGCAGGGCTGATTTTAGGTCTTTTTGTACGGTGATATCGCGAAGGATAATCAGCCATCCCTCTACCTGTTCTTGTCGTCCTTTCAAAGGAAATATTTGAACCTCGTACCAATTTCCCCGATTATCTTGAATAGTTTTTGCTTCAGTGGGCCTATCGAGTTTCGTGCGGAAGCGACTTTCGAGGTAGGGCCATCTGCCAAGCACTTTATGGGCAGGTTGCCCAACTGATTCATTGGAAGTAGTATTGAGTATGGATTGAGCAGCGGGATTGAGGTCACCTATGCGTAATTGACTGTCAACTACGATGACAACATCACGCATCGTGTCCACCAATTTGCTCCGGGCGATGGGGGTGATATCGAGAAATTGGTGACGGAAGATACTCCAGGTTAGCAGAATGCCCGTTAACAAGAAAGAGATGGGGGTCAAATCCCGGCCGGGGAAGGGATTCAATTTGGTAATGTACAGAAGATTGCCCACCCAGGGGATCGTTGCCGCCAGGATCATTATCACCAATTGGGGGCGGAATATGATGGGCAGGTGAATAGCCGCCCATACCAGTTTGCTAATCGCCAGGAAGAAAAGCAGGTAACTATACGCGGCGCCAACCCAAAATCCAACGCCGTAATGGTAGATCAAGATCGTGGAGTCTACAGTAGACCAGGTGAGATCGGCCCAAATCAAGTTGTGCCAATTGTTTGTAGCTGCCAAACTTATGCTGGTGACGGGGATCACCCAGAGTAGCGCTAAGTTGCGGGGTGTCAGCCAGCGTTCTTGCTGGCTGTATTGCAAGGCCAGGATCAGGAATAGTGGTGGGATGCTGTGTATCCCCAAATAGGAAACCTGCGACCATAGAACTTTGGTCGAGATGTTCATAGCCGAGGCTTCGAGCACGTTAGCAAAAGCCCATTCGGAGATAGCGAACATGAGCAATGCCAGCGTTCTGCTGCCCAGCGTGGCGCGCCGCCGCAAGGCAAAATAAGCGATCAGCGCGGCGAAGCTGGCTGTAAAAAGGAGCAATATAGGATATACAGCAGATTGCCAATTGGTCATTGTCTAATTGTGAACAATATTCTATAGTGGAAAATGCCGAACAAAAATGTTCTCCCCTAGTATAATTGACCCGTTGAGAACGCGCAAATGATAAGGGTGCGTTTCATCTCAGTTGAAAAGAGACCGAAAATTGGGGTATGCGGGGGGACGCAAATCACCCCTCGCATACCCCAATTTTCGGAACTTCTCAAATCGTTTGAAACACACCCAAATAATAACGAGTAAAGGTGTACGCACAAATACTGTCCGAAAAAGGGGTGTAGGAGCCCTGCCCTTTTTGGGGAACTTACTGACGTGATTTGCATGCACACCGAGTAGAGATTTGGTATGAAACGAGAATATAGAGTTTATCCAACCAATTTGTATGAAAGGCTGCCCGAGGCTTTGAGGCATCCTTCTGTGCTGCTGCTAATCGAGTTTGGTCTGGCTGAAGACCTGGCTCCTGACGCTGATCTTGCCTCGATAGATTCACTCATTTCTGAGAGGGATATTACCACCGCGGCGACTCTAGATACTGATGCTCATTTGCAAGGGCAGATCTCAGCGAAGGCTGAGGGCGTTATCGCCGGGTTGCCTGTAGCGGGGGCCGTGTTTGCCCAGGTTGATACGCAGGTTGTTTTTACAACCGATGTTAAAGATGGGCAACGCGTCAAACCTAACGATGTGGTGGCGCAAGTATCCGGCCCTGGCAGGGCCTTGTTGGCCGGGGAACGTTTGGCGTTAAACTTTTTGGGTCGTATGTCTGGGGTAGCCACACTCACCTGCAAGTATATGGATGCGGTTGCCGGAACCCAGGCCGTGATCCTCGATACGCGCAAAACCGCACCTGGCTGGCGGGTATTGGATAAATATGCTGTGCGAGCTGGGGGCGGTCAGAACCATCGCCAGGGGCTGTATGATATGGTGTTGATCAAAGATAATCATATCGATGGCGCGGGTGGTATTATCAAGGCTGTTGAAAGGGTGCGTCAGCATCATGGTGATAAATACCCCATTGAGGTCGAAGTCAAAAACCTGATTGAATTAGAAGAAGCTTTATCCCTCCGACCTGACCGTGTTATGCTTGATAATATGTCCCTTGAGACCATGCGGCGGGCTGTTGAGATCGCAGCAGGGCGGGTGTCCCTAGAAGCCTCAGGTAATGTCACCTTGGAAACTGTGCGCGCCATTGCCGAGACGGGTGTGGATTTTATTTCCGTCGGCGCGCTGACCCATTCGGCGCCGGTGTTTGATGTTAGTATGCGTTTGCTATGACAGAAGACGGAAGACAGAAGACAGAAGACAGAAGACTGAAGACAGAAGACGGATGTGATGATTTTAGGAAATTTCCCCGTCTTCTGTCCCCGGTCCTCGGTCAAATATTGGAGGTATCTTTTATGTCCTTCGAAGTATTTTTTGAGGAAATGAAGGCTAAACTTAGCCATGTTGTGCCCGAGCCTGAAATCTATATCAAGGCTGAGTTGGCTTATGAGATTAACAAATTAAAGATAGAAAAAAACGCCGTCATCTTGGGGCATAACTATATGGAGCCGGCCTTGTACCACTCGATTCCAGACCACGTGGGTGATTCTTTGGGGTTGAGCCGCATTGCTGCCCAAACCGATAAGGATGTCATCGTGTTCTGCGGAGTGCGTTTCATGGCGGAGACGGCCAAGATCCTCAATCCGGAGAAAACGGTGCTGTTACCCGCCAAGGAGGCAGGCTGCTCCTTGGCTGCCAGTATCACCGCCGAGGACGTCCGGGAACTCCGTGCTCAATTCCCGGGAGTCCCTGTGGTGACCTATGTCAACACCTATGCGGATGTCAAAGCAGAGAGCGATGTGTGCTGTACATCGGGTAATGCCAAAGCGGTTGTCGAATCTCTGGATTCAGAAACGGTCATTTTCTTACCTGATGAATATCTGGCTGGCAATGTTGCTAAGGAGACAGGCAAACATATTATTTTCCCATCGAAGCTGAAGCCTGGCTCCGATCCCAATTTGGATTACCAGATGATTGGCTGGCACGGGCGCTGTGAAGTGCATGATCAATTCACGGTTAAAGATATCGAGGATATCCGGAGGGAGTATCCTGAAGTAGTCATCCTGGCGCATCCTGAGTGCAGCCCAGAAGTTGTGGCGGCCTCGGACTTTTCAGCCAGCACGACCGCTATGATCCGCTACGTGGAAGAGACAGAAGCGCCGCAATATTTGTTGCTGACCGAGTGTGCCATGGGCGATAATATCGCTGCCGCTAATCCAGAAAAAGACATGTTGCGCCTGTGCCGGGTGCGCTGCCCACATATGAATGAGATCACTATGGAAGATACCCTGGCGGCGTTGCAGAAGAACCAGTATGTGATCGATGTGCCTGAAGATATCCGCGTGCGCGCCGCGCGGGCCGTTGAGCGCATGATCGAGATTGGGTAGATGAGGAGGTGGGGTGCACTTTTGGCGAAGTGCACCCCACCTCCTCATCTACACGGATGGGTTGTATTATGCAAACAGATGTATTAGTTATTGGCAGCGGCATTGCGGGAGCGACAGCGGCCTTACGCCTGGCTTCAGACCGCCAGCGGCAGATCACAGTGATCACGCGTGCTGAGGAGCCGGTCGAATCCAATTCGTTCTATGCTCAAGGAGGTATTGTCGGTCGCGGCCTCGACGATTCCCCTCAGATGCTAAAGGAAGATGTACTGAGCGCTGGAGATGGGGTTTGTTTTCCAGAAGCGGTAGAAGTGCTCGCAGAAGAAGGCCCTGACCTGCTGATGGAAGTGCTCATCGAGCGGGCTGATGTTTCCTTTGATTGTGATGAGAACGATGCGTTAATTTACGGGTTAGAAGCTGCCCATTCCAAGCGCCGCATCTTGCATGTTGGGGATATGACCGGGCGCGCCATCATGCGTGGTCTCATCCAGGAATTAAAGAAGCAGCCTAATGTCGAAATCCTCACCGGTCAGACAGCCGTTGACCTGTTGACCTTTCCCCATCATGCCCTCGATCCGCTGGCTGTTTATCAACCGCTTTCCTGCCATGGGGCCTATGTTTTCGATCAGGCGTCTCGCAAAGTGAAGCCCATCCTGGCTGAGTATACGATCCTGGCGACGGGAGGGCTGGGACAAATTTACCTTAATACTAGCAATCCCCCTGGCGCGCGCGGGGATGGATTGGCGATGGCCTATCGCGCGGGGGCGCGCGTGGTCAATGCCGAATACATTCAATTCCACCCGACGGCTTTGCACATGACCGGGGCGACAAAATTCCTCATCAGTGAGGCGGTGCGCGGCGAGGGGGGTGTACTGCTGACGCCTGAAGGCGAACCCTTCATGGAGCGTCATGCTCCCCAGTGGAAAGACCTGGCGCCGCGCGATGTGGTGGCCCGAGCGATTTACTGGGAAATGCTCGAGAACGATTACCCTTATGTGTTATTAGATATCGCTTCCCACATGAAAGCTGAGGCCATCCGGGGGCGCTTCCCCCAAATATGTGCCGGCTGCCTGGAACAGGATATTGACATCACAGAGCGTCCCATCCCCGTGGTGCCTGCGGCGCATTATTTTTGCGGCGGGGTGTTGGTGGATACCTGGGGACAGAGTTCGATCCCTGGTTTATATGCTGTAGGGGAAGTGTCATGCACGGGTGTGCATGGCGCTAATCGCCTGGCCAGTACATCTCTTCTGGAGGGTCTGGTGTGGGGTGATCGTGCAGCACGGCATATAAAGGAACATAGCTCAGGGGATATCGTACGTGAAAGCAAAGTGCCCCCCTGGGAAGATGCTGATTTAATTTATGATACCGATCCTACGCTGATGCAAGGTGATATGCAAACCATCCGCAACTTGATGTGGCACTATGTGGGTTTAGTGCGAAGCGAATATCGTCTCAACCGCGCTTCGCGAGAACTTCGCCACCTCTGGTTGGAGATCGAAGATTTTTATCGCAAAACCTGTCTGTCGGACGGTTTGATTGGCCTGCGTAACAGCGTTCAGGCGGCGATGCTTATCGCTCGCGCCGCCCGGCAAAATCCGATCAGCCGGGGGAGTCATTATCGAGAAGATGGACATATTAGCAATGGTGCCCATGCACCTGGTGATCAGAATCTCAACCTGAGTGGGGGGGTTGGGTAGTACGACCGCGCACCTTTCGACTTTCCCCTAAGAAGATGCTACGCGATATAAAGATAGGCGAGTGACCGCAGCAATTTTGCGGTCACTCCATTCGTAGATTATGCGATGCCTTGTTATTTGGTGAGGCACCATACCTGTGTGTTATCGGTTTTATTATTCGTCCCCACACAGAGCTGTCCGTCTAAGACAGCCATGCTGGTGATCATTCCGTTCTTGATATTCCCGAACCCGCTTTCATTGACTTGGGTCCAGGTAGTGCCGCCGTCGTAGCGCCACACTTGGCCGCCCTGGGGCATGTTCATGGTTCCGGCGTATAGGCTGCCGTCGTACTCTACTAAACTCCAGATGGCTTGGTTGCTTGTGTTCCCAAACCCGTTCTCGTTGACTTGAGTCCAGGTGGTGCCGCCATCGTAGCGCCAGACTTCGGTTCCGGTGTTATCGTTGCGTGTGCCCACGTATAACTCGTCATCGAAGATCGTCATGGATAAAGCAACGCTAAAGCCTCCTGATGGCATGTTTCCGAAGCCATCATCATTGACCTGGGTCCAGGTGGTTCCGCCGTCGTAACGCCATACCTGCGCGCCATCATCATCGTTCCACGTCCCGGCATACAGGTTTCCGTCGAAGATCGCCATACTCTCGACCGACCTGTTATACCCCGATGGTGCGTTGCCGAAGCCATCTTCGTTGACCTGCGTCCAGGTGGTGCCGCCATCGTAGCGCCACACCTGTGCGCCGGTCATGTTTTCGGTATCATTATCATTGACTCCGCCTGTGTCGTTCCTCACGCCAACGTACAGTTCCCCGTCGAAGACCGTTATGCCCTGGACGGCCATATTATTTTCGCCAAAGCCATCTTTATTGACCTGGGCCCAGGTGTCGCCGTCATAACGCCACACCTGAGCGCCATCGGCCTGGTTGATTGTCCCGGCGTACAGGCTTCCGTCGAAAACCGTCATGCCGGAAATGCGTTTGTCTTGTTTCTCGAACCCGTTCTCATTGATCTGTTCCCATGTAAGCTCCTGGGCTGGTTCTATATCATTGTTGCTATCTTCAGGCATTTCATTGCTGACATTCTCATTCGTATCATTTGAAATGTCGGCAATGCAGCGTACCGACAAGCCCATCGTCTTGGTGCTGCTGTAGCGTTTGACTCCGCTGACGCTGTAGTTGAGACCGCGCAGCCACGCATCTGAACTGTCTACCTCGGTCG
Organism: Anaerolineales bacterium; assembly: GCA_016783125.1. Taxonomy (GTDB): domain Bacteria; phylum Chloroflexota; class Anaerolineae; order Anaerolineales; family UBA11858; genus NIOZ-UU35. The sequence continues at coordinate 8,636 of JADHXE010000114.1, forward strand.
CCGACCAGGCGTGGCCGGATTCGCCGACTTTGTTGAACGAGCCGTCGCTGTAACCGCCGCTGGGCAAGAAACTAAATCCGCTTTGGTTGGTTGCAACATTGGGTTCGATCCACAAATCTGTTGATTTCATTTTTTCGCCGGCTGCGCTTGTTCCACCAAGGTAATCTGTAAGTTCTGTCCATTCTGCATCGCTTGGCACGTGCCAGCCAACAGGGCAAATTCCCTGCACTCCGCTTGGGTTTGATTCACTACTTGGTTCACCGTTCATTACTGCTTCCCAGGTGTAAACCTTACCAAAAGTTGCTAAATAGTCTGTTCCATCGTCATAAGCTTCTGTAATTAGTGTTCCGTCAGAATAATGCTCGCTGCTCAGGTTTTCTGCCGTCCACCATTGGTCGCCAATTTTTACAACGGAATAATCAGTGCCGTCATAATCTGTACAACTTGGAGTAAGCTCCTCGCCGGATGGCTGCGTTTCACCGGTTTGTCCTGTGCCTTTCTGCCCTTGGCCGCCGAAGTTGCCACCCGAACCGGACTGGCCGTTCCCCTTCTGCCCCTGGCCCCCGGAGCCGTTACCCGCGCCTTCCTGATCCTTGCTGAAGGCCTGATCCGCCTGTTCCTGTGTGATTGTGCCGTCCGCCACTAGCTGCGCCATTGCTTCGTTGCGCGCGGTTTGGAGAGTTGCGGGGTTAACACTCATCTCTACTGCCAGATCTTGGGGAGTCTTGCCCTCTGCCAGGGCGTCATTGAACTCGGTCAGGCTCAAGTCCAGTGCTTCGGCCATGCGCGTGTACACCACCTCCTGGATCAGGGCTTGAAGCCCGGTGTTTTTCCCGGAGCCGTTGTTAGCGCCTCCTGGTGTTTGGGTGGGGTGTACTGGTGGGGGTTGACCTTGAGTTACAGCCGTCCGGGTGATCGAGAGGGTTGTCTGTGTGGCCTCCAGGTCGAGGGTCTCGCCTTCAGGCTGGGTTGAGGCCGGCGAGGCCGGTGCAGTGGTCTCTGCACAGCCAACCAGCGCAATGATGGCAATAATGGTAATTGTGACTACGCCAGTGATTCTTGGATGCTTCTTCATGATAAACTCCTTGTTCTTTTTTGGGACCTGCGGGACTTCAAAAACCTCGCAGGTTTTATATTTTGTTGATGAAAATATAGCAAGGAGTTGTTCAGAACTTGTTTAGGAGTGATGTGCAATTAGTGAATTATTTCTCATTCACTCAATCCAATCGAAAGTGCGCGTCACCGCCTTCTTCCATCCGGCGTACAGTTTAGCGCGCTCTCCCGTTTCCATCTCCGGTAGCCAGGTCTTTTCGACTTGCCAGTTGGCGCGCAGATCTTCAGGGTTATCCCAGAAACCAATAGCCAAACCAGCCGCGTAAGCCGCGCCTAAAGCAGTTGTCTCTGCGACCTGCGGACGCACGACGGGAACGCTGAGGATGTCAGCCTGGAACTGCATCAGCAACTCGTTGGCGACCATGCCGCCGTCCACTTTGAGGGCTTGCAGTTCAACGCCGGAGTCTTTCCCCATAGCATCGAGCACTTCGCGGGTTTGGTAAGCAGAGGCCTCCAGCGCGGCGCGAGCGATGTGGCCTTTATTGATGTAGCGCGTCATGCCGACGATAGCGCCGCGCGCATCTGAGCGCCAGTAGGGGGCGAATAGACCTGAAAAGGCCGGAACGAAATAAATACCCCCATTATCATCTACAGTCTTGGCTAAGGTTTCTACATCTTGAGATTTTTCGATCATACCGAGGTTATCCCGCAGCCACTGTACTAACGCGCCGGTGATGGCGATGGAGCCTTCCAGGGCATAGACAGCCGGTTGATCGCCGAATTTGTATCCCAGCGTAGTGAGCAGCCCGCTCTCCGAGGGGATGATCTCTGTGCCGGTGTTGAGCAGCATAAAGCAGCCGGTGCCGTAGGTGTTTTTGGCCTCCCCAGGGCTGAAGCAGCTCTGTCCAACCAGGGCGGCCTGCTGATCGCCCAGGTCGCCGCACACGGGGATTGACGCCCCGAAGGGGCCATCGGGCGCAGTAGCACCCCAGGTTGCAGGGTCGCTGGAGGGCACGATTTTGGGCAGCATCGCGCGCGGGATGCCGAGAATCCCTAAAATTGCATCATCCCAATCCAGGGTTTCCAAATTCATCAGCAAGGTGCGGCTGGCATTGGTGACATCGGTGACATGTGCGCCCCCATCGGGTCCACCCGTCAGCCACCAGATGATCCAGGCGTCGATATTGCCAAAGATGGCCTCGCCTCGCTCAGCGGCTGCGCGCAGGCCATCCACGTTTTCCAACATCCATTGGATTTTGGGGCCGGAGAAATAGGTAGCCAGCGGCAAGCCAGTCTGAGGGCGGAAGCGATCCTGCCCGCCGCCTGTGCTGAGCGAAGTCGAAGTATTGGCAGCCAGCTCGCCGCAGATATCTTTCGTGCGCGTATCCTGCCAGACGATGGCGTTGTAATAAGGCTTCCCGGTGTGGCGGTTCCAGACGACGGTGGTTTCGCGTTGGTTGGTAATTCCCAGACCGACGACAGAAGACGGGTGACTGAGTTGGTTGAGCGATTCGCTGACGACTTCCTGGGTGCGCTGCCAAATTTCGAGCGGGTTGTGTTCAACCCAGCCGGGTTGGGGGTAGATTTGCTCGTGTTCTTTTTGTGCTGCACTGACTACTTCACCGCTGTGATTGAAAATCATGCAGCGCGTGCTGGTGGTGCCCTGGTCGATAGCGGCGATGTAGGTCATAGTAGGATCATCCTTTCGTGGGGTAGGTGGGCAGGGAGTTAGGAAGTAGGGAGTAGGAAGTAGGAAGTAGGGATTAGGTATCTTCCTACTCCTTACTCCCTACTTCTTATTCATCTCAATCAACTTTAGTATGCCAAATATATTCAGCAACGCCTTTGGCACAAACGAAGAGCGATTGGCGAATTCCTGGTTTTTCCCCTCAGCGGGTTTGCGTTCTGAGCAATGCGCATTGGCGCCGTAGGGACCCAAACCGTCGATGGTGGGAATGGTGTGCCACAAGGCGTTGCCGTCGCTCAGGCCGCCGCGCTCTTCTCGGATAACAGAAACCCCCAATGATTTGGCAGCTTCCTCCCAGACCTGGAAGAGTTTTTCAGTCCCTGGGTTAGACGGCCAGGGCGCGGATTGGTCAGTCAGTTCGATGCTGACTTGGCAATCGTAATTTCCGTTGGCGTTGGAAACCTCAGCCTGGTCTTGCAGGGCCAGAATGCTTTTCACACCAGCATCGAATACATTGGAGTCAAAGGCGCGCATTTCGACCTTGGCCTCGGCGAAGTGGGGTACTCGGTTGACCACGCTGCCTCCCGCAACAGTGCCGACGTTGAGGGTCAGATGCTGGCTGTAATCGGTGAGAGCGGCGATCTGTTGGATAGTGTGCGCCATTTGTACTATGGCGTTGGCGCCTTCTGGGTGATTAGAACCGGCATGAGCGCCTTTGCCCTGGGTGGCCACTGCGAAAGTCGCCCGGCCCTTGCGCGCTGTGACCAATTGAAAGAGATTATCACCGCGCACCCCGGCTTCGAAAACCAGGGCAGCTAATGCGTCCTCGGTGATGTGTTCTATGCAGAGGCCGCCAAAATCATCGGATAGCCTCTCTTCGGCGGCATTGACTAAAATGACCCAGTTGATCTTATCGAAGACCTCTGGCGCAAAGACTCTCAAGGCATCCATCATCATATAGATGATCACCGTGCCACCTTTGATGTCATTGGAGCCGGGGCCGTAGATGCGGTCACCATCTTCAAGCCAGTGGAAATCGTTTTCGATCTCTTCCTCGGGCGGGAAGACGGTGTCGAGATGAGAGATCATCCCGATCCGGATGTCGGATTTGCCGGGTCTGGTCATGACAAGGTGTTTGCCGTACTCCGGGTTCTTAGCCTGCACGTGCTGCGCCTGGAATCCAAGAGGGGCGAAGACTTCAGCAGTCACCTGGCCTAGTTTATTGACCCCGGCGGGATTATCGGTGAAGCTGTTGATTTCGACCATACTGCGCAGGAGGTCGAGATAATGGGGCAGATGTTCTTCGAGATAGGTTTGGATATTTTGTGGTGTGGGCATGTACGGGTTTCCTCAAGTATTAATAGTTAGCACTCCGCGGCCATCTTACGCTCAAGGCGCGCCAGCCGGTACTCTAACTGTGGCAACCATTGGTCGCGTTCGAAATCAGGGTATTCAGGTGTGGAAATGATTGTAATAGCTTGCTGAGTCCAACGGATAGCTTTAGCGAAATCGCGCTGTTTGTGTTCGTAGATTTTGGCCAGTTCTACGTGGGCGTAAACCTGGCCTTCTTCCGCGGCTTGCCCCCAAAGTTTCATCGCCTCGGCGGTATCGCCGCGTTTTTTGTGCAGGAAAGATAACTGCCCTAAAGCTTTCCAATAAGCTTCTTGATAGACATCGTCGTGGGTCAGGCCGTGATGGTATATCTCGGTAGCTTTATCTAAATAGCCCAAGTCGGCGTAGAGTTTGCCGATGGCGATCAAATCTAAGCCGTATTCGACACCCCCGTTCATGGGATCAGCCAGCAGCACCGACATATGATTGAGCAGCGCTGCCATGGAGACCACATCCATTTCGTTGTGGTAGAAGACCCCCAGCAATGGCCGGGCGTCGCCGGTGTGCAGGTAGTCGAAGTAAAGATCAGCCACCATCCAGCCGGGCACATCCTGTTGGGAGCGGGTGGCTCCCAATATCTTGACTTCCAGGTCGCCCAATGTTCGGCTGGGTAGGCGCGCCCGCCACAGCCGCCGCGCCAGATGTAATAGATCGAGGTGTCCGGCGTCTTTGAGCGGGGTCGGCCAGCCGTTGATGATGTAGCGGTTGTTGAGCAGCGGCATATCGAAGGATTTGCCGTTGAAACTGACGATGGCTTCGCAGGGAGCCACAAATTGCTCAAAGGCGGCCAACTGGGCGGTCTCCTCGGCGGGGTCGCGCAAGAAGAATTGCGCCAGACGGAACTCATCGCCCTCGAAGCGGCCAGCGCCAATCATGAAGGTATATGTGCCCGTGCCGCCAGCCAGGCCGGTAGTCTCGGTATCGATGAAGACAAATTGCTCCAAATCGAGATTTGCCAGTTCAGGTTCTTTTGCCCAGGCAGCGATGATCTCTAAGGGCGCATCGCCTCTCAGGGGAACAGAACCTTGCTGAAAGTCGGCCTGGTAACGCGCCTCGACGACGAAGGTCTCCCCCTGGGGCGTGGATTGCCACTCCCCAGCCAGAACCCTCTCGATGGGGTAGTTTTCTCGCCGGGGTGTTTTCTTGGTGGCCAGATCGTTGATACCAAGATCAACGCCGAGGGATTTGAGTTTGTCTGCTAGGGAAGGCATG
>JADHXE010000115.1 GCA_016783125.1 Anaerolineales bacterium
TTGCTGAACTCGTCTGGCATCTGTTTTGCTCCCATGTCCATTTGCGGATATGAAATGAGCATAATCGTAAAATACTTTTTTTGTCAACTGCCCCGCAGGGGCCTCATCTTCCGGGCGTAGTCTCGGACGATGCGTAGAAACTTATCAATTGAAACCTTGCTTTTTGAGCAAGAGAATTATGCTTATCCGGGAAGTGCCAGGGAGTAAGGAGTAAGGAGTAGGGAATAGGTGTTTTCCATTACTCCCTACTCCCTACTCCCTACTCCCCCCGTTACTTTTTGGTTCCGGCCTGTCCTGATCCCGAAGGGAGTCGAAGGACTCGCCCGGGTTAGGTGTAGAATCCAAAAAAACATAGGAGCATAAATGACCGTACCTTATTGGGTTCAAGACGCAATTTTCTATCAAATCTTTCCAGATCGTTTCGCCAACGGTGATGTGCGCAATGATCCCGCCAATGTCGCCCCTTGGGGATCTGAGCCGACCATCTGGAATTTTATGGGCGGCGATCTGCGCGGCGTGATCCAGCGTTTCGACTATTTACTGGATTTGGGCATCACAGCAATCTATTTCACTCCCATCTTCCTGGCAACATCCAACCATCGCTACAATATCAGCGATTACTACCGCATCGACCCCAAGCTGGGGGATATGGACGATTTCCATGCTCTACTGGAAGTTGCCCATCGCAACGATGTGCGCGTAGTTATTGATGGGGTCTTCAACCATTGCGGGCGGGGTTTCTTCGCCTTCAGTGATATCCTGGATAATGGCGAGCATTCGCCCTATCGGGATTGGTTCCACATCAACGGTTTTCCGGTGGATGCCTATTCGCCGGGCGATGCCACGGATTTCGAGGCCTGGTGGAACTATAAGAGTCTGCCTGAATTCAATACGGGGCATCCCGCCGTACGCAAATACATCTTCGATGTGGCCCGTTATTGGATCGAGCAGGGTGCCGATGGCTGGCGATTGGATGTGCCCAACGAGATCGATGATGATACTTTCTGGGCTGAGTTCCGCCATGTGGTCAAGAGCGTCAACCGGGAGGCCTACCTGTTGGGAGAAATTTGGGAGGTCGATCCGCGCTGGGTTGACGATCATCATTTCGACGGCCTGATGAATTACCCCGTGCGCGAGGCGTTGTTGAAATTCCTGCAGGGGACTGATACAGCCTGTGATTTTGCTGATACGGTGGAAGGACTGCTCGAACAATACCCCCGTGAGAATGTCTATGCCATGTATGTGCCCCTGGGGTCTCATGATACCGAACGTCTGATGACCCTGCTGAATGGTGATATCGAGAAAGCCAAGCTGGCCTTCCTGTTCCAGTTTGCTTATCCCGGCGCGCCAGCGGTATATTATGGAGATGAGATTGGCATGGAGGGGGGCAAGGACCCGGATTGCCGCAGGGCCTTCCCGTGGAGCCGGGATAATGATGAAAATCTGCGTTCCTGGGTGAAGAGGTTGATCTCGCTGCGAAAACGAATTGCTTGCCTCCGCAGAGGGGACTACCAACAAATCCTGCTCGATAAGAAACGCTGCGCCTACGCCTTTGCGCGTACTTTGGGAGATGAGTCCGTCTTGGTGGCGATCAACGCCAGCGCTTCTAAGAGACACTTGCGATTGCCAGTGAACTCCCTGGGTTGGGCCGATGGGCGCATTATGGGCAGCTTGCTAGGAACTGAAGAATACATCGTCTCTGGGGATGAACTTGTTATCACCTTGCAGCCCTGGAGTGGGGTGTGGGTTGGGTAATGTAGGAATCCCCGAAAAAGGGGTGCAGGGAGTGCGCAGCACTCCCTGCACCCCTTTTTCGGGGATAAAGTGATTTGTGAAAGCACCTACTTGTGGTAAACTATGCCCTTAGTGCCATGCAGTGGATGGTACTTTTTTTGCGCCATCCATGGAAGCGGTTCCAAGGAAGCTTAAAAGTCAAGTATATTACCTGCTCAGGCTGAAGTCTCTGCAGTAGGAACTTCCGCAAAAAGGGTGTACGGGGACGCGCTTTGCGTCCACGTACACCCTTTTTGCGGCCTCCTTCATCTTGTGACTGAGCAGTAAAGAAGATATGGGCGTGTTTCAAACGAGCGAAAATGGATTACTTCCACTAGAATGAAACGCACCCAGAAGATCTTAGCTAATTCTGGAGGTAAAGAAATGTCAGAAAAAAAATGGGTGTATTTGTTCTCAGATGTCGATAAAGCTGAGAAACATGCCGGAAGCTGGGAAGGTGCCCGGGCGCTGTTGGGTGGAAAAGGGGCCAACCTGGGCGAGATGACCCGCATTGGTGTCCCGGTTCCATCTGGTTTCACCGCTACAACCGAAGCCTGCAATGCTTACCTTGACGCAGGTGAGCAGTTCCCCGAGGGTGTGTGGGAGCAGGAACTGGCTGCCATGGCCGCCGTCGAAAAGCAGACCGGCAAGAAATTCGGCGATCCCAAGAACCCCTTGCTGGTATCCTGCCGCTCCGGGGCCAAATTCTCCATGCCCGGCATGATGGACACGGTGCTCAATATCGGCCTCAACGATGAAGTCGCCAAGAGCATGGTCGAGCTGACCGGCGATGAGTGCTTCGTTTACGATGCCTACCGCCGCCTGGTGCATATGTTCGGTTCGGTGGTGCTCAACATCGACGATGAAGCCTTCGAAGACCCCCTCGATGAGCACAAAGCAGAGCAGGGCTATAAGCTCGATACCGAGATGACCGCCGAGGATTGGAAGAAACTGACCGAGACTTATAAAGCCGTCATCAAAGAGCACATGGGTTTCGATTTCCCCCAGGAGCCTAACGAGCAGCTCAAACTGGCTACGGAGGCCGTTTTCAAATCCTGGCACGGCCGCAGGGCAATCAGCTACCGCAATGCTGCCGGCATCGCCCACGACCTGGGCACGGGTGTCAACATCCAGACCATGGTCTTCGGCAATATGGACAAATCCGGTACCGGTGTGGCCTTCACCCGCAACCCTGCCACCGGTGAAAAACTGCTCTATGGCGATTATCTGGAGAACGCCCAGGGCGAGGACGTGGTTGCCGGTATCCGCAATGCTGAAGATATCACCGCCATGGAAAGCACGTTCCCACAGGCTTACGCCGATTTCCTCGATGTCTGCGAGAAGCTCGAACAGCACTACAAAGAGATGCAGGATGTCGAGTTCACCGTCGAGCACGAAAAACTGTGGATGCTGCAAACCCGTGACGGCAAACGCACCGCCAAGGCGGCTGTGACCATCGCGGTCGATATGGCCAACGAAGGCTTGATCTCCAAAGTAGAAGCAGTCAAGCGCATTTTGCCAGAACAGGTTGATACGCTGCTGCACCCTCAATTCGTGGATGAAGCCAAGAAAAAGGCCCAGGAGACAGGATCATTCCTGGTCAGTGGTGTCAACGCCTCCCCAGGCGCGGCCGTAGGCCGGGTCTATTTCGATGCCGACACCGCTGAAGAGAAGGCCAAGGAAGAGGGTCAGGATGTCATTATGGTGCGCCCCTTCACCAAGCCCGATGACGTGCACGGTATGCTGGCCGCCAAGGGTATCCTGACCACCGAGGGCGGCGCGACTTCGCACGCCGCTGTGGTCGCCCGCCAGTTCGGCATCCCCTGTGTGGTCGGTGCTTCTAGTGCCCGCATCAACTTGGAAGCCCGCACGCTGACCGTTGGCGATCTGGTTGTCAAAGAGGGCGACTGGATTTCGGTTGACGGCACCAGTGGCGAATCATTTGTTGGGGAGATCGAATCTGTAGCCCCCAGCCTGGAAGAACAAACCGACCTTTTAGAGTTGCTCGGCTGGGCCGATGAGATTTCTGCCTCCGAGGGGATGCGCGAGTTCCCCGAAGGCTGGCCCACGAGCGGTCTCCAGGTGTGGGCCAACGCCGACTACCCCGAAGACGCCCGCCGCGCCCGCTCTTACGGTGCCCAGGGTATCGGCCTGTGCCGCACCGAGCACATGTTCTTCGAGCCTGAGCGCCTGCCCATCGTGCAGGATATGATCCTGGCCGGTGACGATGTCGCTACCCGTCAGGCTGCCCTCGACAAACTGCTGCCTCACCAGCGATCCGACTTCGACGGCCTGTTCGAGGCCATGACCGGCCTGCCCGTGATCATCCGCCTGATCGACCCGCCGCTGCACGAGTTCATGCCCGATGAGCGCGAGCTGATCGAGGCGGTTATCGAGGCCCGCATCAAGGGCGAAGCTGTGCCTGAGAAAGAGGCTCTATTGGCCGATATCGAAGCCCTGCACGAAAGCAACCCCATGATGGGGCTGCGCGGCGTGCGCCTGAGCGTGATGATGCCCGAGATCGTTTCTATGCAGGTGCGAGCGATTTTCGAGGCGGCAGCCGATGTCAAGCTGCGCGGCTTCGAGCCTAAGCCCGAGGTGATGATTCCCCTCACCGGCCATGTCAATGAGCTGCACTTCATCCAGCCCAAGCTGGAAGAGATTGCCGCCGATGTGATGAAAACGAAGGGTGTCCAGTTTGATTACAAATTCGGCACGATGATCGAAATCCCCCGCGCCGGCCTGACCGCCGACCAGATCGCCGAGACCGCCGAGTTCTTCTCTTTCGGCACCAACGACCTGACTCAGTTCACCTTCGGTTACAGCCGTGACGATGCCGAGCGCAACTTCCTGGTCAAATACGTCGAAGATGGCATCCTGGAAATGAACCCCTTCCAGACTATCGACCGGGCCGGCGTCGGCCAGTTGATGGATATTACCGTCAAGAAGGGCCGCGCCGCCCGCTCCGATCTGGAATGCGGTATCTGCGGCGAGCACGGCGGTGACCCCAACTCCATCGAGTGGTGCCACCTGATCGGTTTGAACTACGTATCCTGTTCACCTTTCCGTGTACCCATCGCCAGATTGGCGGCTGCCCATGCGGCGTTGACGCATAAGGCGTAGATTTATGAAAGAAAAAGTGCACCCCACTTTGCGCAAAGTGGGGTGCACTTTTTCTGCTTACCCTTCGAGTTTATCAAGATACGACTTGATCTCATCAGGTAATTTGCGCGTTTTGATGTAATCGGATACGAACTCGATATATGACTCTTTAGCTGGAAAATATTCCTTGATGAATTCTTTATCTACCAGAGTTCCTTGCCGTATGCCGATCCACTCCAAATAATTCGAGTAAGGCCAATCTTCCGATTCATCCACAAAGCCATCCTTGACCGGGTTGGCGTGGATGTATCGACATAGATGAAGTAGATAGCTCTGGTTTTCTACTGGCTTAGAGTGATAATGCCCCTTGAAGAGTGTCCCACTATGCCCATAGAGGTTGTTATAGGCTTTGGTATAGCTGTTGAATAAATACTGAGGAAGCAGCCCGGCTGGCTTTTCTCCATCTTGACGGATCAAGAAGTGGTAATGGTTTGGCATCAAGCAATAAGCGATTGGGGCAAGGTGCAATTCTCGACAATACATTCTCATTTTACGGATCACGAAAAGGTAGTTTTCTTCTTCGCGAAATATTGAAAGCTGCCGCGCACCTCTATTGTAGAAATGATAATAATGGCCTTCCAAAAAGGGTGGTCGATTGCGGTTCATTTTTATTCTCTCTGGTAGCGAGATGTGCACCCCACTTGCCGTAAAGCGGGGTGCACATCTCGCACCTTTGTATATTGCTGCAATTATACTGTAATAACTAGCCTGATGAAAAAGACATATCCTAATTCCCAAGGAAAAGTACCCTTCTCTCAGCTTGATATTTGATGATGTAGCATTAGAATTCGTTGCTGGCTGCTCCGAATTGCCGCTGACTATTTCCTTGTCTCTCGCGGATGCTGGTGTTATCATCTACGATAGGAACTATGTTTACCAACCTTTCTTTTGGCGCTCGAGTGCTCATTTTTATCCTCATCACCACGCTGGCGGCTGTCACATGTGTGGTCGCTGGCCTGGTTGTGTATCGTTTTACAAACCAGCCATCTCCCCCTGCGGTCATCCCAACGCAAGAGATTCTCGACGATTCAGACCCCTCGCTGGACCTCGGTAGCACCATCGGCGCGCCGGGAGTTCCCGACCTGGCAGCCAGCAGCGATACGGGCGGTTCGAACACGGACAATATCACCAATAACAATATCCCCCAATTCGCGGGCATCTGCAGGAATGACGATAAGATCAACCTGATCAGCAGTCTGGATGGGGTCTTGAGTCATGGGGAGATAGTTTGTGCAAGCAGCAATTACACCATCACTTTGGATAGTGCACTCAGCGATGGGGTTCACCTGATCAGTGCCATCGCCACTGATCCCTCTGGGAATACCAGTACCCCTTCAAGCGTTTTGAATGTGACTATCGATACGATCCCTCCCGTAGCCCCGAGTATCCCCGATCTGGCGGCTGCCAGCGATACAGGCAGCTCCAACTCGGATAATATCACCAATGACATCACCCCTCAATTCACGGGCACATGCACGCCAGGGGATACGATCACAGTCCAAAGCTCAGTGGATGGCGATCAGATTCCTGATGCGATTTGCCTGGGAGGGAGTTACGATATCACCTTGACCAGCAACCTCAGCGAGGTGACGCATTCGGTTTCGGCCAAAGCTACCGATCCGGCGGGGAATTCGAGCACATCTCAGGCCCTGGTCGTGACTGTTGAGACACTTGCCCCCAACGCGCCCGGCGCTCCCGATCTGGCCGCGGGCAGTGATAGCGGCATTTCTGATATCGATAACACCACCAACGACACCACTCCCCGGTTCACCGGGCTTTGCAACTCAGGTGACATCATCTCCATCCGTAGCTCGGCTGACGGTGATCAATTTCCCGAAGTGGTTTGTGCGGATGGCCGCTATGATATTACCCTGACCAGCGCGCTTAGCGAAGGTTCCCACACCATCACAGCCAAAGCCAGAGATGGTGTTGGGAATACCAGCAGTTCTTTAGACTTGATTGTGATTATTGATACGACTCCATCCGCAATACCAGGAGTCCCAGACATGGCTGCGGGCAGCGATAGCGGCAGGTTTAATTCCGATAATATCACCAATATTACCTCGCCCCAGTTCACCGGAACTTGTCCGGATGCAGAGGCAGAGCGCATCAGCCTGACCAGTAGTGCAGGCGGCTTACTTAGCCCTACTAATGTTTTTTGCTCAGGGGGCAGTTACGACATCACCGTGAATAATATCCTCACCGAGGTAGGGCACAGCATTTATGCCCAGGCCACGGACGCTGCGGGGAACACCAGCGGGGCCTCGGCTGGCCTCGGTGTGACCATCGATACCGTTGCCCCCGCAGCGCCGGGAACTCCCGATCTGGCCGCGGGCAGCGACACTGGCAGTTCTGATACCGACAACGTCACCAGTGACACCACCCCTCAGTTTACTGGTGCTTGTACGACTGGCGATGAGATCAATTTGCACAGCAGTGTGCATGGAGGCTTGAGTCCTTCTGATGCGATCTGTTCGGGGGATGCTGGCGCATATGACATCACCCTGACCAGCCCGCTCAGTGAGACCACCCACGCCATCACCGCCATTGCTATTGATCTGGCAGGAAATAGTTCTTCTTATTCTAGCGGTCTGAGCGTGACCATTGGATCCACTGCGCCCGCAGCGCCCGGCACTCCCAATCTGGCCTCGGGCAGCGATACAGGCAGTTCCAACACGGACAATATCACTAAGATCACTTCGCCCCAATTCACCGGGACATGCACGGATGGCGAAAAGATCAATCTGAGCAGCAGCGTCGATGGCGCGCTGAATCCCGCCGATACGGTCTGCTCGGGGGGTGCTGGCGCATATGACATCACCTTAACCAGCACGCTAACTGAAACTACTCACGATATCACGGCTACAGCAACCAATTCAGATGGCACCAGCCCGGCATCTGGCGTTTTGAGCGTGACAGTGGACGCAACGGCCCCCGCCGCGCCGGGAACGCCCGACCTCTCCGCTGGCAGCGATACGGGGAGTTCCAACACGGACAATATCACCAGCGACACAACACCTCAGTTCACAGGCACCTGCATAGATGGGATGACTGTGACAATAACCAGTTCATCCGATGGTAATTTGGCTCCAACTGGATCATGTTCGAGCGACGCCTACGATATCACCGTTACCAGCGTTCTCAGCCAGGATGCACATGATCTCATCGCCACCCAGGCTGACACCGCCGGCAATAACAGTGCTGCCTCCGGTATATTGGAAGTGCGCGTGATTATCCCTACGCTAACCGTCAGTGTCTCTGGGAACGTAGGATCAGATGCCATTACCTCCACCGGCGGTACGCCTTCGGATGGACCGATCAATTGCCCGTCCACACGTTGTGATACTGACTTCCTCTTGGATGACAGCGTTACCTTGACCGTAACTGTAGACGCCGCTTCCAGCTTCCAGGGTTGGGGTGGGGATTGCGCCGCTTTTGGGGTCAATCTGAGCGGGGTACTCACCATGGACGGGAACAAGAATTGTACAGCCACCTTCGCCGCCCTGACGTACCCCGAGATGGATGTCGAAGGCAACGCTACCTCGATCCCCGATGGTGATAATTCTCCTGATGCAGGCGATCACACGGATTTTGGGAACGTCGCTGTAGGCAGCAGTTTAGATCGCACCTTCACCATTCAGAATGAAGGCGCCAACACCTTGTCGTTGACAGATTTCCCCACCGCGGTCGCGCTGTCGGGGTCTGGAGATTTCTCGATCCAGACGCAGCCCAGCAGTGGGACAATAGCTGCGGGGGGCGCTGATCTGACTTTTGTTGTACGCTGCACGCCCAGCAGCGCGGCGACGGTTACTGCCACCCTCTCGATTGCTAACAACGACCCCGATGAGAACCCCTATAATTTCGATCTCTCCTGCACAGGCACTGTGCCGGAGATCGATGTTCAACGCCCCGCGGGAGCGGTGAACTCCATTGCCGATGGGGGTACGGTGGACCTCGGCAACCAATCCACGGGCGCGGTCAATTTGCAATTCACGTTGGATAATACCGCCGGTACGGGCCAGCTCAGCGTCAGCGGAGTCACCGCTGACAATTTGAGCAATGTCAGCAACTTCGCCTTGAGTACATCTACGCCCATCGATGTGCCAGCCGGGGATACGGGCACTTTTGAGATCTCCTTTGATATCGATGCCGCGGTCGCATTCAGTTTGGATATCGACATTGCCAACAACGATAGCGATGAGAACCCCTACGATATCCAAATCAGTGGCACTGGCGACACGCTCCCGGAGATGAATATCCTGGGCAATGACAACATTATTTTCAGTGGCGATACCTCACCTGATACAGATGATCATACAGACTTTGGGGATGTCGATGCGAGTGGGGCCACGGTCACGCGCACGTTCATCATTCAAAATACCGGTACGGATGATCTGAATTTGACCGATACGCCCATCGTTACCATTGGCGGCACGCACGCAGCGGATTTCACTCTCACAGCGGACGCGTCGACTCCTGTAACCGGGGCTGATCAGACCAGCTTCACGATTACCTTTAATCCCGATGATACCGGACTGAGAGAAGCCACCCTCAGCATTGCCAACAACGATAGCGATGAGAATCCCTACACTTTCAGCATCCAGGGCACGGGCACCGAGGCTGCACCGGAGATGGACGTGCTCGGGAACAGTATCTCCATCCCAAGCGGGGATACCTCACCGGATACAGCCGATCAGACCGATTTCGGCGATGTCGATGTAGCTACCGGTTTGGTGACTTACACTTTCACAATTAAGAATACCGGCAGTGTTGATCTAAATCTGACGGATACCCCCATTGTAACTATCACAGGCGATCATGCGGCTGATTTCATCCTGACCACGGATGCCACCACGCCAGTCGCCAGCGGCGGCGGCACGACCACCTTCCAGATCAGCTTCGACCCCAGCGACAGCGGCCTGCGCGAGGCCACGCTCAGTATCGCTAACGACGATAGCGATGAGAACCCCTACACTTTCTCGATCCAGGGAACGGGTGTGTCGCCCTAAATGATACGGGCGCGTTTCAAATGAGTTGAAAAGTACATTATTACGTATAGCGTATTGCGTAAGGCCTTGCCAAATACGCAATACGCAATACGTAATACGGATCGGTTTCAACTGAAATGAAATACACCCAAACGATACGAGTCGTTCTGATGGATACTCCAACTGAAACTCCTTCAATCTATGTTATTTCTGGGGGAGTGGGTGCATCGGGAGAACAACTTGTCCGCACGGCCATAGCCCAATTTCAGGATATGGATATTTCTATCCGGGTCTTCCCGAAGGTGTTTACCAAGAGGCAGGCCAAACATATCCTGCAATCTGCGGCTGATGATGGAGCGATTGTCGCGCATACTTTTGTGGATACAAAGATACGCCGCGCGGTCAGTAAATACGCTCAAAAACTGAATATCGTCGAGATCGATTTGATCGGCGCCCTGATGGAACAGTTGGCAGGGAGCTTCGACCGGGAGCCTTTAGGAAAACCCGGGTTATACCGTCTTTTACACAAATCCTATTTTGACCGTATCGACGCCATGGACTATACGTTCTCCCATGATGACGGTCAGAATCCGGATGGATGGGGGGATGCCGAATTCATCTTGCTGGGTCCTTCTCGGGTGGGGAAAACACCCTTGAGCCTTTATCTTTCGATAATGGGTTGGAAAGTTGCTAACGTCCCCCTGGTTCCAGGGATACCCCCGCCTAGAACATTATTCGAACAAGATAAACGCAGAATGGTTGGGTTGACCATTGACCCTTCGGCATTAGTCCAACACCGGGTGCATCGTCAAAAACGATTGGGCGTAAGTGGAGAGGGCAAGCCTGCTTATATTGATCCCGTGAAGGTTTTCGAGGAGACAGTGTCGATTGAAGCCCTGCTTCGAAGAGAAGGCATTCCGATCATCGATGTCACCGAGAAACCCATTGAGACAAGCGCTGCTGAGATTGTGCGTATCGTTACACGCAAAATAAAAACACCTTCTGATCCCTAAGTGAGCATCTAAAAATTACTTCCCGTTTTAGAAGTTCAACTTCATAAAGAAGTTGAACTTCTTGAGGGAACTTATATTTTGATGTTTACCAATCATTAGTGAGCGTCTAAAAACAACTTCCCTGTTTGTAGTGCTCGCTTCACCGCGCTATGCGGGCCTACGGCCAGGCGTGCCCGTGGCAAGCGTGCTGAAGCCCGCACTACGAACAAGTTATTTATGGACAGTTACTTACCATCCCCCAGGGATCAACGCTTTCCTTAATTATTTAGAATTCATTTCGGCAATCAATTATTTGTATTCTAGCTACATGACACTTTCGATTTGAAGTTTGAACGCCTACAGCGATCACGAATGAATACGAATTTTTTGAAGCCTTTGGGGGCGTCATATCTACGAAGTGCGCCATATCGACAAGGTACGCGCCGATGATATGCGCGCCCTGCCGCATTCGGACTACGATATGCTCACCCTGATCACCTGCCTGCCTGGGCTATGACGAGTCCAGCGGGGATTATGCCTTGCGCATAGCAATGCAGGCCGTTTTGATGGACGTGGTAGCGGAGTAGTGATCAGTAAACAGTAAGCAGTAAACAGAAAAGTCCCAGGTGGTACGGCACGCCGCCCGGGACTTTTCTGTTCACTCGTTTTGTCAACCTGCGGGAGGGTAGGCTGAGTAGTCACCAAACGAGTTGAAAAGTTAGTGCCTGATCTGATACTCCCTCACCCGCCCATTTTCCCACAGCAATAGTTCACCACATAACGCATGTTGGCGTACTTTAGCATCACGGTGCACCTGCTGACTCATCGCCGCCACATGCTCCGGGTCACGGTCGCTGAAGGCGATCAGGAAATCGCGGTTGGGAACCCCGATCAGCATCCGCCCGGGGATGCGTCCGGCCCAGGTTTCCATCAACTCAGGCAATAGAATGCGGGCTGCAGCGAAGCCGTCTTTGGTTTCGCACACCACCAGGGTGTCTTTTCCCAGGCCGTGAGTCTCGTAGTGTTGGCTGGTCGTGCGTTTGCGCAAGTTCTCCAAGGCATACTGGTGGATCGCGTCGAGCGGAGGGTCAAACTGCCCCATGAATTGGGGCATCACAGCCGGGCTGAGGAAAACGCGGTATTCTGGAAAATCAAGCACATAGGTGATCACCAGCCCGCCAGCAAAAGGCTGGTGGATAGGGATGGGAATATCCATATCCCCTCGCTCCATTTCGGTTATCCACTGTTTTGGCTGGAGAATAGGCAGCAGGGATTCGGCGGCTTCTTTCTCGGTCGGTTTTGGAGGGGCAGGGGGTACTTGTTTCAGCGCGCTCAGGTGAGCCTGCACAAGATCGTCTATGCGGTCCGGCGCGCCCTGGTAAATCTGGTACATTTGTTCCAGGTTGCAGCGCATCGACTGCTCGTGCACGATAACGCGCAACTCAAGCCCCCGGCGGCTCTCCACTTCAAAGCCGGCCTGGCGCGTGGCGGCTTCGAAATGAGCGATGAAGGATTCCTGGTCAAGGTTGGGCATTTGTTCTTCTCTCTTTTCCCCTGGGGTTTCGCGAAAACCCCGGGTTTGTGGCCAGGTCAGTCGAAGTCATCCGCAACCAGCGGGGCAATGCGGGCTTCATCAACTTCGCTTACATAAATGCTAATCGGGATTCTTTGTTTTTCCCCGTATAAAAGCCAGAAACTCTCTGATCGCTTCTTGTGGGTTGCTGCTGATTTGACTTTCAACTACGTTTGTTTCGCACCCATCGTGAAAATGTCGCGGGAAGCTCTTGACAGATTGCCAACGTCGATGCGGCGCATTATCATGCCGGTAGATTGTTCCATCAATCGCCCGCCGTTCCCAGTGATAGCTATAACGATCCACGAGCTTCAATGAATACCACACATCCAAGAAGCTGCCGTCATTGATGATGATTCTCAGTTCATTGATGCTGGGGATCATTGCCCCTTCCACAATGTCCGCAAACTCAACTTCGGCAATCTCCCGTAATCCATCAATGTTAATTTGTGTCATGAGAGTACTTCAAGTAGCTGCTGAAGCCGGTCTCGTTTGTATTCCAAATGGTCCAGACGCTGCAAATCCTGCCAGGTATCTGCTTCTTCCAGCGTACCATTTTTATAACGCTCATCCATTTCATCGACACCGGAGATATTGTGACGACTTGTAATTTCAAATATCTCCACTCGAATTGTCCGAAGCTGGCGTTCAAGGTAGCTGTGAACTCCTCTCCGTATCAAATCGTCTTCAGGAATGTGAAGTTCCTCAGCCACATCACTCAGGATTTCAGTTGTAGGCAAAATCATGGCTATTGTTTCCTATTCTGATCATAAACTTTTCAAACGAAGGCTGATACTACAAAATAATTATACCCGATCCGAAAAACCAGTGCTCATGTGCCGAAATCCAGGGAGCGGCTTCCCGGAAGGAATTGAGCTTCAGCGAAAGCATAGCCCCGATCCATGGCATCGAAGTTCATGGGCAGCGTTCTGCGGTGACGCTCGGGAATATGCTCTGCCAGGGCTTGTTTGACCACCTCTAAAGGTAGGACGGGCGCCAGCCTCAGGGTGCCGCCGATCATGACCATATTGGCCATCCTGCCCAGGCCAATTTCCTCGGCGATCTCGTTTGCAGGGATGTAGAGATGTTCGAGATCATCCCGATCCAGGCCGCGGTTGATCAGAGATGAATTGGCTACCAAAACGCCCCCCGGCCTGGTGAGCTTTTCGTATTTATCCAGAGAAGGCAAGTTGAGCACAACAGACACATCGGGGTTGCGCACCAATGGGGAGCCAATCTTTTCATCGGAGATGATCACCGTGCAGTTGGCAGTACCACCGCGCATTTCTGGGCCATAGGAAGGGATCCAGGTGACGTTCAGCCCGTTATCCAGCGCTGCATAAGCTAAAACCTGCCCGGCGAATAAAGTTCCCTGGCCGCCAAAGCCAGAGAGAATGATACTGGTTTCTTTCACTATTTTTGCTCCTTAGTGTAAGAGTACGCAGTTGCAAGGGAGAAACCCGAAAAATAGGGGTGTGTG
>JADHXE010000116.1 GCA_016783125.1 Anaerolineales bacterium
TGAACGTCCCCCTCGAAATTGTCTTCAAAACCATTGTAGTCACGCGGCTTGAGCGCGTCAAGCCCATTCTGGCGGTGGTGCCTGGAAACGCGGATGTCGATTTGAAGGCCCTGGCTAAAGCCCTGGGAGAGAAGAAAATAAAGACGACTACGCAGCGAGAGGCCGAAGCATTGACCGGTCTACATGCTGGCGGCATCTCTCCATTGTCATTGATCAACCGCGGCTTCCAGGTCCTCATCGATAGCTCTGCTCAAGATTTCGATGAGATACATGTTTCAGGGGGGCAGCGAGGTTTGAATATCCGCCTGCCGGTCTCAGCTTTGGCCAAATTGACCAGGGCGCGCTTTGCAGAGATTGCCCGAAAATAAAGCAGGCCGGGTGCGTTGCATCCGGCCTGTTTGTAGTAGCAAACGATACCCTCTCGTTACCACGCTCCGGCGTGGTAACGCATTTCCCCAACGCTCCGCGTTGACGCAGAGCGTCCCAACATGTGTGCCAACGCAGAGCATTGGCACGAGAGGGGGGTGAACGGTTACTTCGGTGTTACTATTATTCAACATCTTCAGCAGCGGTGGTGACGACTGCTTCCGAAGCGGGCATTTCCTCGGGGACGAGGATCATCATGATGAGATAAACCCAAAACAATCCCGATCCAGTCACAATAGATCCAAAGGCAAAGATCAAGCGCATCAGGGTGGGGTCGATGTCGAAGTATTCGCCCAAACCAGCGCACACACCTGCGATCATGCGGTCATCTCGTGAGCGGTAGAGACGTTTATAGTTGTCAGACATGGCAATATATCTCCTACTTGGTAATTGGTTTTTATCACTGCTCAACCCATTTTTCGGGATTTCTCTTATTAGGCTTTAGCCTGAGTAGTTTTTTATCATGATGATATACGCAATCAATTGACGAAGGTTGCAAATATGTAGGAGTAGCAAATAGAGAACAGCGGATGTTTGTGGATTGCTTTGCACGCCTTCGGCGAACGAGGATGAAAAATATGTGCCACGCGGGCTATTTTCTTATGCCCTGTAGCTCATAAACGATAGCGGATTCAGATTTGCCTTTTACCTGCACGGGGGGAAGCTCTTTGGCGATGATATGTTTGGCAATCGCTCGATACACATCCTCCGAGAGCAATATTTGTCCGGGGGTAGCGATGGCCTCAAGGCGTGAAGCGTAGTTGACGATATCGCCAATCACGGTGTAGTTGAAAAGGTCGATGGTGCCGACATTGCCTACCATGGCTTCGCCGGTGCTGATACCAATGCTGAAGTAAAGCTGATGCGCTTGGGTCAGTTTAGATCGATGGGAGCAGATGGCTCGATCCATTGCCAGGGCAGCGCGCGCTGCTCGTAAAGTGTGGTCGGCTTGCTCATCAGGGGCGTTCCAAAAGGCCATCACCGCGTCGCCCATAAATTTATCCAGGGTGCCTTCCTCTTCGAGCACGGCCTGGGCTGCCAGCGATAGGTAAGAGTTCAATACTTTGAAAAGGGATTCCGGGGGGGTGCGCTCGCTGAAGGGCGTAAACTGGTGTATGTCAGCAAAGAGCACAGTCAGCGGTTGGCGGATGCCATCCAATCGCAGGTTGCTGGGGTCTTCGAGTAAACGATCTCGGACGCGGGGCGCCACCACGCGCCCAAATGTCCGGCGGATGCGCTCACGCTCGGCTTCAAGAGCGCGCTGCTTGGTGAGGTCGTCAATCACGATGGTGGCCCCTATGGTGTTCAGTTGAGCATCACGCAGCGGGGTGCTAGAGAGACGTAAGGACAATGGCCCTCGTTGCAACAGAATGGGGTTGAACTCTTCTCCCACGATAGCAGTGCCATCGCGCAGCGTGGAAGCGGCCATTAACAAGAAATGTGTCCCAAACTCAGGCAGCGCTTCGCCCAGTGTGCGGCCCATTACCTGCTCCACGGGGATGCCCAAAATGCGCGCGGCAGCCTGGTTGAAGAGCGTGATCTGGCGCTTCAAGTCCGTGGTGATCACCCCGGATGACATCGAAGCGAAGATATCATCCATCAGGTTTTTCATCTCCAGGGTCTGATTGAGCGTCTCTTGCAAGTTGGCGAACAAACGCACGTTTTCCAGGGCTAGAGATGATTGCCCGGCGACGGCCTCCAGGAAATCTAGATCCTCACTGCTGTAGGGGTCACCGGAGCGCCGCGAGCCGAGGGCCAGAACACCGATCATTTTGCCCTCGTAGTGGAGTGGAATGAAGACCCGGCAGCCCATCTTCTCAAGGGTGTTGGATTCGTCGGCCAGCTCTTCGGGAAGAGTACGTCCTGGGGGGAACCAGATGCCACCTGACCCCTCGCGCAGAGTCTCCAGGAGAGGGCTTTCGACAGGAATGACGATATCGATTTCTTCTCCTGTGCTTTGGTGACGAAATACCGCGTCCGCATCATCATAGAGATAGATCAGGACGCGCTCAGGGGCCAGCGCGGCATGGATTTCCTGCTCCAATATTTGCAGGGTGTGCTCCATCTCTGGCGATATGGTCAACTCCTGTGAGAGATGAGTCAAGGCGTAACGATAGTCGGCGCGCGTGCGGTAGAAGATCTGATCGATGCCCCTCTGCATCAAATTGCGCAAAGGATTCAATCCTATCACCAACGAGAGCAGGTATAAAGCGACCAGCAGGGGATCGTTGGGTGTGATCTCAGTGGGGATCAGGCGAGAGAGCAGGGTTATCAGTAAATAGAACACGCCCACTGAAACCGTGATGGTGAGGGTATAGGCCAGGGTAATGCCCATGATGCGGTCTACATCCAGCAGGCGATATCGCACCAAGGCATAGGCCACCGAGAGGGGGAAAATGATCAGGGCAGGGAAAGCGATTGCTCCCTGGAAACGAACCAATAGGCCAAAAGCAGATGGCAGCAGGAAAGTGAAGAGAATGGGGCCAAAGGCCAGGGCTGTCCCAAAAACAATGATGCGGCTCTGCTGGCGGATCATGGGAGAGTCGCTGCGGATCATGCGGAAGATCAACAAGCCCAGGAACAACAGGATCGCTATGCTGATAAAGGCGTAGCTTATCAGCCAGGTGGTGATGTAACCCCAAGGGTTTGAAAGCGTTATGATCTGGCGCGTGATCGGTACAACCAGGATGAAGGCCACGATCCAGGGTATAAAGCGCAAAATTGGGTTGCGGTCAACGAGGGGTATTTTCCTGGGGAATACCAGCGCCAGGTGGGCCAATGCCCCTCCGGCCATTGGCAAGGCGATAGCCCAGCCGAGTGTAAAGTACTGGCTGGTATTCATATTGAAATACCCGGCGGTGATGATCGTCGCCGCTGAAGTGAAAGACAGGAAGGCCCGCGAGGGTTGTCGGCCTTTGCTCAGTCGATAGGCCCAGGCTCCAGTAAACCAGAATCCAATCCCAATGAAATATGGGATGCCAAACCAGGCCACGAGTTCGCCGGGTTTGAATTGCCTGGGTGTCAGGGTGATGTTATACGACTCGCCATCTTGGGGTTGCAGGACCAGCTCGATATCACCGTCAGTCTGGTGCAGAACTTCTCTGATCGTTTTTGTGTTTTTCGTCGGGATGCTATCTATGGCGATGAGTTGCGAGTAATCTTGGACTCCGGCAACCTTTGCTGGCCAATCTTCACCCGTAACCTGGCTGACGATATTGTTGGGCTCGAGAAATAATCCCAGGAAGGGTTGTCGAAACCATTGGTACGCCCAAAATGGAGCCAGCAAAAGAAGGCCAAAAGCGGCAACTGTAAGGGCCAATGGAACGGCTTTGTTCAACCAATCGGTAGAAGGATTTTTTGTATCCATATCACTCACTCACAGTGATCAGGTCTTTGATATTTT
Organism: Anaerolineales bacterium; assembly: GCA_016783125.1. Taxonomy (GTDB): domain Bacteria; phylum Chloroflexota; class Anaerolineae; order Anaerolineales; family UBA11858; genus NIOZ-UU35. Next base: position 3,830 of record JADHXE010000116.1, read on the forward strand.
CGTATGTAGCCGGGCCGATCCCCGAAACTTTTTGGATCTCCTCAATGATACCAAAATCCCCATTTGCCAGGCGGTAATCGATGATTTTACCCGCGGTCACAGGTCCGATACCAGGCAGGGTTTCGAGTTCTTCTTGGGATGCTGTGTTGAGATTGACGATAGTAAAGGTTGTACCCTCTTTTGACTGTTCCCCTGTTTTTTGTGTGGACGTAGGATCCGTAGCAGCAGCGGACTCACTTTGGGCTGGCACCTGAACCTGATCGCCGTCTTGCAGTTTGGCAGCCAGGTTGATACGATCTTGCTGTGCAACCTCTGTGAAGCCCCCCGCGGTTTGGATGGCATCCTCGACACGGCTGTCGATGGGCAGGGCGTACACACCGGGATTGTGTACCGCGCCAGTTACATGCACTTGAATGGGGGCTGGTGTGGGGGGCGGCAAAAGTTGGATGGGTATGCCGCGCGGGGGACTGCTGGCCAGGATAACGGCTCCTGCTCCCAATAATCCGAATAATATTCCCAGAGCGACCAGCCACCAATTTTTCACATATCGCCTCCGTCAGTGCCCAGCCGCAGCCCGAGTTGCTGACGGTTTATATCGATATGCAAGATGGAAACTTGAACTTGCTGACCTTCGGAGAGAACTTCATCGGGGCTTTCTGGATTGCCCTCAATTTCAGAAATATGGATCAAGCCATCGAGGCCCTCTTCTAATCTGGCAAATGCTCCGTAGGGCACGATATTGGTGATCGTCGCTTCGGTGACTTGACCCGGTTGGTAGTTGATGTGTGCTGTATCCCAGGGATTGGGTTGAAGGCGTTTCAGACTGAGTGCTACCCGGCAGCGTTTTTGGTCGAGGTTGAGCACATAAACTTCGATTTCGTCCCCGGGAGAGAGAACTTCATTCGGATGTGTGACGCGCCCCCAGGATAACTCGGAGATATGGATAAGGCCCTCTATTCCCCCCAGGTCAACGAAAACGCCAAAGTTGGTGATGGTAGTAACCTTGCCCATAATATGCGCGCCAGTCGTCAGCCGTTTGAGCAACTCAAGACGTTGGCCTGGCGCGGCCTGGGCGGCGCGCTCTGATAGCACGACGCGCTCGCGCTTTGGACTGCACTCAATTACCTTCAATTGCAAAGAGCGCCCTAGGTAGGATGTCAGTATCTCCGTGCGTTTTTCTTCGGAGGTCTCTTCGGAAATCTCTATGAGGTGCGAAATGGGCACAAAGCCTTTGATGCGTTCATCTTCGACTAAAAGTCCCCCGCGATTGTGCCCGGTGACTTCAAGCTCGATGATTTCATCTTGACTGTAGAGATTTTCAGCCCATTTCCAATCGATGGCTGGCGCGGGTTGCTCCACGCTGAGATCAAGCGTACCTTTTGTAGACTCGGTGTGAGCTTCCACATCCGCCAAAACGGCGGACCACCAAGATTCATCCAGGGGAGCTTCTTCGGCGAGTTTATAATTTTCCTTTTGTACCATGCGATACCAATCTACCTCTCCAAATTGCATTGTAATATCCAACTGTCGAACGGATTTCCTCGGAAAAATGGTGTGCGCAGGGGGCGCGCGCCTGCGCACACCATTTTTCCGGGATTTGAACACTAGCCGGTATGGGAATTTCCAGCGCGCACTTCGTGTTCCATATCTATAATAGCTTGTGCGACGACTTCTATCGCCACACGCTGCTTGCGATATAAGTCAGCTTCTGACATAGCCAGGCGGGTAGCCACGTCACGTACTCTGCGCCCTTCCATGAATTTCATCTCTAGAATATTATACAAAAGCCATTCGGTTGTAAACCTTCGTTTACCGTCAGGCCGTACTTGCTCGACGCCCTGACGCAGGATTGAGCGCAAGGCATTGGCGGAGATTCCCTCATGTTTGTCGAGCGCCTGCTGCACAACCTCAAGGCGCAACAAGGGGCTTTTCGATAATTTTGGACCACCCCAGTAGTGGCTTAGAGCGTCCTTGACCCAACGGGCGAAGTCACCCTCCGCCAGTTCTTCTTGAGAGGAGGTGAGTACATCAGCCCCGTCATAGCTTGCCGCGGCGCGTAATCGTTGGATCCAGTCGACTTGAGGGGTCAATGCTTCCAAGGAGCTAAAAACGGTTTGCTGTTGAGCGCGATCTCCCAGGGCGAGAGCGGCTCGTTTAGCTAGAGTTTTCAAGGCGAGTCGCTGCTCTTCGTCGGGGGAATCTCCGGGCAAACGTTCGGCTCCTAATAAACCGAACAAGGGTGCATCGTCATTTGAGTCAGATGGCATATCTCCGAAGAGAGGTGTGAGCCAAAAATCTCCCCAGGTGAACAGGCGCATGGCATCTTCTTCAACTGTGCCATTGAGGTTATTTCTGGTGACAACTTCGAGCAGCTCATCAGAGAGGTTCTCCTGTTGGAGCTGGTGCACATCCCCAATCGTGACGATCATCTCAGACCCTCGCGGGATCAGCACGATCACAAAAGCGGTATCCACCTGAAGGCGGTCACAAACCGCGGTGAGGATCGCTTCCAAAAATTGACGCAAGTCGCTGGAGGTGATCAGCCGCTCCTCAAGGGTTTGCACCAACTGTAAATTGTCGCGCGCTCCACCGTAGAAAAGCAGCCGTTCCCAGACAGGAGCCAGCATCGTGACCGAGTATTGCATGATTAGCAGTGTGGCTACCATGGCGATGGGCACAGCTGCAGAGTAGACAAAGCCGTAGGATTCCCCTGCCCGTCGCACCAGCGTCGTCACCGCAAGCACGGTGGATGCTGTTACAGGCCCGCGCATGACCCATTTGAATAAACGCCGTTTCACCACCCGATCTGGCCACGAGACTCCGAAGAAAGCCACGGCATAGGCCATGAGCACAATCAATACCGACATGATGATATTGAGCAAGTCAGCAGTCAGCCAGAAGAGCAGGGGGTGTTCTGAGGCAATTTTTGATCCAAATGTCAGGTATGGGAAGGTGCTCAGGGCAGGGGCCACAGCGCCGGCGATCAGGTAGCGCATACGGCGTTGGCTGGTAGTGGTGACGGCACGGCGATATGCCCGCCAAAAATTGACCCAGGTCCAGTTCATGCTGACAGTGTAAAAGGCAAAGAAAACCCAGGTGAGGGGGGTGGGGGTCAAGTAGAGAGCCGGGTACGCAGAAGCCACAGATCCCATGAGATTCGGGAATGGCAGGGTGATCACAAATGCTAACGAGATCAGATAGGTAAATCGAATCCAGTTGCGTCGGCGGCCGCGTGAAGGCCGGCCCGTTGTGGCCAGCAGCGCGTCCGAAAAGTGCAGATAAGACGGGGGCAGGAAAATGATCCCTATCCACGTTAGCTTGAACCAGGTGTCCACCCATGCATACCCCTGGGTGACGCTGGTGACCGCTTCTCCAACAAAAACAATCACCACACAGAAGAAGATCACCGCAACCGAGCGCGCCACCCTATCTCGAAGATTGAACGATAAAGCATAAAGAAGCAGGGAAAATGCAGTGATGGCAATCCCGGCAGTGAGCAGTTGGTTGAGGGTCTGTAAACTACCGATAAGGGAGGGCATGGGTACCAATCGAAATCATTAGGATGCGTTTTGAATGAGTCCAGAAAGATGTTCGTATTGCGTATAGCGTATTCCGTAATGCTTCCCAAATACGCTATACGAAATACGCTATACGCAGCGAGTCACTCAACCAAAATGAAACGCACCCAGCCATTACTTCAGCCATTTAGAGAAGAAGAGCGCGATGTCGTGATTTGCAAAATAGTGGTCGTTGTAGCCGCAAAGCTCGAAGCCTAACTTTTTCGCCATCTGGATGGCGGGAAAATTCTTGGGCTGTAGTTCGAGTATCAAACGCCGGCTGTCATGGCGTGAAGCCCAATCCTGAGCTGCCATCACCAGAGAACTGCCGATCTTTTGACGGCGCGACCGTCGAGCGATGGCAAGGTCAGTGACGCGGGTGGCTTTTAGCTGGGGACTCTGCTCCAGGCTGATATAACCAACAGGCTCGCCTTCCATGACAGCGACAAGCAACCCATCTCGGGTTGACCAATCATCTGCTATGTTTTGCGGGTTATGGGGATACCGAACCTGTACCGAACGAGGCAGCCTAACCTCGCGAAAAGTTACTTTGATTGTCCCCCCTTCATGACGGAAATCCATTTGCCAGACATGGTCACTGGAATAACTGTGTTCCAGCGACATGATGGTTTGAATATCTGTAGCAATAGCAGGCCGGATTTCAATTTCAGCCATGTTAGCTTGATTCTACCCTGAAAGTAGTGAGGTGTGCGTTTTTGTTGTCTAAGTGAGCGTCTAAAAATAACTTCCCTGTTTGTAGTGCTCGCTTCGCCGAAGGCGTGCCTGTGGCAAGCGTGCTGAAGCCCGCACTACGAACAAGTTATTTATGGACAGTTACTAAGGCTCAGTCGAGGCCTCGACGCGCACCTGAACAGTGCAAGGTTCCGAGGCGTCTCCCTGATTGTCGGTGACGACAAGACGTAAGGCATAATCTCCCACTGGCAGGCGCGAGGTATCCCAATAGCCAAGGAGGTCTTCATAGACAGCCACATCCCCAGCCTGGATAGTCAACCAGTTGACATCGTTGACAGAAGCCATTTCAAATTTGTAAAAGCCGAAATTGGGGATATCGGCAGTGCCATAAATTTCAACAACATCTTGGACGGTTTCACCATTGGGAGGGAAAGTGATTTCCACTTGCCCTGGGATGCAGCCGATATCTTCAGCTTGAATGGTGGCTGCAGGGATAGCATTTCCTGTTCCCGAGGCCTCGTTAGCTACACCAAGAGTGATGGTTGGTGTGGCCAGTAAATCCAACGTCGGTGTGAGCAGGGGGGATTCGTCTGGAAGATTGGGGAAAACAAAGGACACCAGCCCAAATTCAGCTACGCCTAGGATGAAGATCAATACCAACATGCTGGTTGCCCAGTTCAGGCGGGCGCGGGCGCTCTCTTGCTCTAACCCAAAAGCCGCGCTGCGCAACTCATCCCAACCCACAGCAAATTTGCGTATCTGCCAGATCGCGAGTATCCCCAGGATCAGGTAGATGAAAACTTCGTTATTCTTGAAAAATTCTAAAACAACTGCCATGTGGGGGTTTATTTATCTCGGTTGAACGGCTTGCATCGTATCTCGTATTGCGTATTTTATATCGCAGCATAGCCGCAACCAAATGATTCACCGCGAAGACGCACACTATGTGGCCCTTCGGGCAGGGCGCGAAGTTTTTTAATTTTCTCTTTTCTTTGCGTTCTCGCTCTGCGCGCCGTTGGCGGGCGTCTTTGCGGTTCAAAAATTCTCGCGAGTGACGCACATTTTGCGGACAAACCCTGTATTGCGTAATGCTTCCAAAATACGAAATACGCAATACGCTATATTTTTCTCAAAACCCCGCGCATGAGGCTAACCATCTTGGGAACGATCACTTGACCAGCTTCTAACACTTCTTCATGGGTGGTGATCGTGCTGCCGTCGAGATTGGCCTTGTTGCTGATTCCAGAAACGCCTAGCACACGCATACCTCCATGGCGGGCGACAGTGACTTCATGGACGGTTGACATCCCCACAGCATCGACGCCCACCGCGCGCAGGAAACGCAGGTCAGCGGGAGTTTCGAAAGAAGGTCCAGCCAGGCCAACATAGACACCTTCGTTCAGGCGGAAATCATTTTCAGCAGCGACTTTGCGGGCAATATCGATCAATTCGAGATCGTACGCCTGACTCATATCGGGGAAGCGCGGACCGAATTCATCCAGATTAGGACCTCGCAAAGGGTTCGCCCCAGCCATACCCACGAAATTAAGATGATCGGTAATCAACATCAGCCCCCCAGGCTCGAAGTCAGGGTTTACAGCCCCGGCTGCATTCGTTACAAAGAAAAATTCGATCCCTAACCGCTGCATCACTCGAACAGGCATCGCCACTCGATCCATGCTATGACCTTCGTAGTAATGAGTGCGGCCTTGCATCACCAACACATCTTGCCCTTCTAGTTCTCCAATGACGAGGCGGCCCTCATGACCTATCACTGTGGAAACAGGCCAGTTGGGAAGTTCCCCATAGGGGATGGTCACAGGGTCTTCGACATTATCCGCCAGAGGCCCCAGGCCTGATCCCAAGATCATACCGATACGCGGTTTCTTGGAGATGCGGCTGCGCACCTCATCAGTAATCTGATCGATCTCTTTTAGGGTAAGGAATTTGTCCATTGCAATTTCTCCAGAGAAGATTGTCCCGAAATTGGCGGGGTGCGGGCGGGGTGCGCTTTGCGTCCCTTCGGGAACCCCGCCGCACCCCCCAATTTCGGGCTTTCCTCGCTAAGTTGACATTGCCGAAGTAAGTGAAAATTATATCACGAATAGTTCTCCAGTACCTTTTTGAATGCTTCTACAGCCGTACGTACGGCTTGGTCATCGATCCAATAATGGGTGACCAGCCGGAAGCGACGCGGGCTTACAATGCCCACGCGAACGTTGTGTTCTTGAAGCTGGCCGGCGATTTCCCTGGTACCAAGGGGGATGTCATCCCCCAGGGTCAGGTAGACCATATTGGAGGGCGGCGCGTCTGTATCCAGCAGCACTCCTGGAATAGCTGACAGACCTTGGGCCAGAATCTTTGCTCGGGCATGGTCTTCTCCCAAACGGGGAACGATTTCCTGTAGGGCCACAATCCCCGCTGCGGCTAAAATCCCAGCCTGACGCATACCACCCCCCAATTGTTTGCGTATACGATGGGCGCGGGCGATGAACTCTTTGCTGCCGCACAGCACCGATCCAACGGGCGCGCAGAGCGCCTTGCTCAAACAAAAGGTAACTGAGTCGACCGGAGCGACCAGGTCAACAATATCCACACCGAGCGCGGCGGCGGCGTTGAAGATGCGCGCTCCGTCTAAATGCAAGAGCAAATCGTGTTCGCGGGCCAGATCAGAAACTGCCTGCGTGTATTCGACGGACAAAGCTGCTCCGCCGCAGCGGTTGTGCGTGTTTTCCAGGGTGATCAGGCGGGTGATGGGGTGATGGGCCTCGTTAGGGCGGATAGCCTCTCGGATTTCGTCCAGCGCCATTGTTCCATCGGCCTGGTTGGGGATCGTGCGTGGGTGGATGCCGCCTAAGGCAGCGATACCGCCTCCTTCGAAAAGAAAAGTATGCGCCACATGCCCAAGGATGATTTCATCACCGCGATTGCAGTGAGCCAGGACCGCCGCCAGGTTGCCCATCGTCCCGGAGGGGATAAAAAGCCCGGCTTCTTTGCCCAGCATCTCAGCGGCCAGTTCTTGAAGCCGGTTGATGGTGGGATCTTCGCCGTAAACATCGTCGCCGACTTGGGCTTTAGCCATAGCTTCGCGCATGGCTGGCGTGGGTTGTGTGACAGTATCAGATCGAAGGTCGATAGTATCCATAGATTTCTCCAAATTCTGTTTCACGTGCCAAATGCTAACATCTCTGTCCCTCTACACTCGCAAGCCCCATCTCCGGGGCGGTACGCATCGCCCGATGACGGGCTTCTGAGTAAATCCACCCCGTAGCAAGCAGCGGGGCTCAATCAGGAAGAAACTCAGGTTCCATGTCACTGCGAAGCTGCTTCGCAATGACAGGGAAAAATTTCTTAGTAGCAGGAGTTTCATTTTCCAACTTGCAGCATGCAAACATGCAAACTTGCCTCATGCTAACGCCTAAGCGTATCTAATATTTCAGTAAGGTCTTCTAGAAGTGGCGCTTCAAAAGTGCGCGGGCTAGGCTCCCCGGGAATGATGATCGACAAACGTTGGGCGTGAAGAAATTGCCGCGTGAGGGGCAGGCTTGGCTGCCTGCGTCCGTAGACCGTGTCACCCACTATCGGGCATTCGATGAAAGCCATGTGCAAGCGGATTTGGTGTGTGCGCCCGGTGAGGATGCGTACTTCTAGCAGGGTGTGTTGATCGAAGTTTTCAATGGTGAAGTATTCACTGATCGCTTCGCGCCCCTTATGCGGTAGTGTGATCGCCATACGCTGGCGGTGTGAGGGGTCACGCCCAATCGGCGCTTCAACGCGTCCCTTGGGTGTAGGGGGCGCCCCATCTACAAGGGCAAGATAAGTTTTACCGACCTGCCGGTCCTGGAATTGATCACTCAGCCAGCGATGGGCGCGGTCATTCTTCGCCAGGATGATGATGCCAGAAGTATCTTTATCCAAACGATGGACGATGCCGGGGCGTTTCTCCCCACCAACCCCCTCGATCCCAGGGACATGAGCCAGCACCGCGTGTACGAGCGTCCCGCGGGCATGCCCAGCAGAGGGATGCACCACCATCCCCGCCGGTTTGTTGATTACCAGCACATCATCATTCTCGAAAAGAATATCCAGGGGGATCGCTTCGGGAACCAACTGGCTGGGCTCTGGGGGTGGGATGGTCACCTCAACCCGGACGCCGTGGGTCAGGGAGAAACCAGCTTTGTGGGGTATCTCACCTTCCACGGTCACATTGCCAGCCTCGATCAACGCTTGCAAGCGCGATCTGGATAACTCTGGGATATGCGCAACGAGAAATTTATCGAGGCGTTGGGAGCTTTCTTCTTCGAAGACAAAGTCGAGATTCTGCTCACTCATTTTGGATATCCGCTAATTCTGGAGATGATCCGACTTCTTCAGGGGGTTGTTCGGACGCCGTTTGGGAGGCTTTCAGCTTTCTTTCTTGGATCAACATCCCAATGACTAATACAGCAGCCCCAACAGAAATACATGAGTCCGCCACATTGAACACCGGGAAGGATCCCACCGAGATCCAATCCGTCACAAAACCTCGCGCAAGGCGGTCGACTAAATTTCCAATCGCGCCGCCCATTTGCATCCCTAAGGCAATCCGTAAGGACCAATCCTGGCGGGGGATTTGAGGGTAGAAATACAGAATCAGCCCTACAACCAGGAAGGCCAGGATCGTAAACGCCCCCCCAAATTCCTGCAGCACTCCAAAGGCGGCGCCAGTGTTCTTCCAATTGATGATGCGAGCATACGGAGCCAGCCAATCCCACGGAACCCAGGTGTGGCTGAATTCGAGCTTTGCGCGCACAAGCCATTTTGTCCATTGGTCGAGGGCGACGATTGTGCCAGCGAGTACTGCTAAAAATAAATAATCCGAAAAATACTTTTTCAAGGAAACCTCCACGAGCCTGTCTTTAGTGAGCGTCCAAAAACACCTTCCCTGTTTGTAGCGCTCGCTTCGCCACGCTATGCGGGCCAAGCGTGCTGAAGCCCGCACTACGAACAAGCTTATTTAGGCAAGTTCCGCTAATTTTACCGCGGACGGAGTTTTACGAAGACCCCCGGTTTATATCTCCAGGCTGGTAGGGGATTTTTGATAAGAAGGCCAACAACGCCTCGGCGACCTCATTAGGTTTTTCGAGCATCACCATATGACCAGCGTCTGGGAGAATTTTGACCTCGGCATTGGGGATATGATCAGCCAGGTATTGTGAGTGGCGTGGTGGCGTTAGTTGATCGTTTTCCCCGCAAAGGGCCAAGCTTGGAGCCTGGATTTCTCCCAGTGTGTCCAACACATCGAAGGTATCGCAGGCGGTGAAGTCGCTGTGTAAGACTGTGGGTCGGATTTCTGCCATTCGTTTAGAAGCTAACTCAACCAAACGGGGATCCGCCTGGGGGCCGAAAGCCCAATCGCTAATCATCTCGATGACGGATGGAAAAGTCTCTTCACGAGCAGCGTTCTCTAAAAGAGCAGGAGCCACCTTCAAGCGCGCGCCTGTTCCAACCAACCCCAAACCCAGGACACACTCAGGATGTTGGATGCCTAATGTCAGTGCAACCGCCCCGCCCATGGAATGTCCAATAAAAACGGCTTTATGCATTTTGAGGGCCTGCATCCAATCCAACACACTTTGGGCGTATCCAGCGATAATTTGCTGCCCGCGGCCCTCCGATTTGCCATGACCAGGTAAATCAAGCGCGTAAACAGAATATTCAGGCAGCCTGCGCACAGATGCGGGCCAATGCAGGTGCGTTCCGCCGGCCCCATGAATGAGGACAACCGGCGGTTTGCGGGCCTGCCCCCCTTGATGTTCGAAGAAGTAAATATTGGCGTTGATTGGCATGGGGACTCCAGTATGAATTTATTTTGTAATTACTCAAACCTGGGAATG
>JADHXE010000117.1 GCA_016783125.1 Anaerolineales bacterium
CCGGGGTGGGTGCAGATGCTTTGGGCGATCCTGCTCCCAAACTGGATATCCCTGAAATAGCCCGCGCCTGTGGGGTTGATTTCATTCAATGCTTTGGTGCTGATGCCTTGGAGGCAGAGCTACGCCAGGGAATAGAATCAGGCCTGGGTTACAGGGGGTTGGCGATGCTCATCTTTGAGATAAACCCTAATCCATCTGGGCAATTTGAATAAATGGGACGGTACAGGCTATCCGCGCCGTTTGAAAGGGGAGCAAATCCAGGGCAAACGCATCTTATTTTTGAACCGCGAAGACGCGAAGAACGCGAAGGAAAGATAGAAAATCGCAAAGATGTGTGTATTGTTGAACGAAAACGAGCCATTGTAAATCAGGCGGCCTTTCATTGCTAAAAAAATCTGGCTCTTTGGGACTTGGCGTGGACCTTACCACGCGAAATCCCAGAGACCCAAAAATCTTTGCGCCCTCGCTCTGCGCGCCGTTGGCGTGCGTCTTAGCGGTCGCCAACGGCGTGCAGAGCAAAATTGCGCCAATAACAATTTAGATGCGTTCGCCCTGGAAGCAAATCCCCCTGGCGGCGCGCATCTTCGCTATCGTGGATGTCTGGGACGCCCTGACTTCAGACCGCCCTTACCGGAAGGCCTGGCCTGAGGAGAGAGTGATCGAGCACATCCAGGAATTTTTTCTCCTGCGTTCCTGGGTTCCTTATGAATCACTACGGTATGGACGCCGTAGGCGTGCCCTACTTCTTCTTGATTTGTTGCGGATGAATAAAAGTTGTGCGTTTTTCCCACAGATAAAAAGGAACACGGATTTTTTAATTTCAGTAGATCACAGTTTTACGCTCTGAGACCCGTCCCCGGGTCGCCCGAGGACGGGCTTCCGAGTTTGAATCGTGAAGTACTGAATTTCTTCCCAGAGCGAATAACCCACCCTGATCAGAGCGATGCGTACGCATTGTGACATGGGGGTAATGCGGCCTTATTTCGTGGGCGCGATTTCAAGACTGCGCAGCATGGGGTCAAAGATCGCGTTATAGGTTTGCTCGAATTCATCAGCGGGGGCCTGCAAAACCAGCAGATAGGCATTGCCTTGATGGGCCATGCCCACTAAATAAGCGCCCATGCGAATGCCATTTGCATCTGTGTAGGTAGCTGGGATAAAGCTAGTCTGTGCCAGACCCCCCAGGAAGAACTCACCTTGCTGCAGGAATTCCATATCGGGATGCTGACCGTACCACAAGACCATCAACCCTGACAGCACGCTATCATTATCCGACTCGTCCCAAGGGAAGGATGTATACCAGAAATAATTGCTGGCATCATTCGGTAGTTTGCCGAATGCAACCACAGCCTCTGCCCGAGAACGCTGGGATGCCAGCCCCAGATTGATGGTGACATTATTTTGCAGCCGGATGATCGTGGCCACCCAAAGTGATGTCAGTGCCATGAGCACTATAGCGGCTGTTTTAAATTCTATTTTTGGTTTCGTTTCTGCTTCAGTCATCGCTCACTCTCACATGGGGCCAAAGGAAAACTCATTGATAAGGATGTATATGACATCGGCAATAAAAATCAGCGATGCAATGCCTACCCACAGGTAACGCCAGTTGTTCTTGATCACTCTGGCAAAAATTAAAGAGACAACTACGAATGAAAGCATGTAGATGCCTGTCACCAATACAGAACTTTTGTCGATAAGCTGTTGGGCCATCTCAAAGTTCTTTTGGGGATTTATATCCAAATTGCGAGACTCTAACCGCATCTGGTTAGCCAGGAATCCTTGCTCGTCGAATGCGCCGCCTGGGAGGATATATTCGGGTGAGAAGAAAGTCGCTTTTGCCGCCGCAGCTGTGCGATATTCCTGTACCTGTTCTCTAAGAATATTGGCTCGTTCTTCATCGCCGCGCCCTAGCGCCAGTTCAGCTTCAGTTTCGGCGATGGAAGCCAGGGCATTCAAGCGGTTGTATTCAGCATAGGCGCGCAGGTCTTGCTGCATCCAGGTATGCGCGATGACATAAGCTTGCTCGCGGTTGATTGAAGCAGCAATGGCCTTTTTCTCGAATTTTGTGATTGCCCTAGCGCGCGCGCCAGAGATGATGCCCGTCATCGCGCCAGTAAAAGCGATGATGGCGATGGCTATAGTCACCAATGTTTCTACGGTCAGCGTTTTTTTAGGTTTCTCACTCATAGGATTGCTCACTTATGGCTCTTTAGGAACCTCCCCGGCGATTCCCACCGCCCCTCACTAATAAGAAAGGGCATTGGTTTGGATAAATCAGGACTTACGCAGATGAATGAAAAATATACCGAAAATAAGGGGTGTGCAGGGTTGCGGAGCAACCCTGCACACCCCCTATTTTCGGACTTTTTCCATCGCCAGTGCGTAAGTCATATAAATGTTATCATAAGTCAGTTTAGCGATTTGCAAATACGGAGGTTCCCCTCGTGATAAGATGCGCAAAATGCTGTTGTTACATTGTATGATATCTTATACGTTTTGAATAGTACCCCAGGACCATTAAAATCTCTACTATGTCTGTCTGGAACACCTATCCACCCAACTGTCGAGAGAAAGAAGTGCAAGCCATCCTCAGCGCGGTGGGGGCCGGGGAATGTATTTCGGTTGTCGGGTTGAGTGGGGCAGGCAAGAGCAACCTGATGGGTTTTATCGCTCACCGTCGGGATATTTTTCCTGACCGCCAAGGAAGATCTGCTGAGTAAGTGCGTCGCACCTTGAAGGTGCAATGCACTTGGCGTCCTTACGAAGGTTGATTGATGCGTCCAAGAAGGCCAGATTACATCCCCGGTCAGTATTACCATATCTACAATCGCGGCGCGCATGGCGTATCTATTTTCCGCGAGGACGATAATTATATTTTTGTCCTGCGTAACGATGAAGAAGTATTGCGCTCAGTTCTCCCTGAGCTTGATCGTGTATTGCTTGATGCCCAACCATTACCATTATTTGGTGCGCCAGGATGGGGAAGGACGAGTGGGCTTACTACCACAGCGGGTTTTCAATAGTTACAGCAAAGCATATAACAAGCGTTACGGGCACAGAGCACTCTTCAATGACTATATCTCTCTGACCGCCTGGGTGCCCTCATCGGTGGTTGGGCGAACCTGCCCATAGATGAGGTGATATACCGAAAAAAGGGATGTGGGGCGAACGGAGTTCGCCCCACATCCCTTTTTTCGGTATATTTTTCATCGAACTGCGTAAGTCCTATTGATTTTATCTACTTGCCCAGCGCCTCGGCCATGGCTTTGATATGCTCCGGCGTACTTCCACAGCAACCACCGATCAGCGATGCGCCGATTTCACGCACATTCAGCGCATATTCGGCCATCACTTCGGGCGAGCCATCGTAGACAATCTCGCCCCCGGCGACCACATGCGGAATCCCAGCGTTGCCCTTGGCGACTAACACGATATCGGGATTAGCCTCGCGTATAGCTTTGACGGCCAGTTCCAGTTCATCAGAGCCGGTGCCGCAGTTGGCGCCCAGGGCGAGCACATCTTGATCTCCCATCGCTTCGATGAACTTGGCCGGGCTGATGCCCATCATCGTATGGCCGTGCGTATCGAAGGACATCGTCGCTATAATCGGCAGGTCACTGACCGAGCGGATGCCGGCAATAGCTGCTTTGACTTCGTTGAGATCGCTCATCGTCTCAATCCAGAAGACATCTGCGCCGCCATCGGCCAACCCGCGGGCTTGTTCGGCAAATGCGGCCTTGGCGTCATCAAAGGTCAACAAGCCCATTGGCTCGAACAACTGACCCGTGGGACCAATGTCCCCGGCGACCACCACGGTATGCGACGCGGCATCGGCAACAGCGCGGGCGTTCTTTGCGGCGGCTTTGTTGAATTCGTAGACTCGCTCTTGCAGGTTGTGCATCTCCAAGCGGAAGCGTGTGCCGCCAAAGGAGTTGGTCAAGATCAGTTGTGATCCGGCATCAATATAAGCCTGATGGATAGCCTTGATACGTTCTGGGTAGCGTACGTTCCATTCATCGGGCGGATCGCCCTGTTCCAGTCCGGCATCCATCAACATGGTGCCCATAGCGCCGTCGAGCAGGATGGGTTCTCCTGAGGTTAACAATTCTTTTATTGGATTCATAATGCCTCCAGCTATTGGTATAAAGTAACCAGTTATTCTTCTTGAGTAACGATACAGTCGGCTTGAATTTCTGTAACCAGTGTGGGTTTCTCTCCGGGCTCTCTTCAACTGAAATGAAACGCACCCTGCTCATTTAGATCTCCTGGTTAGCGGATAGATTGGACAAGTATAAACGAAAAGACGCTGATCTCATCTATATTTTTGATTAGAGAGACCAGCGTCCTGGAATTTCAGTAGATCACAGTATTTCGCTCAGAGGTCTATACCCGGGTTGCCCGAGGATGTGCTTCGCTTGCGTACCCTGTGGGTATGACGCGCCGGCCATAGGCCCGCCTTCGGCGTGGCGTGAGCCTAAATCGTGAAGTGCTGAATTTGGTTTGGGTGCGTTTCATTCCAGTGGAAGTAATCCCGAAATTAGGGGTGTGAGCGGGAGAGAGACCCAAAAAAGAATGTGCCGCTGTTTGGGTTTTAGGGAGCGAAGGGATAATCGCAATCGTCACAGACAATTGATGTTTTACAAAGGACTCTCTCATTAATGCGGATTATCTTTGGTGGATAGCAATTGCATTGGGCTGTGATCTGGGGCTCGTCGCTCAGTTCTCTCATGGCGAGTTGGTCAACGAGTAGGCTGGCTTGTATCAGTCCTGAGTTTTTTCGAATGGCAAGGTGTAATTTTTCGAGTTCCTCATGCCATCGTCGAATGGCATCAGGTGCGAGCATCCATTTGAAACGATTGAGTTTCCCATTCCGAATAGAGATGAGGCCATATGCGCGGGCCGGTCGCGTGTACCAAGGGGAAAATCGATCCACGCTTTCGATGGCTTCCAGGATCATATTGACGAGCACTGTCTCCGCAGCTTTGAATGGCGCGGACAGGTCCGCATGGCAGAATAGGGTTCGCAGGTTGGGAATGTCAGCAGTGACATCGAACGCATCGCATAATGCGTGCCAAGATTCCTCGAGTGCAGAGTCGAGGAGATCCACTGGGTTGATCGTAGTTTGGGGTGGAGTAGCGGGAACCATGGCAAACTCCTTTACCTAACTAAAGATGATCTCCTTACGTTTCAAGATTGGGCGTGGATCGATGATGTTTTTGTGGAGTGCAGTTGCTTTCTTGGGTAACCCTAAAGCTAATGCAATGAGCTGCGTGAAATATAAGATCGGCATTGGCTCGTCAAGCCCCATTTGAATCTGCCGGGCGTCCAGATTCATGTGGCAAAGTGGACAAGCGACAGCGATAACTTCCGCGCCGGCTTCTCGGGCATGACTGATCAAGTTTCCACTAAGTTGTAGGACAATATCAGGGCGGGTGAGGGTGTGGGCTGCGCCACAACAGGTGGTTTTATAAGACCAATCGCGAGTATCGGCCCCGAGTGCAGCTAAGAGTTCATCCATATCGGTCGGATTTTCAGGGTGTGCGGCTTCGGTGACTTCAGGAGGACGTGTCAGCAAACAGCCATAATAACAAGCCACACGCAGACCCTTGAGAGAGTTCTGAACTTTTTCGGCGACATTATCTGGCCCAATATGTTGATGGATTGCCTCGACCAGGGTGCTAACATGCACTGTGTCTTGGTAGCTGTAACCTAGAGCATCATCCATGGCAGCTTTGTGCCCGTTATCCTGACGGATTTCATATTGTGCAGCCTTGTGGCGGTTGAAGCAAGCCGCGCAAGGCATGGTTACTTCTTGGAACCCGCTTTGCTCGATCAGGGCAAGGTTCTCCATCGGGAGTCGGATCGCAGCTGCGGGGTCAGACCGATGGGCAGCCGAGCTACCACAGCACATCCATCCCGGGGGTTCAATCAACTCCAGACCAAGCGCCTCGCATGCGGATTTGGCAGAGATGTTGAATTCAGCCGCTGTTGATTCGAGCGAGCATCCGGGATAATAGGCCACGGCTTTCGATGCGCCTGCAATCGGTTTAATCTTGCGACGGCTGGGCGCGCGCACAGGCTTTGGAAGGATGGCAACCTTACGTTTTTTGAGCATCCCCATGAAGAAGTCATAATCTTCGACGAGAGTTTTGGGATCATGCAGCAACATCTCTGCCATTAAACCCGGTTCGTAGGCTCGCCCCCACAAGCGAACCTCGCGCAGAAAGGCCCGGTTGAAATCATTGACCTCAGATACCACCGGTTCGATTCCGCGCCCAAGCGCTTCGCGAGTGAGAAATTCCATAATGGCGTTGATGTCCAGGTTCTGCGGACAGCGCGTTGTGCAGGTCTGACACGCTGCACATAACCAGGGTGTCTGAGATTCCAGGGCAATGTCTTCCTGGCCTAGTTGCAGGGCGCGCATGATTTGGTTGGGCTGCCAATCAAAGAATCCGGCAACCGGACACCCGCTCGTGCACTTGACGCATTGGTAGCACAAATAAACATTCTGGCCCAATTCTTCTTGCACGCGCTTTGCCAGGTCGTCACGAATGGTGATCGGTTGCTCAGTTGGTTGTCCTCTTTGGGTCATAGCAGACCTCCAAGTTATTGGGTGACTGGTTCTTTCACAGTTGGCCTGGGGTACAAACCTGCACCCTCAACGATTGGTTTTACCGCTTTCTCCCACTCGATAGCCATAATATGCACGCCGGCGACCCCTTTGATCTCACGCAGTTGTTGGATCAGATCAATGCAAACCTGAATACCCTCATCTCGCCAGACTTTCGAACGCGCCCGTTTATCTTCGCGGGTCAATTCATCTTTTTTGATGTCAGCCCAGGGCTTTCCAGCCGCGGTCATGCGCTCAATGATCTCATCAGGAACCAAGATGCCGGGGACATTGTTCTTCATGTAACGCGCCATGCCCGGGCTTTTCAGCGGGCCAACTCCGGCCAGAATATACGTTTTCTCATGAAGGCCAAGCTCGCGCACTTTCTCCATAAAGCGGTCAAAGGCCTCAACATCGTAGACGAGTTGGGTTTGGATGAAATCTGCTCCGGCGTTGATTTTTTTTGCGAGACGGTAAGGCCGGAAATCGATTGGATCGGCGAACGGGGCCGAGGCTGCTCCAATGAAGAAACGTGGTTCTTGCCCCTTAAGCGCATCCCCGCATTGGAAAATGCATTCATCGCGCATATCCGTCACCATCTTTACCAGTTGAACCGAGTCCATATCGAAGACATTCTTGGCTGTGGGGTGGTTGCCAAATTTTTGATGGTCTCCGCTCAAGCAGAGCAGGTTGCGCATCCCCAAGGCATAGGCCCCGAGCAAGTCGCTCTGGATGGCCAGGCGGTTGCGGTCCCGACAGGTCATCTGGATGATGGGCTCCAACCCCTCTTGCACGACGATAGTACCCGCCCCAATGCTAGACATACGTACAATGGCGGTCTGGTTATCGGTAATATTGACGCCATCGACAAGCCCTTTGAGCAAGGCAGCTTTCTCGCGAATCTCATCGCCATCCGCGCTTTGGGGCGGCCCCAATTCTCCAGTTACGGCAAAGTGACCGGCTTTAAGCACTCTCTCTAAAGTCGAGCCGACGACATATCCATTTGTGTTCGTTTCAATTGTTGTCATGGTTCTTTCCTCCACTTGTTGGCTATGCTTCCTCAGCCTTCAGGCGTAGATCTTCTCGAACGATTTT
This sequence comes from Anaerolineales bacterium, assembly GCA_016783125.1. Classification (GTDB taxonomy): domain Bacteria; phylum Chloroflexota; class Anaerolineae; order Anaerolineales; family UBA11858; genus NIOZ-UU35. The sequence continues at coordinate 7,706 of JADHXE010000117.1, forward strand.
ACGCGGCCCGCCGTCTCGCGATGTACTCCAATTTTTGGGCGGCTGCAAATCCAGGATCACATGAAGCTTGTCTTTGCTGCTCAAGCGGTCGTAGATCAACTGCCAGGCGCAAGGAACGTCGGGATCAATTTCACAGTGACCGGCTTCTGAACCGCCGCACGGGCCGTTGAGCAGAGATTTTGAGCAGCGCGCAATTGGGCAGATGCCACCGGTCAACCCCAAAATACAATCTCCACAGGCTGCACAACGTTCCTCCCAAACCCCTTGCTCTGAAGGAATCCCCAGGAAAGTCGTGTTCAACCCCGGAACCACCCAGCTTTCAGGGAAGTGTTCCGCAATGGCTTGTACGCCAATGCCGCAGCCTAATGACAAGACCATATCGGCATCCTCAACCTGATCTTTAATCTCATCCAGATATTCCCACTCGCACTGGCGCTGCACGGTCACATCGCCGACATTTTTGCCATTGCCATCCAGTTTTGTGGACATGCGTAGAGACGCGGCGGTAATTTGAGCTTCCCGCGAGCCCCCTGCGAAACACACCGTTACACAGGTTCCGCAGCCGACCACTAAAACTTTTTGGGCATCATCTACCAGGGTTTTTATTTCATCTAAGGGCTTTCTTTCTGCAATGATCATGGCTTGCTCCCTTCTGAGAGATCGCTAATTTGATTTCGATTATTGCCATTTTCTAATCGGCTGGGCCCGATTTTTATGATTTCGTTGGTGAAGGTAATAGCATCTTCAGCAAATTTTCGGCCCATCGCCGCGGACACGTTGATCATTTGGATTCGCTGGCTTTCCAAGCCGATCTCTTCCAATATTCTTTTAGCGTAGTCAACTCGTCTTTGTGCTTGTAGATTACCTTCCAGGTAATGACAGTCACCTGGCAGTCAACCGGCCACCATCACGCCGTCGGCACCATCTTCAAATGCTCGCAAAACGTAGAGTGGATCCAGCTTTCCAGAGCAGGGTATCTCGACCACTTTGACCGCCGCGGGGTACGCCAATCTCATAGACCCTGCCAGGTCCGCAGCGGCATATGCACAGTAGTGACAGCAGAAGGCGATGATGTCAGGAACGAATTGATTAGTCTCCAATTTCTAATCTCCGATCTCCAAGCTCTCGATAGGTATGAAACTTTCGGGTTTGAGCAATGCATCTACTTTAGCAATGGTTTGTACATCGGTGTAATGCATCAACTGAATCGCCTGCGCCGGGCACTCCACCGTACAGGAGCCGCAGCCATGGCAAATGGCGGGTTCGATATAAGCCGCGCCAGTGATTTCTCCCACACCCGTGAATTCGGCGCTGATTTTGGGCACATTGTAGGGACAGATGCGCACACAGGTGAGACAACCGACACATGCCTCTGGGTCTACATGGGCCACTCGGGCGTTTGTCGGGATGGTGTCTTGTGAAAGGATGTTGGCAGCACGAGAAGCAGCGGCCTGGGCCTGAGCGATGGTTTCATCAAGAAACTTAGGGTAGTGTGCTAAACCAGCCATGAAGACTCCTTCAGTAGAAAAATCCACCGGGCGGAGCTTGATATGGGCTTCCAAGAAAAAACCATCCATGTTCGTAGAGAGTTTCAGACAACTGGCTAACTCGCGCGTACCCTTGGCGGGGACGATGGGTGTGGAGAGCACGAGCAGATCGGGATTTAAGGCAACTTCTCGTTTCAGCACCGGTTCCCAAACATTCACATGGATTGCTGATCGCCGGGAGTTGACGGCAGGCATAATTTCTACCTTTGGCTTTTTATCGAATTCATAGTGAATGAACCGTACCCCCGCGTCTCGCGCCCGAGTGTAGAGCCGCTCTTTGAATCCATAGGTACGGATGTCGTGGTAGAGAATCGTGATTTGGGCCTCCGGGTTCAGTTCCTTGAGCTTGAGAGCGTTCTTGAGCGCTGTTGTGCAGCAGATGCGGCTGCAATACTGCTCTGCTGGTCCGACACATTGGATCATAACGACCGACGACGGCAGACCGACGACGGCTGATTTTTTGTTGCCCACTGACTCCTGCTCACTCGCTAATAACTGCTCAAATTCCAACTGAGTCACGATGCGTGGGCAGCCGCCATAGCCGTATTCGTCACCTTTGTATTCTTCGCCCCCAGTAGCAATAATGATGACGCCGTGCTGCACTTCGAAAATCTTCCCATTGAGTTTGAGTCTCGATGTGAAATTGCCCTTGAAGCCTCCTGTCTCAATCAATTCAGTGTTCAAGTGAACTGTGATCAAGGGATGCTGCCTGACTTTGGCGAGTGTTTTCTTTAGATAATCTTGCGGTGTGTACGCGGCTCCGTCCCCATTTGATGGCACAAAGTAACGCAAAAGTCGCAGATTGCCACCCATCTCTGAGTCCCGTTCTACAAGATGAACAGGGAAACCCTGCTCCGCCAGATTGAGCGCCGCACTCATCCCGGCCGCGCCACCACCGATGATCAGGGCCGCATTGTTTACAGCTACCTCGGAAATCTTGAGCGGCTCAAGTTTCGCTGCTCGCGCTACGGCCATGCGGGTTAATAACTTGGCTTTTTCTGTGGCGCTATCCCAATTATCAGCATGAACCCATGAACACTGATTGCGAATATTGGCCATCTCAAACAGGTGAGGGTTCAGCCCGGCTTCCCGCAGAGCATCCTGGAATAACGGCTCATGAGTCAATGGCGTGCAAGAAGAGACGACCACCCGGTTTAAGTTCTGCTCTTTGATCTGCTCAATGATGTGGGCTATTGCGTCTTGCGAGCATGTATACAGATTATTCTCAGCGTGTACCACATTGGGGAGCGTGCGAGCATGTTCAGCCACCCCAGGCACATCCAGATAACCGCCGATATTGCTGCCACAGTGGCACACGAATATGCCAATGCGAGGCTCTTCGCCCACAACGTCCTGCTCTGGCGGGTACGATTGCCTCATCGTCAGGCTGTGCCGAGTTGGGGCCAATAGCTGGGCTGCGCGTGCAGCCGCTCCACTGGCTTCGATGACAGTTTCGGGGATATCTTTGGGTTCGCGGAAAGGCCCGGCCACGAAGATGCCCGCCCGGCTGGTTTGCAGAGGATCAAAGAGCGTAGTGTGGCAGAACCCGTAAGGGTCTAGCTCGATGCCTAGTTGGCGACCAAGATCTTTTACAGAGTCGGAGATCTCCATTCCTACTGATAGGACGACTAAATCGAAGTGGTCAGTGATCAGTGAACAGTGGTCAGCTGTCGCTGTACCGCTAAACCGTTCACTGTTTACTGATAACTGTTCACTGACCGCATAGCGAAGAACAAGATCATGCGAAACCGGATCTTCCTTCACATCGCTGATCCGGCAGCGCGTGTACTCAACACCGTACTTATGCTCTGCTCGCTGATAATATTCTTCATAACCTTTGCTGTAGGCGCGCGTGTCCATGAAAAATACCTGGCAGTGAACATCGACATCTTTATCGCCAGCTCGGGCTTCTGCTTTGGCATGTTCGATGGTCATGATGGCTTCTTTAGCGGCATACATACAGCATACCGAGGAACAGTAATCATGCTCTTGATCTCGGCTGCCCACACATTGCAAGAAAGCGATGCGCTTGGGGCTGGTGCCATCGGATGGGCGTTGGACGTGCCCCTTGGTAGGCCCGCTGGCCGAAAGCATGCGTTCATATTGCAGGGATGTAACCACATTGGGGTAACGCCCCAGCCCAAATTCTTCGGACAGATGGGCGTTGTAAATCTGATATCCCGGGGCTAACACAACCGCACCGACATTGATATCTTTGGCTTGTTCAATAGCATCGTGGACAATCGCATCTGCTCCGCAGGCAAACACGCACGACCAGCACTCCGAGCAAATCCCGCAGGCCAGACAACGGGCCGCCTCAGACTGGGCACTCTCATCATCATAGCCACCTTCGACCTCTGCAAAGTTATCAACGCGTTGCTCTATGGGGAGTTCAGGCATTGGGATGCGTGTTTGGGGTTTGATTTCACCCTGTGTGATGCGCGCTTCGATTTCCTGGCGTGTCAGATTCACAACGGGAAGTTCGGGTTTTGGGGGTGGTTCTAAAGGTTTGCCTTGCAAATAGCGCACAATCGATTCAGATGCCCTATGTCCATTGGCGACTGCCTCGATGACGAAGGACGTACCTGAGACGCTGTCGCCAGCGGCAAAGACTCCCGGACGGCTGGTAGCGAACGTATTGGGGTTGATTGCAATAGTTTGTTGCTCGGTCAGCCCGACTCCGGCATCGTCGGGAATAAAGGCCAAACCGGCGCGCTGACCAACTGAGAATATCACCGTGTCGCATTCGATGGTGTGCTGCGTATCAGAGATCTTTTCCAGGCGCAGGTGACCGCCTTCATCGAAGTGGAAGGATGCAACTTCCATGCACTCCACCCCCTGAACGTGATCGCTTTGATCGCCCAGGACGCGCTCGAAGGTGCGGCTGGGGTAGATCTGGACTCCCTCCTCCTTGGCGGCTTCTATCTCCCAGTCGTGAGCAGGCATTTCAGCGCGTGATTCTAAACAGGCCAGGTGGACTTCACATCCCAAACGGACCGCGCTGCGAGCGCAATCGATGGCTACATTGCCGCCCCCCAGCACAAGTACTTTCTCGCCGAGGGAGCCATTCTTTGCCAACATCTGGCGATTGTCAGCCGTCCGTCGATCACCATCGTATTTTCCCAGCCGCACATCACGCAAGAAGTGCGTATTGATCAGCACGCCCTCCAGCCTGGCGCCAGGGATGGGTAACCGGATGCCCTCGTGGGCGCCCACGGCGATCAGCACGACTTCAAAACCCTGCTCGAAGATTTCATCCAGGTCTTCTACTTGTTGATTGAGGCGCAAATCCACACCCAGATCGATGATATTGTTCACCTCACGCTCGATGATCTTAGTGGGCAGGCGATATTCCGGCACGCCTAGGCGTAACATGCCGCCGGCCACGGGCATAGCCTCGAATATCGTCACCGGGTATCCAGCGTGGAGGATATCCTGCGCAGCAGTCAGGCCACAAGGTCCGGCGCCGATGATGGCGACTCGCTTGTCGGAATGTCTAATCTTCGCGGGTTCAACAGGCAGACGCGCTTGTTCGTAAACCTTGTCGGTCACGAAGCGTTTGAGGGCACGGATATTTATGGGTTCTTCGACCAACTCTCGGTTACAGGCTGTCTCACAGCGATGGTTGCATATCCGCCCACAAATCCCTGGGAAGGGGTTGTCCATCATGATTACCCGCAGGGCGTCATCCCAGCGCCCCTCACGAATGAGGGCGATGTACCCCTGGGCGCGCTGCCCAGACGGGCAGGCATCCCTGCAAGGGGCAATGCCCATTTTTTCGATGGCATAAGCGTTAGGGACAGCCTGGGGGTAAAGTTTGTAAATGGCGCGCCGGGGGGCTAATCCTTCGTTGAAAGGATCGCTCACTACCACCGGGCAGACATCCACACAATCGTTGCACGCCACGCATTTTTGCGGGTCAATGTAGCGGGGACGCTGCCGAACCTGGGCGTGAAATTCCCCAGCCTTACCAGCGATATCGACCACCTCACTGTCGGTCAAAATCTCAATATTGGGGTGCCGCCCAGTCTCTACCAGTTTGGGTGAAATGGTACACATGGCGCAATCGTTGGTGGGGAAGGTCTTGTCAAGTTGTACCATCTTGCCACCAATGGCCGATTCTTTCTCCACCAAATAAACCTTGAATCCCTGATTGGCCAGGTCCAGGGAAGCCTGCATGCCGGCAATGCCGCCGCCGATGACCATCACAGCGCCGATGGGGAGGGGATTTGTGGGGGCAGGGTTCTTAATGCTTTTCATCGTTAGTTCGAGCAGAGAGAATTCCGA